>CAZESH010000374.1:0-3479 GCA_964514665.1 uncultured Caryophanales bacterium
AAGGCAACGAAATAGTGCTGCTGGTGTCTGAAATCTTTGCGCTTGAGCCGCTTTAGGGGTTGACTGCGGGGATGAATATCGGCCGGAGCAGGAAAAACGAGCGCACCGCCAGCGCATGGCTGCAAAGCGGGGAGACGGCGGTGTCCCAGGTGCTGAGCCGGATCGTGCATTTGGCGGAAATTCGCGATGTGAAGATTTTGGAGACGAATACGGAGGATATTGTCAGAGAGATCTACAAAACGAGCGGAGACGGCAACGCTAGCCTGCATCCGCCGGTCTCCGACAAGACGGCCGCAGGCGGCAATCCGGAACAGGGGGAGAAGGAAGCCGTCAAGCAGGGGGGAGGCGTTTCATGATCCCGGCCTATTTGGATGTGATCCGCATCCGCTTCCTGATGATGCTCGCTTACCGGGTTAATTATTACAGCGGGATCCTGATCTATGCACTCAATATCGGCGCCTATTATTTTCTTTGGCAGGCGGTGTACGGGACGAAGGAAACATTGGGCGGACTGTCGGTGCTGCAGATGACGACCTATGTGGCGGTGTCCTGGATGGCCAGAGCGTTTTATTTCAACAATCTCGATCAGGAAATCGCCCAGGAGATCCGCGACGGCAGCGTGGCCGTACAGTTTATCCGGCCTTATCAATATTTGCTGGTCAAAATGATGCAGGGCTTCGGCGAGGGGCTGTTTCGCCTGCTGCTCTTCAGCACGCCGGGCATGTTCATTGTGTCGCTGTTGTTTCCGCTCGATTTTCCACGGGATCCCAAGGTATGGGCAGTATTCCTGGTTATGCTGTTCTTCAGCTTTCTGATCAATTCGCAAATCAATATTCTCACCGGTTTGTTTGCTTTTTTTGTGGAAAACAATCAAGGGATGATGCGGATGAAACGGGTGGTTGTGGATTTGTGCTCCGGACTGATCATTCCGCTTTCCTTTTTTCCGCAGTGGGGCCAAGCCGTGCTGAAGCTGCTTCCTTTTCAGGCGATTACTTATCTTCCTGGCTCGGTATTTACCGGCAGGCTTGCAGGGGAGGCGGTCTGGAGCGCGCTCGGCACCCAATTGTTCTGGTTCCTGCTGTTGCTTGTGCCAATCGCGGCAATTTGGAAAATGGCGCGCAGCCGCCTGTTCATTCAAGGAGGTTAAAGCGCATGGGATTCTATGCTTCGCTATTTGTCGATTATTTGAAAAATTTTCTAAAAACCCGTTTAACCTACCGCTCCGATTTCTGGATCGAGGTCGTTTCAGATTTGCTGTTCAATTTCATGAACCTGCTGTTCATTCTTGTCGTGTTTCGGCACACTTCACTGCTCGGAGGCTGGTCGCAGGATCAGGTCGTGTTCATCTACGGTTATTTCATGGTCCCTTACGGCATATTCGGCTGCTTTTTCAGTCTGTGGGGTTTTACCGAGCGGTATATCGTCAAGGGGGAAATGGACCGTGTTCTGACGCGCCCGGCGCATAATTTGTTTCAGCTGATGCTGGAGAACATGGATCCGTCTTCGCTGTTCGGCTCCCTCGTTGGCGGCTTGATTATGGCCTATACTTGGGTTCATATGGGTCTATCCTTCGGTTGGATCGATCTTCCGGTATTGCTGCTGCTGGTACTCGGATCGGTGGCCATTTACGGGGGAATCTATGTCGGCCTGACCTCGATTTCCTTTTATTCCGATGCGCCGACGGGCATTGTGCCGCTGATTTGGAACATTCAAAATTACGGCCGTTATCCGGTGGGGATTTACAACAAAATCATCCGCCTGACCCTGACTTTCGCTCTCCCCTTTGCTTTTGTCGGATTTTATCCGGCCGCTTATTTTCTCGATCCGCAGAATTTCAAGCTGATCGCTTTGCTTACGCCGGCTGTCGGTGCAATCGTTTTTTCCATCGGTTTGATTTTCTGGAACGGCGGCGTGCGGCAGTACAGGGGAGCGGGTTCCTAGGAGTCTGTCCGACGAAGTTAAAATGATGGATATTTAAACAAAATCGTGCAGTTGGTTTGGAAGATAGATTAAGCTCGCAGATCATTTATATTGGGTGCCGTATTGTTTGGATCCCCTACCATGACCAAGGCGTCGGTGGACTCTTTTTTCCATAGGCAGCATCACGCTGTTGTCGATGCGCGACCGGACGTGGCCGCAGAAGCTTCCAGCTTGACGAGGAGAGCGGTACAAGAGTTCCGACGGTTTACCCGATGCCGGCGTTGTCTTTTGCGTGGTGCGCCAAAGTATGCATCATCCATTTCTACCACACCAGAGAGCATATAAAGCGAATCCCGATCTTGCATTGCGCAGCGGATTTTACGAAGCAGACAAAAAGCTGTTCGTGAAATAATGTGCTTGCCGTTATGGACGTTTGAGTTAAGCATTGCTGGCATTCAAAGAGCTTCTGTGTTTGGATATAATAGTGCCCATGATACTGGCATTTGGGACATACGAAGCCGTCTTTCCAACGTTTTTGTTTTAGGTATTCCTGACCCGAAAGTCTCCGTAAATTGGATTAAATTCATCGATTCTTCTTGCTAACTTAAGAGCCATCATTTGTCCTGATCACTCCATAATTCATTTCATCGAACGTTTGTTTCCTGACAGCTGTTTGTCATTGTTTTCCTGTATGATAAATACATAGCATTCAAAATACGTATTGATGAGGAGTAATGAAATGACATTCATTGCGCACATACGGGAAAGCGATAAACAAATACAGAGTGTCAGGGAGCATTTGCTTGATGTAAAAGAACTGGCGGAACAGTACGGCAGTAAGATTGGCGTGAAGCACATAACCGGACTAGCAGGTTTGTTGCACGACATGGGTAAAAATACGAATAAATTCAAGGAATATATATGGGAAGCGGTACATAACCCGACTGCCCCATCGAAGCGCGGCAGTGTTGATCATTCAACCGCTGGAGGCAAACTGCTCCATGAATTATTCCATACCAGTAGTTTGTCTAAATACCCTTGCATGCTGGCAGAAGTAGTAGGTAACGCGATTATTTCACACCATTCTTACTTACATGATTTTCTAAGTCCGGCACTGGAGTCTGACTACCTTAGACGTGTTCAGGATAAAAGTTCGGAGGAGTTGCAATATGAAAGCGCTCGCTATCATTTTTTTTCAGAAGTGATGAGTGAAGAAGCGCTTCAGCAGTATGTATTGGAAGCGGCTAATGAGCTTGAAGCTTACCTTTCGAAGCCTTCCTCGGAAACGGCGGAAAGCAAGCTGATGTTTCTGACCAAATTCGTATTCAGCGCTTTGATAGATGCGGATCGGACGAATACGAGGGAGTTTGAGGAAGACCGGAAGCAGAAGGGGGAGCCGCCTGTTGAACGGTTGGCAGAGCGTCAGGCGCTGTTTAATGATTACTATGCAAAGCTTATGCGTAAAATAGAAGATTTTCGTACTCGCCCCGATGCAGAAAACACTGTCAACCAGAGGCGACGAGCGAGGTCAGATGACTGCGAGAAGTTTGCGGAGAAAC
>CAZESH010000375.1:0-3474 GCA_964514665.1 uncultured Caryophanales bacterium
TTCCGACCTCGAGGGTAATCAACTCCTCCAGGAACAGCTTTTTCGCCAGAGATCCGATAGCTCCCACGGCAAGCAGCTTTCCGCTGACAAACAGTCCGACCCTGTCGCAAATCTGCTGCACCTGATGCAGATGATGCGAGGACAGCAGCACGGTGATTTGCTCATCGCGGCTCAGTTGTTGGATCAGCTGCAGCAATTCGCGGACGCCCTCCGGGTCAATCCCGAGCGTAGGTTCGTCGAGAATGATGATCTCGGGATCTTTGATCAGCACATCCGCCAAACCCAGCCGCTGCCGCATTCCTCTGGAGTAGGCACCGACCTTTTTATCGGCCGCATCCTGCAGGCCCACACGCTGCAGCAGCGCTTCTGCCCGGGCTTTGGCAACGGCGTCGGTAAGACGGTTCAAGCGGGCAGTGTACATCAAATTTTCCATGCCGCTCATATCCTCGTAAAAACCGATGTCATCGGGAAGATAACCGACTTTCTTCTTGGCCTCCATCGGATTGCGCGTGGAATTGATGCCCAGTACCTTGACGCTGCCCGACGTCGGCTCCGAGAGCCCGAGCAGCATCAGGATGGTGGTGGATTTTCCCGCTCCGTTCGGTCCGAGCAAACCGAAGATTTCACCTCTTTGGATGTTTAACGATAGATGGTTTACCGCAGTTTGCTCACCGTATTTCTTCGTAAGATCCTTGATTTCAATCACGGTTTCAGCCACGGTTACCTCCTCCCGTATGCCCGGAATAAGTAATAAATTACGACGACTACCATCAAGATCAGAAGTATCCCGACCCAACCCCACAGCATGGAGGTTTTTACGGTAATGCGGAATTGTGCGTCAGAGGAAACCTCCGGCGTTTGGGCGTGCATGTTGAGCTGGTAATCCCCGGCTATCGCTTTGCTGTCCGCTTTGACGGTTGCCGTTACAGTCGTTGATTTTCCTGCGTCCAGCTTGGGGATTTTCTTCTCGTCAAATGTAACCTCCCAGTTGGCTGGTGTTGTTGCCGACAATTCAATATCCTTCAAATCCGTTGAGCCTTTGTTGGTCAGCTGCAGGTCGATTTTTTTGTCGCTGCCCGCCGTGATATCAGCGCTGAGCAGACCGCTTGACGTTGTCAGATCAAGGCCGTAGGTTCCGGTGATGACCACTTCCAGCTCACTATCCGCGGAAGAGGCATTGGTGGCGGCATGGATTGGAATTTTATAAGTTCCTGCTTTGACTGTCGTCGGCGGGGTAATGTCGATGTTGACGGTTTGCGAGGAATTTTGGTCGACGCTGACCGACGTTACGTTTTTCCCCAGGCTGCTGAAGGCGACGTCCCATCCTGCGGGAGCTTCCGCGCTTAATGCATAATCCTGCTTATTGGCCGTCTTGTTTTTCAAGTCCGCGGAGAAATTGAAATTGGCATCCGCATGTCCCTGCATATTCGGCTGATTGACCGAAAGCTCGGTTTTGTAAGTGCCTTGCTCGGAAACGTTGATGGTCAATGGCAGCTTGTAGTCCCCCGCCAATACTTCGAAGTTGTAGCTCCCCTTGTCGACGGCCAGCGGCACATCGATATCGAGATTGACGGTTTTCGTGTCGTTTGGTTTTACGGCGACTTTCTTCACCAGCCAGCTTCCGTAAGAAAGTTGACTTTTCCACTGCGGCGGAACCCCCTGCAGCGAAATCGGGACTTCCTGAATGCTCGCTGTACTGTTGATTACATCAATGCTGTAGGAGACGGTCTGTCCGGGCGTTACGGAAATATCCGTAAACGGGGTAAACAGCTGTACGCCGGATGCGGCATAGGAATTGGCACCTCCCAAAACTCCAATACTTACCAGCATAGTGAGGAGCAGACTTAATGTAACTTTCCAAATCCTCATGTTTTGACCTCCTTTATTTTTTCCTGTAAAAAATGTTAACAAGGATTGGGCGGTGTTGAATTAAAATTCTCTAAGAATTTCCTTAAAAGCAGATAAAATCTGCTTTGGACTGAAGACAAGATCAACTAATAGCGCGATTCCGGAGCTGCAATTTGGAAAAACAGAATTGTTAACGAACTTGAGGTGCGGCCTCGGGAAGTGTAATGCCGAAAATGGAAATTGCAGTGTGCAGAGAGGCAAACAGGGGGTTACATTCAACTCGGTTGCGCGGAGAAAAAAATAATCTGTGCTATTTCTTCAATTTTGAAACAGAAAAATCCGCCGGCACATCGCGTCCTGGTTTTTCGGGGGTTGTGAATAATTTGTGAATAATAGGGAAATTATGAAACAAAACAATCTTTAAAGACGTATTACTCTGTATGAACAAAAAAAATAACAATGATAAGGCTTTATTGTAATATTTTGTAATCTAATTTTCACTGATTTTTAACTTGAATAACATGAACTCATTACATTTTTGATTTATGATGAGACCAAAGCTGGAAAGGAGGTTTGGAAAATTATGATTTTATACCAGATGGTAAAATGGATGGAAGAGTACAAGAGCAGGAAAAGATTAAAAAGCTATACGGATAAACATAAGGTGCAAGGAGACGGAAGTCTTCTTTTGATCGATATATATGAACATATGATGGAAGACCGCAAAAGTACAGACAAGCTGCAATCGAATGAAGAAAATCCGCAGATTGGACAGCCTGTTTTTCAAATGCCTGAAGAGCCTCACGAGCTTGTCGGTCACCCATAGCCCGCACCGCCAGCAACAGCCGCCATTCTTGGCGGCTGTTCGATTGAGGGCAGCTAATTTCGGAGAGGAATTTTACATTTCGGGTGACCTTGCTTTCAGCCGCATCGTGGGTCGAAACCACATTTTATACCTGCGAAGGGAGAAGTCTGTCTGAAAGTGATTCAATATGCTGCTTGCGAAAAGACACGTGGTTGTTTAGAAAGGAGGATTCACGATCTCACCGGATTCGAGGAAATGAAAACCAGCTCCAAAAAAGGAAGAAAAAAGCCAAACAGTTCCTAAACGGCAACGGGAAGGAGGCTCTCAATTATAACTATCTACAGTGCGACATGGTGGAAGCTATACCTTTGAATGTCGTGCGTAACCTTGATGCGATGGATGATGGAGATCCAAGCGGCATAGCCCACGGTTTTTCTTACCACATCAGAAAATTTAACTCCATTAAAGCGCTAAAGCGCATAATAAACTTTCTGATTGGCGATAAAAACTACCGATTAAACGCGGTTGCTCATCCTTGAAGTACTCCGATAGGAGTTTTTCTCATTTGTTCAGGTACTTGTTTTTGTAATGGGCCAACGCCAGCAGGGGCCAGCCGTATCGGTAGCCGGGATAATGAAAATAAAATCCTCCGGGCAAGCCGGCGCCTGTGGGATACGTCGTCGTCCAATTCTGCAGACGGGCCGACGCAATTAAATAGCTGAGGCCGCGAATGATCGCTTCGTTCGGTTTCGGCGAGGCGGCAATCTATAATGCCCCCCATTGTCAAGACACGAAAAGGCGAATTCTAAGTTAATTCTCCT
>CAZESH010000376.1:0-3446 GCA_964514665.1 uncultured Caryophanales bacterium
AAGGCGCTCATCAGATCCACCACATTGGTGCGGTGCTGCTCGGGGGCGACGGTAATTTCTTCGCCGGCCACCTTCTTCTCGATCATTTCCAGTACTTTGCCGCGGTAATCGTCCTCGTATTTTTGCGGTTCAAAAGGAGTGGACAGCTGGTCGATCAGCATTTTCGCCATTTCCAGTTCCTTGTCATTGACCTCCTTCTTCTCCGGCAAATTGGGCACCTGCTGCACGCTGCGGATTTCATCGGGATAGAAAATCGTTTCCATTGCGATGCAGTTTTCCATTACGCGGATGGCAGCCAAGCTGCTTTTGGAGCGGATCGAAACCTTGGCGATCCCGATTTTCCCGCTTTGCTTCATCGCTTCCAGCAGAAGTGAATAAGCATTGGCGCCGGTTTCGTTTGGCGAGAGATAATACGTTTTCTGAAAATAAACGGGATCGATTTCGCCCAGGTCAACGAAGTCCAGAATGCGGATTTCTTTGTTGACTTCTGATGTCAGCTGATCCAGCTCTTCTTTTGCAAAGGTGACGAAGCGCCCCTTTTCATACTCGTAGCCTTTGGATATTTGCTCCCAGGGCACTTCTTTTTCGCAAACCGGACAGCTGCGCACGTAAGCGAGCGGACTTCCGCACTCATTGTGAATGTAGCGAAAAGAGATATCCTTATCTTCCGTAGCCGAGAACATCTTGACCGGCACATGCACCAAGCCGAAGCTGATTGCGCCTTTCCAGACGGTATGCATAGAAAAACCACCTTCCCCTTTTTCGGTTCTTATTGTGCGTATTATGCACGAATATCGACCGAAATATGGTAGGGAGAAGGTGGTACATTTTTTACGGTTCAGCCGGCTTGTTGATTTTTTACATTGACGAAAATATGGAATTCTCCGATTCCGTCGAGCAGCAGGGGAATGCTTAATGCCTGCTCCGCCAGATCCGATTGCGTTGCCGGTGCGGGAGGGGAAATGTCGATTTCGATGCCCTGGCCGGACAAAATCGATCCGGCGTTGCCGCTGATCATGTTTCCCAGTTCAAAAATAGCGCTTTTCCCGATCTCGTCCAGTTCGGTTACCACAAATCCGCCCATCATGCCGGAAACGAGCTTCAAGGCGACATGAAGATCAAAACGGTATATAATTTGTCCCTCCATATCCCCGAATACCCGAATCATCAACCAAACCGGACCGTCTTCCACTTCGATCGTCCTCAACTGCAGCTCGCCGAGCTGCGGACGGATGCTGCACATCTGCTCGATCACGAAAATGGACGATTCCAGAAAGGGATTGATATGCTTGCTCTGCACCGGTGTCACCACCTCATGTATCGAAAATTAAGAAAACCAATAAATGTAACAAAAAAACTGCACCGAGGGTGCAGTCATCCGCCATTGGAATGTATTGCCACACTTCGGCAACCCAGCTGCCATAGAACGTGGTTCTTTAGGCCTGAAGTTTTGCGTCCCCGCTTTTCAACGGGTTTGCCCTTTTCGATGTATCCGTTTTCTTAATCCTTATTATATGCGATATGGAACAATTTGTCGAATAAATTGTTTTTATTTGGATCTAAAGGCATGGGCATGAGGGTTCACAAGCGGGCGCATGAAATCATGCAGAGTCGGGAAATCTTATAGCGATACCGCTAGAAGGAGGACTGTTTCATGGCTCAGCATCAGGATCAGGATTACGAGGGCAAAGAGGATCATTTCATGGATGTGGACCGCATGGTCAATGAAGGTCTCGGCGGCGGCAATGTAACCGAAGATAACGGCTATATCGGCGATTCGACAACCGATACGATGCTGCAGCACGATTCTGTCGTCAACCGGTTGAAGGATCGGGAGCAAACGAACCAAATGGACCGAACGGACCATGCGGAGGAGCAATAAAGCTGGAGGTGAGAGCTTGGATATTCAAAGGGCCCGACAAATACTCGAATCCAACGAACATTACGAGGTGCAGTTAAACGGCGAATCGATCTGGATCGATCAGGTCGATGTGCAGAGTCGCTCCGTCAGCGTGCATCCCGTGGATAACGAGGGGAAAAGCATGACTGTAAATGCGGATGAACTGCAGGAGGTTTAATTCGGTTCGTTTGGAGGGGGCGACGGAATGCAAACTCATCCAAAACAGAAATCCCCTCCGATTTGCATGGAAAGAAGCCTTGCTGGTTAATCGCAATCCATAATCAAGCCCGGGAGCGATCGTAAATCGCTCTTTTCTTTTGCTTATACATTCTTGCCAGCGTTTGCTTAGAGAACTATAATGTAGCATAACGGAGGTGCGCATTGATGGACGGTCAGGGCATGCAGGATTACATATATGAGGCCGGCAGCGAGGCGGATACCCGGGCGTTGGCGGATTGGCTGGCGCAAAAACTTGAGCCGGGCAGCGTGATTGCACTGGAAGGCGACCTCGGGGCAGGCAAAACACGATTCACGCAAATGCTCGCCGAAGCGATCGGGATCGAAGAAATCGTCAACAGTCCGACATTTACCATTATTAAAGAATATGCGGAGGGCAAGCTGCCGCTTTACCATATGGATGCATACCGGATTTCCGGGACAGAAGCCGCCGAGCTCGGACTGGATGAATATTTCTACGGCCGGGGCGTGACTGTAGTGGAATGGGCCGGGCGGCTCGGGGAATTGCTTCCGGAACGGCTGCTGCATATTGCCATAAAGCTTGCCGGGACAGACGCCAGAGTGTTCCGGCTCCATCCTCATGGAGAGCCATATACGGCATGGTGCGATGAACTTAGAAGAACGGGAGTATTGCAATGAAGCAAGCGCATATAGATAAAATACCCGAATATTGGCTGGCCATGGATACCTCGACGGCTGCGATGTCGATCGCCGTTTTTCATCGCGACAAGCCGGTTGCCGAGAGCCAATCGCAGTCGGAGCGAAATCACTCGATCCGGCTCATTCCGGCCATCCAGGAGCTGCTGCAGTCGTCCGGACTGACGATGAAGCATATCGGCGGCGTATGTACCGGCTTCGGCCCGGGCTCCTATACCGGTGTGCGGATCGGAGTGACCGTGGCGAAAACCCTCGCTTGGGCGCTGAGCTTGCCATTGATCGGCGTCTCCAGCCTGGAAGCGCTCGCTTACGGCAGTTATACGCCGCAGCAGACGGAAGGCAAGGTCATTGCCAAGCAGTGGATCATTCCGCTGATGGATGCCAGGCGCGGACAGGCTTATACGTCGCTGTACGGCGACGAGGGAGCGGGTTGGACAACGTTGATTGCCGATGAAATCGATTTATTCGAAGCGTGGCTGAAGCGTCTGCAGTCCGTCATAGGCCAGGAAGCCGGAGTGATTCGCTTTGTCGGTGAAACAACAGGCTTTGAAGCTTTGATAGAAGCGGGGAAAAAGCATTTTCAAGCGGAAATTGAAGTGCGCGAGACTTCACTTCACGCTGATCATATAGGCCGGTTGGCACTTCGCAAATG
>CAZESH010000377.1:0-3427 GCA_964514665.1 uncultured Caryophanales bacterium
ATGTGTTATAATTTGTCATCGGGTTTTAGTGAACGCATTTTGTTAGGGGCTCTTATGTGTACTTGGCCCAAAGGTCAACAAAATCCGAATTTCCATAAACATTGGCAGTATATGTACTTCAACGAATGTATGACCGGTTTTGAATGGCAGGTCGCATCACACATGCTGAGCGAAGGAATGATTAAGGAAGGCCTCGCTATCGCCCGAGCGATTCACGATCGTTACGATGCGACACTTAGAAATCCTTACAATGAGATCGAATGCTCAGACCATTATGCACGCGCGATGGCTAGTTATGGAGCGTTCATCTCAATCTGTGGGTTTGAACATCACGGACCTAAAAAGCATATCGGCTTCGCGCCGAAACTTTCGCCTCAGAACTTCAAAACAGCCTTTACGGCCGCTGAAGGATGGGGCACATTCACGCAAACACAAAAAGCTAATTCTCAAAAAGTGCAAATTGAAATGGTGTGGGGAATATTGAACCTTAAAACACTAACTCTTGAACTACCTGATGCGATGGTCCCCCTCAAAGTAACTATAAGGTTGGCCAATATACCGATACAGGCGGAATTTGAAAAAGGAGACAGAAAGATCACAATCTGTCTCAATGAGGCAAAAATGCTCAATGCAGAAAACAGGCTTACCGTGGATATTAGCTATATCCGCTAATATGTACTAGCCACTACGGGCTGTTGAAAAAGTCTCATTTTTTGTTGCAGATGGATTTCCATAATTGCATAATACCTCTGGCACACGGAGGTGAATTATGCAAGGACGCAAACAATATGAAGAGCGGCTTTTAACCACAGTCAATTTGGAGGAGATGATACCGAAAACGCACCTCTTAGTTCGGATCGACCGAGCCCTCGATCTCAGTTTCATTTATGACCTAACTTCCGATTTATATTGTTCCTGTAATGGCCGACCCTCCATTGACCCGGTGTTGTTTTTTCGTATGCAGCTCATTGGCTATTTGTATGGGATCGAATCCGAAAGAAAACTCTGTGAGGAAGTTCATCTCAATCTAGCCTATCGCTGGTTTTGTCGTCTTCACCTGGAACATACCGATTGGATAAAATCGAATCGGATCTGTATTATATCAAAAAACATATAGCAGATTTAGATGTATTTCTCACAGATGATGACCTTGAAGCCCTTAAGCAAGCGGATAGGGATAGTGACGAGGGAAAAACAAAGAGGTTATAAATATTCTCACATTATGTTATTGGAGAGAAATAAAGACAGCAGCATAAGAGTTACGCATTCTAATCCTCAGGCCTTTCTCCTGCGGGTGCCATTTTGACAATCTTGGGATTAAAGCGGGCGATGGGCTCCACGAGATCACTTTGTGCAGCCATCACTTCTTCGATATCCTTGTAGGCCATTGGTACTTCGTCAATGCCCGCCGACAGTACGAGAATCTCTTTTTCCTTCAAGTATTTTTTTACCTCCGACCAGGTAAAGGTTTCTTTGGCTTTTTTTCGGCTCATTCTTCGTCCGGCACCATGTGAAGCAGAATTGAGAGATTCCAGCTTTCCTTTGCCTTTGACAATATAACCGCTGGTTCCCATTGAGCCCGGAATTATTCCAAGCGTGCCTTTATCTGCTGGTGTAGCGCCTTTGCGATGAACAATAACTTCTTGGCCATCATATTTTTCCTTCCATGCAAAGTTATGGTGATTCTCTATATCCAGTAAAACCTTGGCTCCAAGATGTTTTGCAATATAATGATGAATCAGCTTATGGTTAGCGGCAGCATATCGTCCCATTAGTTCCATTGCTTGCCAATACTCCTGGCCTTCAGAACTATCCAGATCCAACCATGCAAGATGTGTCAATTCTTTTGGTAGCTCCGGATGTTTTTGGACCGCTAGTTTGCTGAAATATGTTGCAATTTCATTTCCTATGCCCCGGCTACCGCTGTGACTGAGTAGCGCCAGGTATATTCCTGCTTCGAGTCCGAGATCTCCCTGCTCAAGAGTTAATGTCCCAAACTCAACAAAATGATTTCCACTGCCGCTGGTCCCAAGTTGGCTCCATGCTTTATCTTTATGTTGATTGACGATGGGACTGAATGACCAGTCTTCATCCATAACTTCATGTTCCCGACGTTTTCTGAATGTAGCCCCAACACCAAATTGCGTTTCTGTTTCCAGGGCTTTTTTGAGACGATCCACCTGTCCACTTATAGCATTTACAGGTAGATCCAGTACCGTCATCTTCATCCTGCAGGCAATATCCATTCCAACCGCATAGGGAATCACTGCATCTTTTGTAGCTAGGACTCCCCCAATTGGTAAACCGTATCCTGTATGGGCATCAGGCATTAATGCCCCATAGACAGAGATCGGCAACTTACAGGCATTTTCCATTTGCTGGACAGCCTGCAATTCCAGGTCTGTTCCCCATTGCTGATAAAAAGCTGGTTGTTCACGAGGAATATATTGATCTTGTGCCTGTTGTTTTTCATGGAGTTTTTTCGCAACTTCGCCAAAATACTCGTTATCGAAAAAATCATGAGGATCATTTATAAGGTTACTGATTTTTTGACAAATTGCTGTTTTATCCAAATGACCATCTTTCGAACCGACCCATTGTTTAATCGCGTCCTGGGTTATCTTCATAATCTCCCCTTTGGGGATTCCAAGATATGCAAGTTCACGTGTTTTCACTTTTATGTCTCCAATTGCTGATCATCAAACGATAATGTTGACTTCATAAATATTTTTTTCTAATTTTGTTACATCAACGCGAATATCCAGATATTTTTTCAGTATCTCAATATTCGTTATCGAATGCCTTGTTAAAGGTAGTGTTCTGAATGTACCGCCACCGGCCATTGCCATGGGGATCATTAATTGATCTGCCAGGTATCGAGCTACCGGCACACCGGCAGTTAAATATTCACGTATCTCTTTGATCATTGGTACAGGAACTTTATCCGCAGGCACTCCTTTCATGCCAAAGCCGGTAAACAACTCGGTAATATTTTTACTCTGGATTTCAACCAATACAATATTTCCCGGGCCATGTGAGTCTACAACTTCAACAACCTCCAGGTACTCACGATCCCATGACAACTTTTCCTTGACAACCTTCATTTCACGGTGTCCGATTTTTACCGGTAGGTTGGCAACATAAGCTTTTGCGGAACGTTTAACAATTTCACCACGTTCAACAATATCAATCCAGTTAAATTTCGCTTTTGGCTCAATTGTGACGGTGAAACATCCGCCACCGGCGGGATAAAATCCCGGTCGTTCTAATTCCATAGTAATGCTCGGCCCCATTTTATTGACAATGGGTACAAATACTTTCTCCAGAAAATTAAAAGGCGGCGCAAACGGATTATGCGTCCCTCCTTCTAAGGTAAATTTTGATGGCAACTCCGCTATTAGTAATGAAGCCAAAATCTTCTGTACAA
>CAZESH010000378.1:0-3421 GCA_964514665.1 uncultured Caryophanales bacterium
ATCCTGAATCGAACAAATATTTATTCTATGTGGCAAAAAATGACGGATCACGCGGGCACTATTTTGCAAAAACTTATAATGAGTTTTTAAAGGATAAGAATAAAAGCAAGCAAAATGCGAAATAAGCCGGTTTCATTATGGAAGCGGTGCAAAAATTGGAGGCGGCTCAAAGCATGAAGAACAAACCGGAGTTAATGACCTCGGCGGGATCGCTGCAGGAGGTTGAACGTTATATCGCGGCAGGAGCGACCGCTGTGACGATCGGCGCGGAACCCTTCGCAATGAGGCTGCCGGGAACGATGGCAATCGCCGAAATCTCAAAAGCTGCGGCCTTCGCCCATCAAAATCAAGCGCAAATTGTGGTTGCGGTAAATGCCATATTGGAAAACCGCATGCTGGAGGAGCTTCCCGTTTTTTTGCGGCAAATCGCTCAGACCGACGCTGACGCGATTCTTTTCGGCGATCCTGCCGTTTTGCGTGCGGCAAAGCTGCACGCTCCCGATGCTGCGCTTTATTGGAGCTCGGAAATGACCACGACCAATTACGCCACCGCCAACTTTTGGGCGGCCAGGGGCGCAAGGAGAGCCGTGCTGGCCAGGGAGCTGAATTTGGAGCAGGTTCTGCAATTCAAAGCGCAGGCCAAGCTGCAGGTCGAGGTTCAGGTGCACGGAATGACCAACATTTATCATTCAAAGCGTAAGCTGCTGCATCATTATGTCGAGCATTTGGGCAAAGCGGAAGCGGAGCAATTGTTCGGGATGGAGCGGTCTTTATATCTTGTGGAATCGGAACGGCCGGACCAGACGTATCCGATCTACGAGGACAGCCATGGCACGCATATCATGAGCTCGGAGGACCTTTGCATGCTGGAGGATTTGCATGAATTGCTGGCGGGAGACATCGACAGCCTGCGGATTGAAAGCCTGCTGAAAACTCCGGAATACAATGAAATCGTCATTCGCGCGTACAAGGCGGCAATTGAGGCCTACTTCGCCAATCCCGAGGACTATGTCTTCGATCCGCAATGGCTGGATTCGATTCGCGCTGTTCAGGATCCCAAGCGTGAGCTGACATTCGGTTTTTTCTACAAAGAACAGGTTTACTGATCAGCAGTTAATTATTTGATGAAAGGCGGTGACGATCAATGTCAATGGATCTGCAAACTGCGAATAAACAGGAAACACCAGTAACAAAGCTCAAGAGGCCGGAGCTGCTGGCGCCGGCTGGAAGTCTTGAGAAGCTTAAATTCGCCGTGCATTACGGCGCCGATGCCGTGTATATCGGGGGGCAAAAATACGGTCTGCGTTCCAGTGCGGACAATTTTTCACTCGAACAAATGCGTGAAGCTGTATCGTTCGCCGGCAAATACGGCGCCAAGGTGTTCGTGGCAACGAATATTTATGCCCACAATGAGGATTTGGACGGGTTGGCGGAATATTTAAAGGGGCTGGAGGATGTGGGGATTGCCGCGATTATCACTGCCGATCCCGCGATCATCGAAACTGCCAAATCAGCGGCCCCAAGCTTGGAAATTCACTTAAGCACCCAGCAGTCCACCATGAACTGGCAGGCAGTCCAGTTCTGGAAGGAGGAAGGCATCCCCCGCGTAGTGCTGGCCAGGGAGGCGAGCATGCGCGATATTGTCGAAATCAAGCGGC
Source organism: uncultured Caryophanales bacterium (assembly GCA_964514665.1). Taxonomy (GTDB): domain Bacteria; phylum Bacillota; class Bacilli; order Paenibacillales; family KCTC-25726; genus CAZESH01. The sequence goes on from CAZESH010000378.1 coordinate 1,659, forward strand.
ATGTCGATATTGAAATCGAAACGTTTATCCACGGTGCAATGTGCTCGTCTTATTCCGGCCGTTGCGTGTTGTCCAATCATTTTACCGACCGCGATTCCAACCGCGGCGGCTGCTGCCAGTCTTGCCGCTGGAAGTATGATGTATTCGAAGCGGGCGAAAGATCACAGCGGATCGGTGAATTTCCGTTGTTCGAGCAGGGTGTCGATCCTTTTGCCATGAGCTCGAAGGACATGAGCATGATCGAGCATATCCCTGAGCTGATCCAAGCGGGGATCGACAGCCTGAAAATCGAGGGCAGAATGAAAAGCTTGCATTATGTCGCTTCCGTAGTGAATGCATACCGGCAGGCGATCGACGCTTATTTGGCGGATCCCGAAGGCTACGAATTGAAGCGGCAGTGGCAGGAAGAAATCTGGAAAGCGGCCAACCGTCCGCTGAATGCCGGCTTTTATTTTGATGATCCGGATCATGAGGATCACATATACGGCCCGGAGGATAAGCAGATGGATTATGACTTCGCCGGAGTCGTGTTGGATTACGATGCCCATTCGGGGCACGTCAAAGTGGAGCAAAGAAACCATTTCAAGCCGGGCAGCACCGTCGAGTTTTTCGGACCGGGAGGCCAGGTTTTCAGGCAGGTTGTGGATAAAATCTGGGATGAAGCGGGCAATCAGTTGGACGCAGCCAGACATCCGCTGCAAATCGTCTATTTTCACACCGAGCATCCGGTAAAGCCGATGGATTTGATGCGGAAAAAAATCGAGTAATTTGAAACCGAACGTGTGAGCGCGAGGACTCTTTTGTATCCAATAGAGCGCTCTCCACCGAAAAATTTCCGACCCCTTTTAGTTCGACCATTTCTCCCGGAAATTCATTTTCCGGGTTTTTTTTGCTGAAAAAACTGGGAATTCAAAATCTAAAATCAAAACGGTTGCAAAGGAAATTGGGCAAGGATGTCGAATTATGACTAAACAATTAAAAATTAGATCATAAAATCAAAGGACGGTGTAAAGTATGAAAATAAATCTAGTAAAAAAAAGGAGGAAAAATGATGAATTTCCTCCAGACAGCAAATCGACCCATCTCGCACCGGGTAAAAAGCTGAAGTTGAAACTGCAAAATCCGTTTCGTTCTGTGGGAACGAAGCTGTTCCTGATTTTTTTTGTCAGCATTGTCGTGTTTGTACTGCTCGCGGGCATTATTTCATATCAAAAATCGAAAGCGATCATTACCGAGAAAGTTTCGCAGACGGGAATTCAAACGTTGATGCAAACCAATGAGAGGCTTGACCTGATCTTCAATGACTACAAAAATATGTCGGCACAGCTTCTGACGAATAAAACCTTGGGCACAGCGATAAATATGATGCATAAAGGTAAAACCGATTTTGACGTGATTACCTCGCAGCGTTCGGCAGAAGACCAATTGCGGGCTTTGACATATGGAAGCAATATGCTTTATGGGATACATATCATTTCCCTTGTTGACACGAAGAATATTTCCACTTTGGGTACATACAAGAAGGACATTAATCAGCAGGCTTGGTTCAAGGAAGCGGTGAAAGCCGGCGGAGCACCGATATGGCTGGATCCTCAAGTAGGCGGCTATGTCAATGAAAGCACTTCCAGAGCGGAATCCGCTTTTGCCGTGGCCAGATTGTTCAAGGATCCGAATACATTTAAGAATCTCGGGGTACTCGTGCTTGAAGTCAAAGCAAGCTCGATTATCGATCAGCTGAAAAAGCTCAATTTGTTCGAGCATGG
>CAZESH010000379.1:0-3407 GCA_964514665.1 uncultured Caryophanales bacterium
CGACAGAACGAAACAGCTTGCCCCGTATTACGATTACGTATTTACGTTCGAAATCAGCTGTGTGCCTGTTTATCTGCAAGCGGGCTGTCCGAGGGTCTATTATCTTCCGGTAGGCGTAAATCCCAAGGTGATGTATCCCGAGCAGATCAGCACATCCTACCGCAGGGAGATTTGCCTGATCGGCACCGCGTTCCAAAACCGCGTCAGCTATGTCGATCAAATGGCCCATTATTTAAAGGAAAAGAAACTCCTGATCAACGGCTATTGGTGGGACAGATTGCGGCATTACGAGCTTTTGGCGGATAAAATCACGGGCTATTGGCATTCTCCGGAAGAAACCAGAAGGTTGTATACGGGAGCAAAAATTGTCATTAATTTGCATCGCACCCCAGACGATCCGGACCATAATCAAAACTCCGCCGGCATCCCTGCCCGGTCGCTCAATCCCAGATTGTTCGAAATCAATGCCTGCGGCGCACTGCAATTGGTGGATGCAAGAGAGGAATTGCCCCGTTTCTATGCCCCGGGAACGGAGCTCGACACTTTTTCGACACCGGAGGAATTGATTTCCAAAATCGAATATTATCTGCAGCACGAGGAAGAAAGACAGCATGTCGCGTTAAACGGCCTCGCCCGGACATTGCGTGACAATACGTTCAGGCGGCGTTTGATCGAGCTTTTGGCGATAACGAATCCGACAGTGAGTTAGGTGGTGAATGGTTTGAAGATGGCCGGAAAAAACGTGAAGGGCGGAGGAAAAAGGCGATTGAAAGCCAGGGTCGTTCGCCGGAAAAAGCAAGGCGTACGCCCGGTCAGGAGGAAAAAGTTGCCGCGGAGCGCAGCACTGCCGCCTGCTGCTGCAAATGCGGATTCATTCAACGAAGGATTTGACCAAGGATTTAACAAAGGCTACGACCAAGGCTTCAATCAAGCGGGCGTCCCGCAGATCAACAAATACCGCTACGAAGGCGGCGAAGGCATTCTGGACAGCATGCTGCCGGAATATGAAATCCTGCCGGACATTTCTCTGAAACAAGTGATTGAAGCCGGTGTACAGCAGATGCGGCCGCATTTTCTTCATCTTCTCAATCCGCAGGAGCTGGAAGCGCGTTTTATTCACGCTTTGGATTCGGGAACTCCCATGTCGCTGGTCCGGTTGGGAGACGGGGAACTGCTGACGCTTGCCCAGGAAAAAGTCATGCCGGTGGATATGGTGCGGGCGGAAGGCGGCTTTCTACCCTACGCCGGAGTGGAGGTGCCGGACTTTCAAGCCAGGGATGCATTGATCGAATCCATCCGCAAGGCGACGGTGGTCGGCATTCCGAAATTGCGGCTGAAAAATTACCAACCGCTGGCGTTTCAGGTATTTCAAACGTACGGGATTGATTACCGCTCGATGACATTGACGGATTCGCTGGTCAATTACTATTTGAACGGCAGCGGCAGCATGTCCAGGATTTTGGCCGGAAGGCGGATTGCCACAGTCGGAAACCGGGCAAACGAACTGATGGCATACTTGCGCGACCGCGGGCTGCATGTAAGCGGAAGCGTCTCTCCGGTGAACGGCTTCCGGGATGTGGAGAGAGTCATGGGGGCGATCAAGTCGCTCGATTTCGACATTGCCCTCATTGCATCGGGAATCTCCGCAGTGGTATTGGCGGAGCGAACGGCAAACGAAATGAACAAAGTCGCCATTGATTTCGGACATTTGGCGGATTCATTGATCAAAGGGGAGGCGGTACTGTAATGATCCACAAGAAACGCTTGCGGAGGACAATACGCGATGAAGCAAGGAAGGCGCGAATGCAGAGGGCATATAACGCCGGCTTCAACGCAGGTTTTGACAAAGGCCATGACGACGCCCTCCCCAACGGCTTTCGGGAAGGCAGAAGAGATTATGAGCTTGATTTCGAGGCAACGAGCATCATTATTCCAACCCGGGATCAAGCCGGCTTGCTTCGCCAGTGCATTGAAAGCATCCGCGCGTATACGCCGGAGCTGCATGAAATCATTGTCATCGATAACGGCTCGCAGGATGGAACGGCGGAGTATCTTCGCTCCCAAGCCGGACAAATCCGCTATCGCCTGTTTCCGGAAAATCTCGGCTTTGCCGGGGGAGTCAACCAAGGGTTGAAGATGTCCAGAGGGAAAACCGTGTTATTTATCAACAACGATACGGTGGTTACAGAGCGTTGGCTGGGAAATTTGCTCGCTTGTCTGCATCACAGTCCCAACCGTTTGGTCGGACCCGTAACGAATTATATCAGCGGGGAGCAGTTGATTGAAACCGATTATCGCGATCTGGATGAGATGCACCGGTTTGCCCGGGGCTTTAATGTGTCCGATCCGGGAAAATGGGCGACGGTTTCCCGGTTGACCGGTTTTTGTGTACTCATGACGCGGGAGTCGCTGCACAGGATCGGTTTTCTCGATGAGGGATTTCAGGTGGGAAACTGCGAGGATGACGATTTCGGACTTCGCGCCAAGCTATTGGGCATGGAGCTTGTCGTGGCCAAGGACACCTTTATCCACCATGTGGGCAGCGTCAGCATGAAATCGCTGGGAGAAGAGGAGTTTCGCAGGGTTTATCGGCGAAACCTCGATTACTATGAACAAAAATGGGTAGAAACCGTCAGCCTGCAGCAGTACGTGAGCGGACTGCGCGGGGGAGCCGCGCTCCGTTTCACGGATTTCTATCCGTCGCATATTATCGTGAAGGGAGCGGGGCAAACGGTATATTGGCTGGAAGGCGGGGTACGCCATCCGCTCCCCGGCGGCGCTTTGTTTTGGACACGGCTGCCGCAGCTTGAAATCAAGCAGCTGCCGCTGGGAGAACCGATTTTTCCCGAGCAATTGGAAGTAAAGCTGGCTATCTTCAACGATTTCGATACGCAAGAGGGGGCGATTCCGGAAGGCGGCTTGGTGAGAAATGAGGTGGGTGAAATTTATCAGTATTCTGAAGGAAGGTTGAGGCAGATCATGAACCGCTGGATTTTATTCCGCTGGCATTTGCAGGACCGTTCCATGCGGCAAATATCGGAGGAACGAATACGGATGCTCCCCAGAGGCTTGCCGATTTTGGCGCCCGTGGAGATTCATGCCGCCAACCTGTAGAAGCTTTTAACTATATAAGGAGGGGACACGATGGCAGTTGCTAGAAGGAGGAAAACTATGAAAAGCAGGCTGCGCTCCGGCGCTCTTGGGAAGCGGCGCACAAAACGTTTAAAAGCCAGGAAGGCGGGATCGCGTCTCGGGACGAGACGGACAAAGCCGGCAAAGCTCCGGCACAAAACGCTGAGGCAAAGACGCAATCGTGCTCTGAGGCCCGAAAAGAGCCGCAGCTATAACGAAGGTTTTGATCAGGGGTACGACCAAGGCTACAGTGAAGGATACGCACAGAGTTACGA
>CAZESH010000380.1:0-3405 GCA_964514665.1 uncultured Caryophanales bacterium
AGAAGATCGATTAGCCCGTACCTTTCAGATCATTTAGTCCGAGCGGCTCCAATATGCCGTGATTGATCACATTATTGAAAAAGAACACCTTGGCCGGTTCGATGATCAAAGCGACGAAGGGCAAAAATGCGGAGGAGACCAAAAAACCCGTCCATGTAATCAAAAAGTGAATGAAAGCGCCAAATAACGGCGAGGCAAAACGATAGGCCAAAACAGCCATGATCACTCCGACCGCGGCGGAAGCCGTATTGTTGAGCAGCAGCTCGAAGCCTACGGGAATGTAGCGCTGCATCCATTCGTCCATTTTGCGGATGGCATAGCCGACAACTGGGCCGATTATGATCGCCGGCAAAATCATGTAGTAGTCGGTTTGATTTCCCGCCAGCACACCCATCATCACGAAAGCGGCAATGACCCCCCCGCGCTGCTGGCCGATCAGCCGTCCGCCGGAAAAGGCGAACAGAATCGGGATCAAATCCATCATCATGGGATTGACGATCCGGTAAATATCCGGCTGCGGCAACCACCCTTCCCGGCTGAAGATGACCCGTATGATGCCAAGGGCGATCAAAGCGGAAATATTCTGAAATACCAGATTGCTGAAATAACGGCCCAAGCGATTCAGCGCATTCATACGTCACCCCGGAATACACTGCGGGTTTTCTCCAGATAGCCTCTGCCCAGCACCGCTTTGATTTGGTTGTAGATGTCCGATTCGCTGCCGCATGCAAGCGATTGCACAAAGTCTTCGTCGATCAAAGCGGAGCTGATCTCGCCGATCAGTTCGATATGCTCGCGCGGCGCCTTCTGCGGCGCGAGCAGAACGACAACCGTGCGGACCGCAGCCTGACTTTCGCCATTCCAGCTGATTCCGCGATCCAATTTCAATACATGGACATTCATGCGATCGACCGTTTCGCTGCGGCAGTGGAGCAGGGCCAGCCGCTCCGCTTCCAGCCACACGGCGCCCAATGCCTCCCGCTTGGTTAATTCCTGGCGGATCACCTCTGTGCGGATGCCGTCGAAGCGGCGCCCCAGCATGTCCGAGAATTCACGGATCAATTGCTCCTTCGTGTCCGCATCATTGCGTTCAATATAAATGTTGGCCAGCAACTCGGATACCGCTTCGCCGTAACGGTTGATTTTGGCGAACTTGTCCTCGAATTCCTCGGCGTTTCGCAGCATCCCGATTTTCTTCCGTTCGATGCTGGCGAGCTCCTGCGATATTCGCTCTTTGTCTCTCTCCGTCAGGATGGAATGAACGACAATGGCCCGCAGCTCTCCATATTCAATAGGCACGGTGGAAAGCACAAGATCGACAGGCGGGTGATCCTCCAGCCAGCGTTTCAGGTGAAGCAGCGGGATGACGCCGAGGATGCGTATTTCCGGGAAGTCCTTCTCAATCTGGACGGCCAGCAGACGGGAGGTCCCCATTCCGCTCGCGCAGACGAGCAATACCTGGTACGGTCTGTCGCTCAATTCCTTTTTACGCAATACGGCAGCTCCGAAATGCATGGCAATGTATCCGATTTCTTCCGCGGGAAGGCGGGGATGAAGCTTGTCTCCCAGAAATTCGCAGGCTTTTTCCGCAGCCGCATAAATTTGCGGATATTGCGACTGAACATGGGACAGCAGCGGATTGCGAATTTCCATATCGAGAAAAAGCCGATGCAGTGCCGAATTGAAGTGTAAGGTCAGCTGTTCGATCAGGGTGATGTCATTCTCCAAATTAACTGAAAGCTCCTGCTCCACAATCCGCACCAAGCGCAGCACATCCTCTTCCAACCCGGGATATGCCCACGTCGGGACTTCATCAGGCCGGCGCGAAATGCCGATCAGCCGGATCGCCATTTGGCCGATTTCCGATTGCGGAATCGTGATGCCAAGAAAATCCTCCAAATTTTTCGCCATCATCCGGGCACGGCTGTATTCTTCGGTTGATTTCACCTCACCGGGGACATCTTTCCCGATTACGGCCCCGAGAGAAATCCGATATATGGACAAGGCGATATGCAGGATAAATCCGATGTATGCATTGTCGGAAAGCTGCAAGTCCATTTTTGACTGCGCTTTTTTAAAAGCATTCTCGATGACAAAAAGCTGCTCGGGCCGGATGAAACGGATAAAAGGGTGGGCCAACAGGTCTTTGGCCGATGCCCGCTTGTCTTGTGAGAATCTATACGTCGACAATAAATGCAGCAGCTTCTCCTGAGGCATTTGTTTGTAGACCAGATCCAGAATCGCCCGGCGAATTCTGCTTTCTTCTCCCTCTATAAAAACGCCGATGCCCGGCTTGCGGGTGAGCCTCAATCCCCTTTTTTCCAACCAGGGCTCAAGTGCGGAAATATCATGGGCAACCGTCATTTCGGCAACGCCCAATTCCCGGCTGAACGCATAATGCTTGATCGATTCGCGGCTTGTCAGCAGGCGGTAGGCAATTGTATTCTGCCGTTCTTCCGGTGTATAAATCATGCTTGATTCAACTTGGGAAACATACTGCGTAAAATCCGCAATGTACTGCGGATCCCCTTCGATAACCAAACCGGCGCCGGGTCTGCTGCTTAGCTGCAGTTTATGCTTTTTCAGCTCCCGTTCCACGCCTTTCAGCTCTCTTTGGATCGTTCTGGTGCTGACCTGCAGCTGATCAGACAAGTGAGACAACGTGACAGGCGAGGAGGCTCCCAAAACCTCGAGCAAAATTTTCTGTTGTCTGGAATTCACTCAAGCCTCCTCCTTTCTACGACCCCATTATACCGCAAAAACTTACTCAAAGCTCAATCTGCACCTTTAACAGGTCGGGATCCCTCGGAGCGGCAAAAAAATCGACGGTTTCCTCCAGGCTGAGCGTTTTCGAGATAATCGGATCGAATTGAATCCGGCCCGCCCTGATCCATTCAAAGGCGGGCAAAAACGTATCATTGATCGCCATGGAGCCCAGAATGGACCAATCCTTTTGATAGACCTGAAAAGGATTTATGCGAATGGAAGCATCCGCAGGCGTGACCCCGAACTGCAGAAATTTGGCAACGGGCCCCATAAAGCGAAATTCCTGTTCGATCACACCGGGAATTCCCGTCACGTCAATCACAATGTCAAATCCGTGGCGATAAGCTTCACCCGCGAGTGCCTGATCGAGATTTCGGCTCAGTACACCCTTGGTCGCTCCCCATTTCATCGCCAGATCGAGCTTGCTCTGCGAAGTGTCTACAACCACCAGCTCGGCAGCGCCGCTTTGCGCAACCGCTTGAATGAGTTGCTGTCCCATCGCGCCCGCGCCAAACAAGATCACGCGATCCCCGATTTTCATCTGCAGGCGGTTCATCCCGTGAACGACGCAGGCCACAGGCTCGATAAAAGCCGCTTGTGCGTAAGACATCGCATCGGGGATTTTAATCGCATTCGCCG
>CAZESH010000381.1:0-3396 GCA_964514665.1 uncultured Caryophanales bacterium
GGCAGAAACACTGAAGCGCATAAAACATTAAAGTTATGCATCGTTTGTCGGGATTTTTCACGGGAAAATATATAATGACATTAAATATTAATACAATAAATATTAGTGAATCATGCTGAAGCATCCTGACTAATAATGGATTTGCTTGACAATAACAATTTTGTACGGATAAAATGTTACTGTATATCATTTTAAATCAGGAACAATTTTGTTCTTGATTATGCAGCATTTTTCATCCATTTCGATTTATGGTCATTGCTGTGCTTTTATCAATTTGCAACAAATCCTTGCATCCGTGGGCGGATGCGAACTTCAATTGACCGATGCAGTTGAACCTGTCGGTCATGTTTTATGAATGCTGGGAACCGATCTGTTAGGGGATTTGTTTCTTGCAGGAGCATGAAGTTATCGTAATCGTATGTAAAACGGATTAAAAACCAAAAAGCCCAAGCTAATCCCTTGGAGAAAATACGGGGAGGTGAATTAGGGATGAGCCCTATCATCTGGATCTCGATCGTTCTCGCAGTTGGAGTCGTAGGCTTTGGGATTGGTTATTTTATCCGCAAATCTCTTGCAGAAGCTAAAATTTCAAGCGCCGAGCATGCCGCAGAACAAATTATGCAGCAATCCAAAAAAGATGCGGAGGCATTGAAGAAAGAAACGGTTTTGGAAGCCAAGGACGAGGCTTACCGATTAAGAACCGAAGCTGAAAAAGACATTCGTGAACGTCGGAATGAAATCCAACGACAAGAAAGACGATTGTTGCAAAAAGAGGAAACGCTGGATAAAAAATTAGAATCTCTGGAGCGTAAAGACGAAAAACTGAGCAGTAAAGAGAAACGAATCGAAGAAACACAGGCACAAATCGATGGAATATTAAAAAGTCAAATGCAGGAATTGGAACGAATATCCGGAATGACATCCGAAGATGCCAAACAAATGATTCTTTCCAATGTAGAGCAGGAAATCAAACATGAAACTGCGCAGCTGATCAGAGACATTGAGCAGCAGGCCAAAGAAGAAGCGGATAAAAAATCGCGAGAGATCATCTCGCTGGCAATTCAACGCTGTGCCGCCGATCATGTTGCGGAGACCACCGTCTCGGTTGTAACGCTGCCTAACGAAGAAATGAAAGGCAGAATCATCGGACGCGAGGGACGTAACATTCGCGCGCTGGAAACCCTTACGGGAATCGATTTGATTATCGATGACACACCGGAAGCCGTTATTTTATCCGGCTTTGATCCGATCCGCAGGGAAATCGCCCGCACCGCGCTTGAAAGACTGGTAGCTGACGGCCGGATTCACCCGGCCCGCATCGAGGAAATGGTGGATAAATCCCGGAAAGAAGTGGATGAGCGGATTCGTGAATATGGCGAACAGGCTACATTTGAAGTTGGCGTACTGGGCTTGCATCCGGATCTGATCAAGATTTTAGGCCGTTTGAAGTTTAGGACAAGCTACGGTCAAAATGTGCTCAAGCATTCCATGGAAGTCGCCTATCTTACCGGGCTGATGGCCGCTGAATTAGGAGAAGACATCACCCTAGCCAAGCGTTCGGGACTGCTGCATGATATCGGAAAAGCACTGGACCATGAAGTGGAAGGCTCGCATGTGGAGATTGGCGTTGAAATTGCCAAGAAGTACAAGGAGCATCCTGTTGTCATTAACAGCATCGCATCCCACCACGGAGATTGCGAAGCGACTTCTGTGATTGCCATGCTGGTCGGTGCTGCTGACGCACTTTCCGCGGCAAGACCTGGTGCAAGAAGGGAAACGCTGGAAACTTATATCAAGCGTTTGGAAAAATTGGAGGAAATCTCCGAATCGTTTGAAGGCGTAGAGAAATCATACGCCATTCAAGCCGGTCGCGAAGTTCGCGTCATGGTTCAACCGGAAAAAATTGATGACGATGAAGCCTTCCGTCTGGCAAGAGAGATTACGAAGCGGATCGAAGGCGAGCTCGACTACCCCGGACACATTAAAGTGACGGTCATTCGGGAAACACGCGCCGTAGAGTACGCTAAATAAAGCAAGAAAAAATCGAGAAGTGGCTTGCAAAAGCCACTTTTCGCCATCCATAAGGAGGAGAAGGATCATCAAGCTATTATTTATCGGCGATATTGTAGGATCAGCGGGAAGAAATGCCATTATTAAAATGCTCCCGTATCTAAAAGAGAAATACCGCCCCGACTTTATTGTCGCCAATGGCGAGAATGCTGCCAGCGGCAGGGGCATCACCCAGCCCATCGCGAATGTGTTTTTTGAACAGGGCATTCAAGCATTGACAATGGGAAACCATACATGGGACAACAAAGCGATTTTTGATTTTATCGATGTGGAGAAAAGAATCGTCAGACCGGCCAATTATCCGCACGGCACTCCAGGAAATGGGTATACCGTGATCAAATCGGGAAAGGAAGAAATGGCCGTGATCAACATTCAAGGCCGCACTTTTTTGCCTTCTATCGAATGTCCCTTTCAAACCGTGGATCGAATTTTGAGCGATCTCGGCAAGAAAGTGAAATATATTTTCGTTGATTTTCACGCAGAAGCGACCTCAGAGAAAATAGCCATGGGTTGGTATTTAGATGGAAGGGTGTCCGCAATCGTTGGAACACATACACATGTTCAGACGCATGATCAAACCGTTCTTCCGCAAGGAACGGCGTACGTAACCGATGTCGGCATGGTGGGCTCCAGGGAAGGTGTACTTGGCATGGAAAAGTCTGCGGTGATACAGAAGTTCATTACCCAGCTGCCTGTACGCTTTCAGGTAGATGAGGGAAAATGGCAGTTTCATGCCGTTCTTATCGAGCTTGATGCCGTGAACGGTAGAAGCAAAGGTATAGAACTTCTTCGTTTTTATGAGGATCAATGGATCATGAGCTAATGATCTAAATGATTTATCTTTCTAAATATTTAGAAACTTTTCTAGTGAGAAGAAGGAATTTTTTTGTATTCCTCGAATACTATCTAATAGTGGAATCAAACCATCATTCCCGAGGAGGTACAATTCATGGAAGTATTAAAAGTTTCAGCAAAATCCAATCCAAATTCCGTAGCTGGCGCACTTGCCGGAGTGCTGCGCGAACGCGGCGCAGCCGAGCTTCAAGCGATTGGAGCCGGTGCTCTTAATCAGGCAATTAAAGCGGTTGCAATAGCGCGAGGATTTGTTGCACCCAGCGGTGTCGATTTGATTTGCATACCTGCATTCACCGATATTAAAATCGACGGGGAAGATCGGACGGCAATTAAACTTATTGTGGAGCCCAGATAAGGCCGCATCATCATGTATTTACCATAACCGGGAATTAAACCTGTTTACCGATGTAGACAGGTTTTTTGGTGCGCCTCACAGTCGCACAATCTAAGTGGTTCAAATCCACTCGGTAA
>CAZESH010000382.1:0-3364 GCA_964514665.1 uncultured Caryophanales bacterium
GCGCTATGATTTGTTAATGGGAAAGCACGGTACCCGCTCGCAAGCGTTTCTTCAATATGAAGATAAAATCCGCCGACAATTGCGGTAAAATGCCGCATCCCCAAATCTTCAAAGCTGCCCGCTCAGCCATTGCACGGCAAGTCCGGTTACCGCAACCGCACACCAAATGATCAATCCGAGCAGCAGCGGTTTGAAGCCGGTTTTCATCATCTGCCTGAAATTTGCCTGGAGGCCGATTGCGCTTAAGGCCATGATGATCATGAAATGCCCCGCAGCGAGGGCCAATCCGACGGTTGCAGCGTTCAGCATGCCGGTGGAATGCAGGGTTGCGGCGGCAATGAACCATACGATAAACCAAGGAAAAATTCGCTGCAGGGAAACCTGTGCCGCACCGCTTTCGGCGCGGTTTTTTTTGCGTATTCCGACGAGCAGGGCAAATGCCAGCGAGATCGGAATGATAAAAGTGGTGCGGGTCAGCTTGACGATGGTGGCGTAATCCCCTGCCGAGTGACTGTAGCTGTAACCGGCGGCAACAACGGACGAGGTGTCGTTGATTGCGGTTCCCGCCCATAAGCCGAAGGCATGATCGGACAGCTGCAGCAGATGCCCGATAGCCGGAAAAAGAAATACCGCGGCGATATTGAACATAAAAATCGTCGATATCGCGTATGCGATCTCCTGATCTTCAGCTTCGATGATCGGTGAAATCGCGGCAATGGCGGAGCCTCCGCAGATGGCCGTGCCAACCCCGATCAAGGAATTTAATCGCCATGGGATTCCCAAACGCTTGGCGAATACAAAAGCTGATACAAAAGCGGCCAGCAGTGTAAACAGCATCACATATAACGAGTCAAAGCCCGTCTTCCAAACCTGTCCGAGGCTGATTCCACAGCCCATCAGAATAACCGCCCACTGCAGGACATACTTGGAGGCGAAGAGCGTTCCGCGCACGGTCGGCTGCGGCTTTCCCAGTGTAGCCCCAAGGACGATCCCCAGCAGGATGCCGAACACGGGACCTCCGATAACCGGAAGCAAATGTCCGAGAAAGGCGGCCGCAGAAGCGGGAAGCAACACATAGAGAAGCCCGGGCGAATAGTTTTTAATCCAGTTAGTCATCATTTTTCATCATCTCTGTCTCATAGTTTTATATTTCTCGTTGCACTTTCCTATCTTATACATTTTGTCTCTCCTGTTCCAATCAGAAATTCTTATATAAAACAAGAGATTTTATGATAAACCGACAAATACCGCTTGAAAAATAATAAAAAAAGGCATAAAATTTAATTACTTGAATTCCTATTGAATAACTATGAATTAGGACGGCGGTGGCAGGGTATGGTACGGCGAAAATGCACTTATTGCAGTGAAGATCAATCCAGTGACGGACTGCTGTGTGAAAGCTGCGGAAGCGAATTGAAGCCGGGCGGGGTCATGCTTGAATCGTTGGTATATTGGAGCGCACTGCCGTTGCAGCGGAACGTTTGGAGAAGTATAGGAACATGGCTGTTCGCGGGACTTACTCTTACCGGTGCGATCCTCCAACACCCTGCGCCAGTTATTGCCGGAATATTGTCGGCAGCACTAGCTGCTGTAGTACCGCGGCTGTTCAAACGGAGCGGGCGTGGATGAAGATTCTTTGGTTGATTCAGTTGATTGCGGAGGGGGATTTTACGTTCGCTGACTTGTCTGATCCGGTTTACAGACCCGGATCTTTTTTTTAATTGGGCTGGAGAGTGCTGGAACCTTTTTGCAGCATGCATCGTCTAAAGAGTAAATCCGGATTGATATTAAAAAAAGGAAGGGATAAAGATGAATATGAAGAAAGGTTGGCTGACCGTGGCCGCTTTGGCGCTCATCCTCACTCTGACGCTGCCGCTTTTCTCGGGACAGGCCGGCTCATTGCTTGGAGGAACGCATGCTTATGCGGATAACGCCGCATCCCCTGCCGCAGACAAGCATACGATTACCGTTACGGGAGCGGGCGAACTGCAAGTTGAGCCGGATGTCGCATATATTTCAATCGGGGTGCAGTCCGAGGGAACTACGGCCAACGAAGCTCAAACCGTCAATGCCAAAGCGTTCTCCAGCTTGAATGACAAGTTGAAAAAGGCGGGAATCGCCGAAAAGGACATCAAGCTGACCAGTTTTTCCGTTCAGCCGCAATATAAATATGCCAACAACGAAAAGCCGAAGCTTGTCGGATATACGGCCAGCCACTACGTGCAAGTGACCTACAGAAAAATGGATGCGATCGGCAAGCTGCTGGATGAAGTTTCCGCCGCCGGCGCCAATATCGTCAATGGTATACAGTTCTCTACTGAAAAGCAGCATGATTACGAGCTGCAAGCGCTAAAGCTGGCAATGGACAACGCGAAAGCCAAAGCCGACGTGCTGGCCAAAGCCTCCGGCGGTTCGATCAAAGGAGTGCTCAATGTAACGGAAAACTCTTCATCCCAACCTCCGCGTATATACGCCAGTTACAGCAACGAAAAAGCGGATATGAGTGCGTCGGCATCCGGCACGTCGATCTCCAGCGGCCAACTGACGATCAACACGAACGTGACGGTGCAATACGAATTCTGATTGCCGCTTGATCCTTAAAACGCCCCCTATCGGGGGCGTTTTGTGGTATAATGTCTGCAACAAAGTGAAGGAGCGATCAATTTGTCCGATTTGGCTTTAACCCCGCAGATGCAAGCGCGGCGTTCGGTGATGCTTGTCGACGGAATGGCTTTGCTGTTCCGCGGCTTTTATGCAACCTCTTATAACGGGTACATCATGAGAACAAAAAGCGGGATGCCGACCAATGCGGTATACGGCTTTATCAAATATTTTTGGGATGCGCTGGAAACGTTTCAGCCGAGCCATGTAGTTTGCTGCTGGGATATGGGAAGCCCGACGTTTCGCAACGAGCATTTCAGCGGCTACAAAGCAAACCGGGCGGAGACTCCGGAGGAATTGATTCCCCAGTTCGATCTGGTGAAGGAAGTGGTATCGAGCTTCGGCATCCCTAATGTCGGAGTGGCCGGCTTCGAGGCGGATGACTGCATCGGCACACTGGCCGGACAATACAGCCGGGACTCTCACGTATACATATTGACGGGCGACCGCGACATGCTGCAGCTGATTGACGAGCAGGTCCAAGTTGTCCTGATGAAAAAAGGGCAGTCCAATTACGCGGTTTATGACCATGAAATGTTGAAAAAGGAATTAAATCTTGCACCAGAGCAAATTGTAGACTTAAAGGGTTTGATGGGAGACACGAGTGATAATTACCCTGGGGTAAAAGGAATCGGGGAAAAGACCGCATTAAAGCTCCTGCACGAGTTCGGTTCCATTTCTGGCATTCTGGATAACCTTGATA
>CAZESH010000383.1:0-3354 GCA_964514665.1 uncultured Caryophanales bacterium
CTGTCCATAAAACTGCGGGGGTAGATTTGATACACTACAGCTTCTTTCCAAAAAGCTTTATTCATTCGAATGCCTCCCTATTCCTTTTTAGTAAACGTTTACGTTGCAACTAAAATTAAACCCCTTGATAAAAACAACCTACAGGCTGCGCACGCTGTACCGTTCGATAACACGGCTTGGAACGATGCGGTTTTCCGGATTTTTTCCTGATTTTATTTGTTCGAACAGCATCTCCGCAGCCAATCTTCCCATCTCCAGCAGAGGCTGGGAAACCGTCGTCAGCGGAGGCGCCGTCATTTCCGCCAATGGAGTGTTGTCGTAGCCGATAATCGATAATTGATCCGGCACCTTGATATTATGACGATAAGCAGCCGACAGTGCTCCCGCAGCCATTTCGTCGCTGGCGGCGAAAACGGCAGTGACCCGGGATTTTCCGGCAATAAGCCGCTCCATTGCGGCATATCCGCTGGCGAAATGAAAATCCCCGTAAACCAGCTGATCTTCGCTGAAATCAGCTCCATAATCGCTCAGGGCCTGCTTATACCCCTCTATTCGCGGAACGCCGGCAATCGGGTCGCTTTTCGTACCGCTGATCATGGCAATTTGCCTATGGCCTCTCTGCAGGAGATGCTGTACGGCAAGATAAGCGGCCTGCCGGTCGTCAACCTTGACATAAGGCAGCGGATAGCGATAAGAATATGTGGCCACCAGCACTGTAGGAATACCGGCAGCTTGAATAAAACCATAATATTCCTCATTCATTTGCTCACTGGCAAAGAGGATCCCGTCTACCTGCTTTTCAGCCAGCACCTGGAGCGTCTTCATCGTGCGGCTTCCGTTCTTGTCCGTATTGCAGACAAATACGCTGTACTCACTGCTTTGTGCGGCTTTCTCTATCCCAGCGAGCAGCAGGGAAGAGAACAAGCTTGACACGGTCGGTAACAGCACGCCAAGCGTATGAGTCCGCTTATTGATCAAACCTCTTGCAATCTGGTTTGGCTGATAGCCAAGCTCCGAAATGGCTTTGATTACTTTTTTCTTCGTATCCTCGGAGTACCCCGGCAAGTTATTCAATACTCTCGATACGGTTGCAATGGAGACATTGGCTTTCTTGGAAACATCTCGAATAGTCGGCGTCATTTTTCCTCCGCTTTCAGGAATGATTGCGTAAACGTTTACTTTCTTACCCTAATATTAGCTTCTGAAGAACCTTTTCGTCAACCAGATTAAGGTTGATTCTTTCTTGCATCTTCATTCTGACTGTATAAAAAAAGACACCAAAAAATAACCTGAACGAAACCCCAAAAGGGTCCATTCAGGTTATCATTCTAAATTTCTATTTACCATGTTCTACTTCCAACGGATAGTGACAGGCAACAAGATGCCCTCCTCCGATGTCGCGAAATTCCGGAGAAACCTCACTGCACTTTGGCTGTGCAAAATGACAGCGGGTATGGAAATGGCATCCCGAGGGAGGATCCGACGGACTTGGAACGTCCCCTTCCAATAATATCCTTTCCTTGCGGTATTCTGGATCATGGCTGGGAATTGCCGACAAAAGCGCCTGGGTGTATGGATGAGCAGGGGATTTGTATAACGCCTCCACTTCGCTTAATTCCACTAATTTGCCTAGATACATGACGCCGACACGATCGGATATATGTCGAACGACGCTTAAATTGTGGGAGATGAATACATAGGTGAGACCAAACTCATTCTGCAGGTCTTCCAATAAATTGAGTATTTGCGATTGAATGGAAACATCCAATGCAGAGACAGCCTCGTCACATACGATTAGCTTCGGATTAAGCGCTAATGCCCTCGCAATGCTGACACGCTGTCTTTGTCCTCCTGAAAATTCGTGTGGATAACGTTCCATTTGGTCCGTGTTCAATCCTACGACATGCATCAATTCTTTGACTCGCTCCATCCGTTCCTTCGGGTCTCCCAAATGGTGAGCCACCAAAGGCTCGGCAATGATGTCTTTCACCTTCATTCGGGGATTCAAAGAACCATACGGGTCTTGAAAAATAATCTGCATATCTTTTCGAAGCTTGCGAATCTCGTCTTTCGTTAATTGAAGTACATCCTTTCCATCGAATAATACTTCACCATCTGTTGGATTCAGAAGACCAAGCATGGTTCTCCCGGCAGTACTTTTACCGCACCCTGATTCACCGACCAAACCAAGGGTCTCTCCTTCGTAGATATCAAAGCTTATCCCGTCAACGGCTTTGATGTAACGGTCCGGTTTGCGAAACAACCCTTTTTTGATGGGAAAATGCTTGGTCAAATTTTTTACCGACAACAATTTCTTTTTCATTTGACGGATCCCCCCTTTACTTGCTTTTTGCCATTTCCGAGGTTTTATCCTTATCGTAGAGCAAGCAGCGGACTTTCCTGCCATCCTGTTCTATATTCATCAATTCAGGTGAAACTTTGGTACACAATTCCGTCGCATAAGAACAACGGGTATGGAAACGGCAGCCAGCAGGCATATTTTTAACTGAGGGTACATTTCCCGAAATGGAGTACAGTCTGCCTTTTTCCCCGTAAAGTTTCGGAATCGATTTGATCAGAGCTTCCGTATACGGATGAAGTGGCTTTCGAAAAAGCTCCACTGCAGGTCCCTGCTCGACAATTTGTCCGGCATACATGACCATTACTTTCTCGCACATTTCAGCAACAACGCCCAGATCATGAGTTACGATTAATATGCCCATGCCTGTTTCCTGATTCAGCTTTTTCATTAATTCAAGAATTTGAGCTTGAATGGTCACATCAAGAGCAGTTGTGGGCTCGTCTGCAATCAAAAGCTTTGGATCGCACGATAACGCCATGGCGATCATGACCCGCTGCCGCATCCCTCCCGACATCTCATGCGGATATTGTTTAATTCTTGTCTCCGGCATCGGTATTCCGACTTTTTTCAGCATCTCGACTGCCCGCTCCATTGCTTCCTTTCTTCCCAGCCCTTGATGCAGACGAACGGTTTCTGCAATTTGTTCCCCTATGGGAATGACCGGATTTATGGAAGTCATCGGTTCCTGAAAAATCATTGAGATTTCTTTTCCGCGAACTTTTCGCAATTCTTTCTTAGATCTACCGATTAATTCGTCCCCTTCAAATTGAATCGATCCCCCTGTAATTTTCCCTGGGGGTTTAATTAAACCCAAAATGGACAATGATGTGATACTTTTTCCACTGCCTGATTCACCTACTAGTCCCACCGTTTCTCCAGATTCAATAGTGAAAGAAACCTTGTCGACTACATGATGTGTCCCTTGATCGGTTTTGAATACGGTTTCCAGTTCGTTTACCTCAAGTAGTTTAGCCTTCAAGTACCTTCAACCT
>CAZESH010000384.1:0-3343 GCA_964514665.1 uncultured Caryophanales bacterium
TAATGGTATGAACCCACTCTCTTTTTAAGTGTCCTTGACAAGGGGTCCAGATTAGATTGAACGGCTCCTTTTTTAAAGCAGTTGAATGGTTTAGTTTGTGGTGATCACTACACCATCTTTGGAGGAGACGGTAAACATCCCCATATTGCCTAATGATTCAGCGGAAATATAAGCGTGGCCGTTTTTGGTCCAAAGCTTGGCCGGCATTTTCGTTTGTTCGCCGTTTATGCTCATTTTTCCGTTATGAAGCGAAATTTGAATCAAGCTTCCGTTATAAACCAGATTGATTTGAGCGGTTTTGCTGTCATACGAAATGTTGGCATTGATATCGCGGGCAAAGTCGACAAGCGGGATCATCACTTCTTGATTTTTCCCTACAAAAGGCTGAGCGATGCTGTTTGTCAACTCAGCGTTGTTGATTTTCACTTTTACTGAAGAATCGCCGCCATCCGTGTACAGATAAGGCGTGAAATCCGGATGGTTGAAGTCGAAAAAGTCAAGCAGATTGCTCGCGTTGGCGTCGCGATTATTCAATGCCGAGACTCCATAGTTCCACTCAATGAATTTCAGGATGGAAGTCGTGTCGTATTGAATATGGCTGACATAATTTCGTTTAGCGTAAGGCGAAATCACAAGAGCGGGAATTCTTGGCCCGTTGCCTTGCATACCGTCAGGACTAGGCGTTACTTGAGGAGCGGCAACATGATCCCAATAACCGCCGGATTCGTCATAAGTAATGATAATGGCGGTATCTTTCCAATATGAACTGTTCATGATTTTGTTGATCGTTTTTACGGAGAAATCCTCCGCTGCAGGGGTGCTTTGATTTCCGGTTCCCGGATGCTCGTCGTCACCGTAGCCGGCTTTTACGAATACAACGGAAGGCAGCGAATGGCTGTCGACCGCTTTTGCCAATTGGCTGTAATCCTTGATGTTGTTTTGATAAACGCCTTTTTGATAGTTGTCGAAATATTGGAACGGATTATGATGGGGAGAATAGGTTTTGTCAGCGCTGTTTCCATCGTTATAGCCGTCCTGATACCAACTCCAAGATACATTATTGGCAGATAGCTCATCTCCGATGTTTTTGTAGTGGAGGCCTTCCCAACGGTTGTTGGCGCCCCAATCATCTCCGCCAAGCGGTCCGTATGCAGGAACGGGATCGCCGGTAATCGGTTTTTCCTTATTGCCGGATTGAGCGGCAACCAGGTAAAGGGCACCCGGAGTGGAAGGTCCAAAAACAGGCTGGAACCAATTGTCGGCCAAGGCGAAATGCTGGGCGTATTGCCAGTAGGCCGGAAGCGCATGGTAATCGTAGTAGCCCATGGCAATTTTTCCGGTGCCCTTCTTATGATTTTCCGAAGCCTGGTAGAATTTGTCCATCAAGCCGTTGTCGTATGCGGAAATCATATCGGCATAATGGTGGTTGACGTCTTCGGTTCGCAACTCGCTGCTTCCGAAAAGATAGGGGGACACTTTGTTTCCGTTCTCGTCTAGATTGTAGGATCCTGCAGGAATTCCATTGACGGCGGGAGTTCCGGGCAGGGCATGAAAGCCCGGGGCCGAAGGATAAGTCCCGAAGTAATTGTCAAACGAACGGTTTTCCTGATAGATCACAACAGTATGCTTGATTGGTGATTTTGCATCGGCAGCGCTGCTTGCCGCAAATGCGTTTGAAGAGGCAGCGACACTAACGGCCAGCAGGGCTGCTGCAAATAATTTGCCTGTTTTTTTCAAGGTTATTCCTCCTATCGGAAATGATGAATCTAGATTAATGCTAGCACTATCATTTCGAACAAAAGTCAACCCTATATTAAAATAATGTAAAAAATAAGAAAAAAATTCAAAGTTAATCCAACATCTTAACTAAATTAAATATTAATCATATGAGTGAAAAAACATAAGTCGGATATCTTGATTATTTCAACGCTCGTCTGTTTATAAACGCTTTAATTCCAGGCTTCCGGTGTCCATATCCGTCAAAAACAACTGCGCATCATAGGAACTCCCATCCTCGTTTTTAAACTTTAATTTATTGGTTTTGCCTTTCTCGATCAAAGCTTTGATCATGGCATCCGTCAAAACTTTGCCGAAGCTTGTTTTCCAAATCACAAACCTGCAGCCGCTTTGATAATGGCTGCAGCCGTATCCTTTGCGTCCCATGAAGATCGTTCCGCCGCAGTCCATTCTCGGGCATGCGGCAATTCCGCTTTTGCCCAAGTCCTGCTTTGCGCCGGGGATTGTATGCTCCGCCTGCCGATTGTGGGCGCTCGAGCTGCCCGCTTTTGCGCGCTGACGGGAAGAGCGCTTGCCCTGTCCCGCCTTATCCTCGTCTCCGAACGCATCTTTGGCCGCGGAAGGCTGAGCGCGCACTTTGTCGATGATGAAAGCGGCGAATTGCTTTACTTTCTCCATAAAGGCGTGATCCGCCGCCGTTCCCTTGGCGATTTCGTTCAACCGGCGTTCCCAATGCCCGGTCATTTCCGGAGATGTCAGCAATTCCACACCCGCTTCGCGAATCACTTCAATCGCTTTTCTTCCTTTTTGCGCAATGATGATGCGCTTTCCCTTCATCTCGATATAGCCGACCTGCTTCAAGCGTTCGATCGTGGCGGCACGAGTCGCCGGAGTGCCGAGACCGGATTCCTTCATGGCCTCGCGAAGCGTTTCGTCGTCGACCTGTTTGCCGGCACTTTCCATCGCTTTCAGCAGGGTGCCTTCCGTAAACGGTTTGGGAGGCTGCGTATCCTTTTGTTTGACCTCGGCTTGCTCGCAGCGCACCCCGACCTGCGCTTGAAGATAAAAGGGACTGTCGGTTTCTTGTTCCTCTTCCGATTCATCATCCTGCGTTTTGCGCTTGCTTGGCTCCATCGATAGACCTGCATAAATCTGCTTCCAGCCTAGCTGCAGCAGCTCCTTGACGGTGGTCTTGAAGTTTTCCCCGCTGACTTCGGTGATCACCGTGTGCACCTTGTACAAGGCCGGGGGATAGAAGTGGCTGAGGAAGCGTTTGACGATCAGATCATAGATTTTGTGTTCGTCGGGCGGCAGGCTGCCCGGCTTTTTGTGCGTCGGCAAAATCGCGTGGTGGTCCTCGACCTTGCCCGGATTGCAAACATTGGCGTTGTTTTTATGCACCAGTTGTTTGGATGCGCCATGCAGCAGGCTGTCATAAGATGAACCCTTGAGCGCATCCAAAACGCGATGCATTTCCGTTATGTTCGCCTCGGTTACGTAGTTGGAATTGGTACGAGGGTAGGAGATGACCTTATGCTTTTCATAGAGCGTTTGCTCCAAGTCTAGCGTTTTCTTCGCGGAAAAGCCGTATTTGGCATTGGCCTCA
>CAZESH010000385.1:0-3331 GCA_964514665.1 uncultured Caryophanales bacterium
ATCGGGAAATTCATTGCCGATACGAATGAGAAATTCAAGCACCTTCTCTGCTTGCTTCGTTTGGTGACGCTGATAATCCGACCACAGAATTTCTTTGCTTTCCGGATTGACCACCGTTGCTTTGACGGTAGTTGAACCCACATCGATACCGATCATAAGGGAATTGTTCCCCTGACTTTCTAAACGGTTTTTCATATAAACCTCCCTGCATCCTAATGTTCAAAAAAAATTCACAATTATTTATGTAGTATGGTATACGGCTTTTCCATTCATACAAAAATTTTTTCATAAATATGGTGATTTTTACACATAATTTTGAATGTCTGAAAAGAGGTGAAGCTGAAGAGGAGGAAAACATATGCCTGACTGGTTACAAATCGCCTTGCGAACTCTGATGGCGATTAGTGTACTTTTTGTCATAACCAAATTTTTGGGCAAAAGGCAGCTTTCCCAGCTTTCTTTATTCGAATACATTACCGGCATCACCATTGGAAGCCTTGCTGCTTACATTTCGTTGGATTTAGATGCTAACTGGTACTTGGGTATCGTTTCCTTGGCTGTTTGGGTAGCCGTCTCACTGGGAATCGAATTTTTACAATTGAACAGCAAGACCATGAGAAACTTTATTGACGGGAAGTCCACGGTGTTGATTAAAGACGGAAAAATACTGGAAGATAATTTAAAGAAGGAACGCCTTTCCATAGATGAACTATTGGAGCAGCTCCGAAGAAAAAACGCATTTAAAATTTCCGATGTCGAGTTTGCGGTCATGGAGCCGAGTGGCGAAATAAACTTGTTGATGACAAAAGATAATCAACCGTTAACTGCCCGATATTTAGGGATTCGGGTTGGACCGGAACAGGAACCGCAAGCTGTCGTCATTGACGGGAATATCATGGACGAGCCGCTCTCCACGCTTGGACTTAATCGCGAGTGGTTAGATACTGAGTTGAATAAATTGGGTGTGGCGATTGAGAATGTTTTTCTTGGCCAAGTCGACTCTTATGGGCAATTATATGTCGATTTATTCGATGATAAAATAAAAGTGCCCGAACCTCAGCAAAAAGCAGCATTATTTGCGACTTTAAAAAAATGCGAAGCCGACTTGGAAATGTTTGGTATCACCACAAAAAATAAAGAAAACAAAAAATTGTACGAACAATGTTCAAAGAAAATGGAAGCGGTCATTAAAGACATGAAGCCGCTATTGCATTGATAAATGGCATAAAAAAACATTGGTTTTTAAGATCCGGGATACTGGGGCCTATAATTAAAAGCTCAAATTGGTGCAAACTAATAGTTGAGAATACTTGACAAAAGGAAGGAGCGTTCTCCATGCAGCCAAACCAAGCCCAAAGTCAGCAGCAAGCAGTGATGCAGCAGCCGCCCCAAGTGATTACGGGAAAGGATCTGCTCTATTTGAAGGATCAATTGTCCTGGGAGCTTCTGGCGACGAAGAAATGCCGGCATTTTGCCGGGGAGTGCACGGACCCCGAAATCGCGCAAGCGATCGATAAAGCCGGACAAATGCATCAACGCCACTATCAGCTGTTACTAGGCCATTTGCAGAACAACAATCCGGCGGAAATGGCCAAAGTCCAGCAAATCCAGCACTGAAGGAGGGATAAGATGAATCAGAATCAACAAACCATTCAAAACCCGAAGCCGTCCTATGAGCCAAAAGTAAAAGGGCCGGAATTGAATGACCGCGATCGGCTCAACGACATTTTGGCATTGGAAAAATATTTGACCGACAGCTTTAACGTCTCGGCAAGAGAAGCCAGTCACCCTTATCTGCACCAAGATATTATGACGGTATTGAATGAGACGCATCAGGCGCAATACGAAATGTTTGAGTGGATGTTCAAAAAGGGGCATTACAAGCTGGAGGCGGAAGAACAAACGAAGCTGGATCAGGCTCATCAGCAGTTCAGCGGTTATTCGAGCCAGTTTCCTTATCCGACGGCGACGACTTAAAGAAGCAAAGAGTTTTAAATCATGAAATCCGGAAAGGGATTTCTGTTTCCTGGCTCGGCTGTTTTCCGGCGAAGATGTGGACATGACCAGTCCGAACCTGACAACCAAGTACCATCGAAGCATGAATGCCTTGTATTTCCTGAATCGGCACCGCCTGATTGTTCTCCAAACCCAGCTGCAATTCTGATTTTCGGTATTGCAGCGCTTGAATCACGCACCCAGTCAGCTGCAATTCTGATTTTCAACATTGCAGCGCCCGAATGTGCAGTCGGAACAGTCTCTAATGCAAAAAATCGGAATTACAGCATCCCCAAAGAGTGAATCAGGAAAAAGAACCTCCGGTCCTAGTGAAGTGCACTAGTGACCGGAGATTCTTTTTTACAATGCTTCATAGCCCCTTAAACAATGGCAATCCGCATTCCACTCGTCCAATAACTCGAGGGCGGGGCGGGAGCGTGTATAAGGGAAATCCGGATCATAAAAAATGGCCGTTGATTTCATCTTTATTCTACTCCTTCAGTTGATGATTTTCCCTGTACATGGAGGGAGTTACTCCTGTCAAATGCTTGAACACATAGACGAAATGCTTGTAATTTTTATAGCCTACGTTTTCCGCAATTACGAATACCTTTTCATTAGAGGAGATCAGCAGCTCCTTCGCCTTTTCGATCCTTAAATCATTCAAATATTCATTAAAATTCTTGCCGACTTCCTGATTGAAAATTTGACTGAAATAATTGGGCGATACATAGAGCCAGTCGGCAATTTCCGCCGCCTTCAGATCTTCGAAAAGATGCTCGCGGATATAAGCCTTTGTTTTCTCGATCAGCGCGTTATGCTTGTTTGTGCTTCCTGAATGCTGCATAAATTGATAAGCTTCCTGCAGATCGTCCCAGAAAAGCCTTTTCAACTGTTCATAGGAATTGTGAGTACGCAGATCGGTCGAGCCGTTGAAATGAAATTTTTTACAAATGCTGATACCCATCTCCCTAAAGCGCAGCTCCAAAAAATTCAACGTCATGTGGCAAATGGAGGCGACTTCGGAAAGGGAATATCCGCTTTGCCAAAATTCGTCAAACCATGTGCCGATATATTGTTCCAGACTGGATAAATCCCGCTGCAGCAAAATATTCTGCAAACGGTCGATTCGCTTTAACGCATAAGACATTGAAAACGGAATGTTTTCTCCTGTCTGACTGTAAAAAATAACGGAGGTGCCGAGCACCAGAGGCAAATCAATCATCTTCAGCGCCTGCTGGTAAGCCTCATTGATATCGCTGCTTTGATGAAATGGCTCGCTGACCGAAAACGACAAGGCGTGCGCTCCATCCCAGGTTTCAATTGACTTTGTCAA
>CAZESH010000386.1:0-3319 GCA_964514665.1 uncultured Caryophanales bacterium
ATCGCGTATAGAGGGACTAAGTACTGTCAAAACTTATAATTTTTATTGTGGTTAAAAAAAACACTGGTTAGGAGAATCGGCTTGAAAAAATACAGCTTTGACTTGCTGGAAACCGGCATTCGCGGCATCAAGGAAAAAAATCACCTGATTCCGGCCCATTCACTGGAGGACGCGATCGGCAAATTTTCCCGAAAATATGACCTGGAGGCCCCTGCCTATTGGGACGAGCCTTCCTATGACCGTTTTATCGAGCTGACCTTTAAAAGCAGCAAGGGAACGCTTAAATACCAGATTTCCTGGTAAAAACGAAGAAAAACTCGGCCTGTGCCGAGTTTTTGGGGTATGATGGTACATATGCTGCGCATGTGCTTCCATCTGTACCTGCAAAAATACAGGTAAATCTGCTGATCTTGGCCTAAACGAAAGCTTGCTGGCTTGATTACCTGCATATTTGCAGGTAATCAAGCCATTCCATCGATTTCTGAATTTTACCTGCATTTTTGCAGCAATACTAGCAGAGGGCCCTCTACTGATGGGGAAATCTTCAGTCCTGCCCTCGTCTCAATCCTGCTCTCCGTTAATGTATTCATTAGGAATATCCCCGCTCTGCGGGTTGTGATTCTTGTATTGGCTGAGACGTCCGTTTCTTAATTCCCCGCCGTGCACGCGCGAAACGCTCTGCTCATTGTTGTCGCTGCCTTTATGGCGGTTGCGGTTGTAATTGCGGTTGCTTCCCATCTCACAGACCCCTTCCCGATTTAATGTCATCAGGCGTTATTGTCTGATCCGCAGGGCGATTTTATACCGGATTGTCAAAGAATAAAGCCATATTCATCGGGTACATATTCGATCCGCGATTTCGCTTCGATCGTCAGAACCCCGGCTTGAGCATCATAGGTCACGGGTCCGTCGCTAACGTAAAACCAAATTTTCTTGGTCGGCTGATCGGCAAATTCCTGAAACAAGAATACGTTCAACTCCCGCTTCCACTCGAGGATTTGCTCCACAGCGGGATTCATCGCCGTGGAAATCCTGAAAACCCAGCCGTCCGCAGCCGTCTTTTCCACTTCGTAATCGAGCGGGCTCTTTCCTGTATCGATAAAGCTTCTGCCGCCCACTGCATGCTTCACCAGCAAGGTTTCTTTCATGATCAAGCTCCTCCTTATCAAGGTAAATCAATCAGCATGAAAAATGCCGCTCGCTCCGCTGCGATATTCAGCTCGGGATCGACCTCGACCCGTGCCGTATCGCGCTCGCCCATGGGTATGCCGTTTACGGAAAGCCGCCCTTCGATCACGAACAGGAAGCTTCGCCTTCCCGCCTCCTGCCGGAAAACAAGCGTCCTTCCCCGATCCAGCCTGCTCAAGTAAAGGGTCATATCCTGATGGATGCGTGCCGCATGCTCCGATCCCTCTCGGGTGACTACGGGCAGCAAAGCGTTGACCAGCTTGTCTGCGGGGTAACGGCGCGATTCGAACGAAGGCTCGAGCCCTCGCTCCTCGGGCATAAACCACAGCTGCAGGGAATGCAGCCATTCCGAAGAGGACGGGTTCGTTTCGGCATGAATGATGCCCGTTCCCGCCGTCATCCGCTGCACTTCGCCCGCCGCCGTTTCCACCGCATTGCCCAGGTTATCCTCATGCTTTATCCTTCCCTGCAGCACTACGGTTACCACCTCCATGTCGCTGTGGGGATGGGGTCCGAAGCCGCGGTCGGGACTGATCTCGTCATCATTGCAAACCCGCATCACGCCGAATTGCGTGTTCTGCGGATCGAAATAGGCCCCGAAGGAAAAGCTGGGCCTGTTCCGCACCCAACCAAGATCCATTAAAAAACGGTCTGCCGCCGGATAGACACGTATCACCGTAATTTCCTCCTTCTTGATTTCTTTCGGCCGCGATGCAATTGTTGATGCCGATTGCACTTGTCTTCTTCCAATTTTAGCATATTTCTTCCGGAGCGTATAAAGGAATCAGTCCTACACCGCCTTCGCCGTATGGAACATCCAAATGACAATCAGCAAATTGAACATCAGCAGCCAGATCAATGTCCAAGTGACAATCGTCGGCATGGCCCTTTTAGCCGGAGATTCATGATCAACCGCTTGTTTTCGATCACCGCTCGCTGCCTCGCCGGCGTGCTGCAGCCTTCTCACAGCCTGTCTCGCTTGGATATAGAAATCAGAATCGCGTGAAGAAGCCGCTTCAGCATAGTGGATCAATGCCTTGTCCCGCAGCCCTTCCTGCTCGTATTTACGCGCAAGCCTGTAATGGGCTTCTACTGAATGCGCATCTTTATACCTCAATATCTTCTCGTAATACTGCGGATCTCCGGAGTTAATATACAGATTTTTGTGAAGAACGGTTAGCTTTGATTTCAGATGACTCGGGAATCTGATCTGCAAAACGATCGCCTCCTCTCAATACAAGCTTTTAATCTATGCTATGTATCTCAAAATCTACCTATGCCTTCAAAAGAAAAAAGGAAGAGCATTTTCGGCCGCTTCGGAAAATTATTGCTATGGTACGGGATTTGCTTAAGAAGTATAATGATACTGCGAAGATGAGAGATCAATCACTATTGACGAGGGATCACTATGGTGAAGTATATTTGTCTGTTTTTATTCGTTTTCTTCTCTTTACAATTCAATTCGGATCAAGTCCGTGCGGAGAGCGCTTCCTATACGATAGCTTACCTTAACAACTTTCCGCCTTTTCAATATGAGGGTACGCTCGGTGCAGAGGGCTTTATGATCGATATGCTGCAGGCGATTTCCGCCGAAGAAGGACTTGAATTTAAATTTGTTCCGATGAACTTGTATGATGCGGTCAAGGCATTGGAAGCCGGGTCAGTTGATGGCATTGCGGGATTGAAGTATACGGCGGAAAGGGCGGAAAGCTTTGATTATTCCCAGTCTTTCATTACGGTGTCATACAGCTTGATCGTTTCAAAGGATAACAACACGATCAAGACGTTAGCAGATCTGGGGAATAAAGTGGTGGCGATGGAACGCGGGGATGCTTCCTTAAAAAGTTTGCGGGACATCCGCAAGGTGAATGTGGTTGTCGCTAATGATCAGCAAGAGGCTTTTCGCTTACTGGAGCTGGGTCGTGCAGACGCTTTTCTCGGTGACAGCATGTTTATCCAGAACTATCTCAATCAAAAAGGTTTTGAGAAACGATACAAGAGTGTAAATGATGTGCTTTACCCGGGTGATTATGCGCTGGCGATCAATAAAGATAATTCGAAATTGTTGGAAAGTGTGAATCGCGGATTTATCAAAGTGAGAGTGAAGCAAACCTACCAGTCCATCTATAAC
>CAZESH010000387.1:0-3303 GCA_964514665.1 uncultured Caryophanales bacterium
TTTGTCATTTATTTAAGAAAATCTTGTTTTTGTGGGGTGTTCCTTAAGTTGGTTTACCCACTTATGGGACAGCCCCTTTCCGGTCTTATCCGTTGCGTTTTTGAAAATCCTTCATGAAATCGGCAAGCGCTTGACAGCTTTCCACCGGAACGGCGTTGTAGGCCGACGCCCGCAAGCCGCCGACGCTGCGATGGCCCTTCAAGCCGACGAAGCCGCCAGCCGAGGCTTCCTTCAGGAACGCTTTTTCCAGCTCTTCGTTCTCCATACGGAAGGTGATGTTCATAAGCGAGCGGCTGTCCACTGCGGCAACCCCATTATAATAACCGCCGCTTGCATCGATGACGTCATAGATCAGCTTGGCTTTCCCGGTGTTACGATCCTCCATCGCTTTAAGACCGCCTTGATCCCGCAGCCATTTGAGCACCAAATTGACCATATAGACCGAATAGGCGGGCGGCGTGTTGTACAGTGAAGAATTATTCACATGTGTGGAATAACGCAGCATGGAGGCAACGTTTTTGGGCGATTGCTCGGCAAGCTCCTCGCGGATGATCACCACGGTCACGCCGGAAGGACCGAGATTTTTCTGGGCGCCGGCATAGATCATGGCGAATTTGGAAACATCAATCGGTCGGCACAAAATGTCGCTGGACATATCGGCAATCAGCGGAACATTGCCCGTGTCCGGAAACTCGCTGAATTGAATGCCGCCGATCGTTTCATTCGAGGTCAAATGAACGTAAGCCAGCCCGGGATCAACGCGCATTGAGCCCAAGTCCGGCACAGCCGTAAATTGGTTTGATTCCCCGGAAGCGATAATTTCCGTATTGCCGAACAGCTTGGCTTCTTTGATCGCTTTTTCCGCCCAGCTTCCCGTCATCACATAGCCGGCCGTTTTCCCGGCAACCAGAAAATTCATCGGAATCATGGCAAACTGCGTGCTTGCGCCGCCCTGCAGAAATAACACCTTATAGCCGTCGGGGATACCCATAACTTCCTTGAACAAGGCTTCGGTCTCCGCATTGATCTGTTCATATTCCTTGCTTCTATGGGAGATTTCCATCACCGACATGCCGATTCCACGGTAGTCGACAAACTCCTCTTGCGCCTTTTGCAGTACTTCCAGGGGCAGCGCAGCCGGTCCGGCATTAAAATTGTACGCTCTGTTAACCATCAGTCCAACACCTTCCGTATTCTTGATATGGATATGATAGCAAGATTCGAAGCATCGTACAAGAGTCGGAGTAAAAGTGCCATCATCCCGACAAAAAAACCGACTGTAAAGTCGGCTCAGCCTGTAGACAATGCAGGGAATGTCCAGTCCGAACCTGACAGACCAGGAACCATCGAAGCATTGGCATAAAGAGAAGTTCTCCGACATTTCATGGTTCTAGGTCTCTCACGTCCTCCCTTTAGCAACGAAAAGCAGACTCACTATGGAAACGAAATCCCTCTCCAACATGTAGAATTGGCTATAACCACTTTCACTCACTGGCTTTGTCTTCAATCTGAAGCAGACCTTACAGCCGGCTTGCGAAAAGATTATTCCAAGGTAAACCTTCCGATATTTTGCTTCACCTTTTCCGCCTGCTCGATTTGTACTTTCACCGATTGGACGACATCCTTCAAATTATGTACCTGCTGCAGAGTTGACGAGCTGATTTCCTGCATGGCTGCGGAGGTTTGTTCGGTAATCGCGTTAATATCGGTCATGTTGCCGGTCACCGATTCGCTTTGGCTGCGGATTTCACCAATACTTTCAAGAATCGTGGCCATTTTTTCATTCATTTGCCGAATCATCCCGTTAATCCCTTGGAAAACGCCGACCGCTGATTGAAAAGCTTCATTTCCCTGTTCCACGCGTTGATTGGAAAGCAAAAGCGCATCTTTGAATTCATTGGTCTTCTCCTCGTTTTTGCCGACAAGCTCCCTGACGCCATTGGCCACGGTTGAGGTTTCCGCAGACAGCTTGCGGATTTCGGCCGCTACAACGGCAAAGCCTTTTCCCGCTTCGCCTGCGCGAGCCGCTTCAATTGAAGCGTTCAAGGATAAAATATTCGTACTGCCGGCGATGCCGACAATCCGTTCGGAAAACTTTCGCACCTGAGCCAGCTCATGGCTGAGCTTTTCAAACGATTGAATGATCTCCTCGTTCGACTGTACGACCAAGCCGATCTGATCGACGGTATGATTAAGGTTTTCCGATCCCGCTTCAATTTTCCTGTAGGTGCTGTCCATCATTTCCTTGAATTCATCCATGATTTGCACGATGGATACAACGGAAGCCTCCAGATCGGAAATCGAGACCAGCGATTTTTCCGAGAATGCCGCTTGTTCGCCGATTCCGACGGTGATTTCCTTGACATGACCGGCAATGCTCTCCGTGGCGGCATAATTTTCGTCTATCGAACGGTTCGCATCCTCCACCTTGTCGGTCATTTGCTGGATCGATCGCTTTACTTCGAGAATCATGGTTTTCAGGCTGCCGACAATTTGGTTTGTGCTTTGCGCGAGCATCCCGATCTCGTCCCTGGATTCCGGCAGCCTCATGACATTCAGTTTGCCGTCCGATATCGCTTCATTAATCTTCAGCAAATTCTTGAGCCTGCGCATAATGCTGCCATATACCAGCATGCCCAGAATCAAAATGAGCGAAAGCACCAGTACGAAAATCACTATGCCGGAGATCACCGACTTTTCGCTCGCATCGTTGATCAGGACTTTGGTGCGCAGCACCTCCTGATTTTTTGTCTGGTACAAAGCATTGGCATTGTTCATCATGTTGTTGATATCCTTCATGGAGGTTTGGTAGAGCGCGATAAAATCCATGAATTTCATCTTCATGATGAGATCTTCCATTTGGGCGTCCTGCGTTTTAAAGGCGTCCCAGCTTGCCTTCAGCTGTCCGACAAACTGCTTGTCCTTCGGATTGTTCGGATCGCTCAGCTTTTCAATTTTGGCGATGGCATCGTCAATCCCCGCTTTTTTCTCATCCATCTCATTCGTGAAATTTTTCAAAAAGCCCCTTGTCTGCCGGGATGCCGTAATCAAATATTGATTCAAATCCACCAATTTTGTTTTTAATTCCTGCGCCAGATCCATGGAACTCAATTTATTCTCGTATACATCGTTCATACTGCTTTTCAAACTGTTCAGCGATGCGACGGAAGCAATCGTTTGCGACAGCAGGCCGATCATAAGCACGACAAGCAGTAAAAGCAGCTTCGTGCGCAGCAGCATGCTGTCGAAAAAAGCAAAATCGGTTTTATTAAGCTTGAGGAAAGTCAAAATGTTCTTCACCGG
>CAZESH010000388.1:0-3265 GCA_964514665.1 uncultured Caryophanales bacterium
GGACTGTTCGGCGGCATCTTCGGTCTATCCAGCATACTTGGCCCGACTTTGGGCGGGTGGATTACGGATACATGGTCGTGGAGATGGGTGTTTTACATCAATCTTCCGTTTGCGGTTCTGGCCATCATCGGCGTCATGATCACCATGCCGAGGGTGCGCAGCGAGCATCGCGTAAAAATCGATTGGACCGGTTCCTTCATGCTGGTTCTGGGTCTTGTTCCGATCCTGCTTGCCGTGACATGGGGCGGTTCGCAGTATCCTTGGCTATCGGCGACAGAGCTCGCCATGTTCGCTGTGGGTGCGATTTTTCTTGCTCTTTTCTTTCTGGCGGAGAAAAGGTCGGAGGATCCCATTATCGCTCCGGAGCTGTTTAAAAATCGATTGTTCAATATGTCCTTAATACTGGGGATATTTATCTCCATGGCGATGTTCAGCGGACTCATATATCTGCCCACGTATGTACAGGGAGTAGTCGGACTTAACGCCCAAAACAGCGGGTATGTGATGGCGCCAATGATGTTCAGTTTTATTGTGGGCGCTATTATCTCCGGTCAGCTCATGACACGAACCGGGAAATATCGGATGCTCGCTCATGTCGGGGCCGCTTTTGTTGTCTTGGGTATGCTGCTTCTGAGTACGATCAGCGTTCACACAAGCTACGGTACATTAGTGTTCGACATGATTATGCTCGGACTGGGTATAGGATCGATCATGCCGCTGTTGAATGTGGCCGTGCAGAATGCGTTCCCGTACAAAATGATGGGAACCGTAAACTCGACGCAGCAATTCGTTCAGTCTTTGGGCGGTGTGATAGCCGCTCCCATTTTTGGAGCTATTCTGACCTTGAACTTCAAGAACAAGCTCAGTGAGGTTTTGCCGGAATCGCTCAAGAAATTCCAAACCTCGGGAGGACTCGATGCCAGCCCGCAGCAGCTGCTGACCAAGCAGGCGCAAGAGGCGATATCCGCGCAATTCGATAAGCTGGGGCCCGCCGGACATCAGCTCTATCTCGATTTGCTTAATGCAGTAAAAGTTTCACTCACATCCGGCATGGTCCGACTGTTTGAGCTTGGGTTGGTGTTCGCGGTACTGACATTGATCGGTACGTTCTTCCTCCCGGAAATCGCGCTAAAGGGCAAAGAATATTTTACCGGCAAGGCAGAGAATCAGGAAGAGAACGGGAACACGAAAATTCCGGCAGGCGAATCAAGCTAAAAGGGAGGAGCTCCTAAAGAGACCTAGAACCATTTTAAGCATATGCTTCGGTGGTTCTTGGTCTCTTTAGGCTCGGACTGGTCATGAATGCATCCATGTCGGAAAGAAGGCGGCACCCGAAGCGGATTCTCTCCTCTCTTTTAATGGCGAAGGATAGCTTTGAGCGGTGCTCAAAAATAGAAATCCCTCTTTCGCATGGACGTCATCTCATCCCGCTTCCCGTTATTGCCCGCCTGTATCCTTTTCGTTTATGATGAAGGTATGGTTTTGAGGTTTTGCCATGAATCGTAATCAAGGAGGCAGCATTTATGAACGATATTAATGTTCCGCAGCTGGCCACTTTCGCGGGAGGGTGCTTCTGGTGCATGGTGACGCCCTTCGATGAGCAGCCGGGGATTATCAGCGTGCTGTCGGGCTACACGGGAGGAAATACAAGCAATCCGACTTATGAAGAGGTCTGCTCGGAAACAACCGGGCATGCGGAGGCTGTACAAATTGCCTTTGATCCGCAAATTTTTCCTTACGAAAGGCTGCTGGAGCTTTTCTGGAGACAGATCGATCCTACGGACCCTGGCGGACAGTTTCATGACAGAGGCTCCTCTTATCGTACGGCGATTTTTTATCATAATGAAGAGCAGCGGGAAAAGGCCGAGGCTTCCAAAAAGCAATTGGCGGAAAGCGGCAGGTTCGACAAACCGATCGTGACGGAGATCGTGGCGGCGGGGCCTTTTTACCCGGCGGAGGAATACCACCAGGATTACCACGAGAAAAATCCGCTTCGTTATAAAATGTACCGAAAAGGCTCGGGCAGGGACGCGTTTATCAACGCCAATTGGAAGCAAAAGGACAAGCAAGCGTTAAAAAGCAAGCTTACGCCGATGCAATTCGAGGTGACGCAGAA
The DNA here is from genome assembly GCA_964514665.1 of uncultured Caryophanales bacterium. Classification (GTDB taxonomy): domain Bacteria; phylum Bacillota; class Bacilli; order Paenibacillales; family KCTC-25726; genus CAZESH01. The sequence continues at coordinate 2,117 of CAZESH010000388.1, forward strand.
CAACGGCACGGAACCGCCGTTCGCCAATGAATATTGGGACAACAAAGAAGAGGGGATTTATGTCGATGTCATCTCGGGAGAGCCGCTCTTCAGCTCGCTGGATAAATTCGATTCCGGATGCGGCTGGCCGAGTTTTACGAAACCGCTCGCAGCAGGACAGATCCAAGAACAGACGGATGCCAGCCACTTCATGGTGCGTACTGAAGTCAGGAGCAAAAACACGGACTCGCATCTCGGGCATGTGTTCAACGACGGGCCTGCGCCGACCGGTTTACGCTATTGCATCAATTCCGCAGCACTTCGCTTCATTCCCAAGGAAGAGCTTGAAAAAGAAGGCTACGCAAGCTATTTGACTCTCTTTGATAAAGGAAAATGATTTGATGAAATGGGATGGACATACACATACGAAATTTTGCCGCCACGGCAGCGACTCGCAGCAGGAGCGCTATATGGAGCAAGCCATCGGCATGGGATTTGAGCGATATTCGATTACCGAGCATCCGCCTCTGCCCAAGGACTGGGTTGACAATCCCGGCTTGATGCGGGAGCTTGCCATGGAATGGGAAGAACTGCCGCACTATTTGCAATATGCCGATGGGATCAAACAGAAATACGCCGGCCAAATAGAAGTGCGGACCGGACTTGAGATGGATTATCTGTTCGGCAATGAAGCTTTTAGCGAAGCTGTATTGGAACGAAGCGGCGATCGGCTCGATGAAGTGATCGTATCCGTTCATTATTTGCCGGGGAACGGCGGGATGCGCTGCATTGATTTTACCGCGGACGATTTTCGTGAAGGGGTCGTCTCCTATTACGGATCCATGGATAAAGCGGTGCAAGTCTACTTTGATCATGTCGAGCTTGCCATCGCATGGGCCGGGAAGCTGCCTATGAATAAAAGGCTGGGGCATGTCAATTTGATCCGCAAATTTCAAACCGTGCTTCCGCCGATCGATCAGCCAGCCGTGGAGAAAAGGCTGGAAGCGCTGCTTCCTTTGCTCAAACATGCCGGCATGGGCATCGATGTTAATACGGCAGGGCTGCGTGTACCAACCTGCGGGGAGGCTTATGTGCCTGCTTGGCTGATTGAGGCGTGCAGGCGGCAGGGGATTGCCTGCGTTTACGGATCCGACGCCCATCGTCCTGAAC
>CAZESH010000389.1:0-3187 GCA_964514665.1 uncultured Caryophanales bacterium
CGTTAAAGCAAGCCTGTGACCAAATCTAGATTTATTTGCCCGGTGTAAACCGGCACCGCCGGGCAAATGCTAAATCTATATTAGCAGACATTTTGGAGGTGCTTGGTTTGACGACAAAAACAAAGGAACGAAAAAGCATCAACACGCTGCAGTTTATGCCGGAGCTGGTGTTCTTCGAGCCGGATGCGCTAAATTATGAAAAGGGACGACGAATTCAGGAGTGGGCTGTCGCACAGGGGCTGCCGATCCATATGACCTCCTCCCACAACCGCATTACGAATCTTCCCGGAGAAAGCGAGCTGGAAAAGTACCGGATTGCCAAGCGTACGCTGGTGGTCGGCGTGCGCAAAACCTTAAAATTCGATACGTCCAAACCTTCCGCAGAGTACGCCATTCCGATCGCCACCGGCTGCATGGGCCACTGCCATTACTGTTACCTGCAAACCACGCTTGGCAAAAAACCTTATATCCGCATCTATGTCAATATGGAGAATATCTTGTCCGCGGCCAAAGCCTATATCGAAGAGCGCAAACCGGAAATCACCCGCTTCGAAGCCGCTTGTACCTCCGATCCCGTAGGCTTGGAGCATATCAGCGGATCGCTGAAGGAAGTCATTGAATTTATGGGAGCGGAGCCTTACGGAAGATTGCGCTTCGTCACCAAATTTCACCATGTGGAGCCGCTGCTTGATGCAAGACATAACGGCCACACCCGCTTTCGCTTCAGCGTCAACGCCGATTACGTGATCAAAAACTTCGAGCCGGGAACATCATCTTTCAATGAGCGGATCGAAGCAGCGGGCAAGGTCGCCGCGGCCAACTATCCGCTCGGGTTTATCATCGCACCGATCATCTGGTATGAAGGCTGGGAAGCGGGCTATGAGCAGCTGCTGCAAAAATTGGCGGCTTCCGTTACCGGGGAAGCGGCCGAAACCCTTACATTTGAACTGATTCAGCATCGTTTTACCAAAACGGCCAAAAATATCATCCTGGAGCGCTACCCGAAAACGAAGCTGGAAATGGACGAAGCGAAGCGCAAATACAAGTGGGGGCGCTGGGGGCAGGGCAAATACGTCTATCCCGACGAGCAGGCCCGAGCCTTGCGGGAATTTATCACGGAAAAAATCTTCGCCTATTTCCCGCAGGCGACGATTGAATACTTTACCTAGGAAGAAAGGCGAGGGTTCCGATTCGGGTGACTTTTCTTTCCGCTGCAGAAGGGAGAGCCTGAGAGACCTAGAACCATGAAAGTCGGAGATCTTCGCTTTTAAGCATATGCTTCGATGGTTCTTGGTCTCTTTAGGCTCGGACTGGTCATTTACACATCCTTGCCGGAAAGAAATGTCAGCCGAATCGGAACCCTCGCCGATCAGAATTTAAGCCAGCCTGGCGTGATCGTATTCAACCATATCGTGATTTTCGTCATCTCGTTCGTATACAGCAGCAGGCCCATAAGCACCATCAGCACGCCGCCGATCTTCATGATTTTGTCGGAGTAGCGGAGAATCCATCTCGCCGAGCCGATATAAAAGGAAAGGATAAAGAACGGTACGGCAAAACCGATGGTATATGCCGTAATCAGCTGCAGCCAGGTCCCCGGATCGGAAACCGCCAAAGCAATAATCGCGGTTAGAATCGGTCCGATGCACGGCGACCAGCCTGCGGCAAAGCCTATGCCGATAACGACCGATCCGAGATAACCGGCCGGTCTCCATTTTACATTCAGCTTCATGTCGCGCATCAGCCACTGCGGCTTGAAGATGCCAAGCAGAAACAAACCCATCACCACAATCAAGATCGCGGATATCTGGCGGATAAAATTTTGATAATTTTTAAAAGCGTCTCCTACAACCCCCGCGCCAAGCCCCAGCGAGAAAAACACGATGGAAAAGCCGAGAATGAAGAACAGCGTATGAAGCGCTGTCTTCATACGGACTTTCCCCGTTGCTTCCTTCGATTTCAATTCGCTTACCGAGATTCCGGTAATATAGGAAAGATAGGAAGGATAGAGCGGCAGGCAGCAGGGAGAAATAAAGGAGGCCAAGCCGGCCCAAAAGGCCACCCAAATATTCATGTGATCCATTGGCTTTCGTCTCCTTATTTAACGACGGCACCGTTCGGCATTCCGTCAGGAACTGTGGCAAGTGTGAGTTGATCGCCTTGCGAAGCCGCCAAAATCATGCCTTGGGACAGCTCGCCGCGAAGCTTGACCGGCTTCAAATTGGTGACGCAAATGACTTTTCTGCCAATCAGCTCTTCCGGCTTGTAAAATTTGGCGATGCCGGAAACGACCTGCCGCTTTTCGCCGCCCAAATCAAGCTGCAGCTTCAGCAGCTTGTCGGCCTTCGGCACGGGCTCGCAAGCGATCACTTGCGCCACCTTCAGCTCGATCTTGGCAAAGTCGTCGATGCCAATTTCGCCGACTGCCGCTTCAGGCTGCTGCGGTTTTTGCTCCGTCTTGGCTTCGGCCTCAGCCTGGCCGCTCAAGTCTCCGCCCATCGCCTGCACAATATAGGCGATCTCCTTCTCCGCATCAAGCCGCGGAAAAATCTGCTCCCCCTTGTGCACTGTCGTACCTTCGGGAATTCCCTTAAAGCTTTGCAGGCTGCTCCAAGCAGCGTGCTCTTCAGACAGACCGAGCTGCTCGCGGATTTTAAACGGGGCCCGAGTCAAGAACGGTTGAATCAGCACGGAAATGATGCGCAGCGACTCGGCAAGGTGGACCATGCAGGAATCAAGCTGCGCTTTCTTCTGCTCATCCTTGACCAGCACCCATGGCTGCGATTCATCGATGTATTTGTTCGAACGGCGGACAAACTGCCAGATCGCCGCTAGCGCGATGGAGAACTCCATGTTTTCCATCGCTTCCTCGACCCGATGCACCGTCTCCTTCGCCGCTTGCTCCAGGCTGCTGTCAAAATCGTTCAACGCTCCGCTGTATGCGGGCACTTCGGCTCCACAGTATTTTTCAATCATCGCCACCGTGCGGCTGAGCAAATTGCCCAAATCATTGGCCAAATCGGAATTGACCCGCTCGACGAAGCTTTCAGGCGTGAATGTGCCGTCCGCGCCGAAAGGCACCTCGCGCAGCAGATAAAAGCGCATCGCATCGAGACCGTAACGCTCAATCAACGTCACCGGATCGACCACGTTTCCTTTCGACTTGGACATTTTTCCGTCCTTCATC
>CAZESH010000390.1:0-3138 GCA_964514665.1 uncultured Caryophanales bacterium
ACCGAGTGGATTTGAACCACTTAGATTGTGCGACTGTGAGGCGCACCAAAAAAAGGCTGTCCCTTCCGGGCAGCCTTGAACCGTAATTTTGATTCAATCTTTTATAAGCGACATGAATTCCGAACGCAGCGCGGCGTCACGGCGGAAAAGTCCGCGTACAGCCGAGGTTACCGTTTTGCTTCCATGTTTCCTGACGCCTCTCGCGCTCATGCACAGATGCTCGGCCTCCACTACAACCATTACGCCTTGAGGACTCAGCATTTCATCTAAAATATCGGCTATCTCCGAAGTGATTCTCTCCTGCACCTGCAGCTTCCGCGTGATGGCGTCGACAAGACGGGCAAATTTGCTGAGACCGGCAATCTTGCCGCTCGGAATATAACCGATATGGATTTTCCCGAAGAACGGAGCCATATGATGCTCGCACTGACTGTAGAAGACGATGTCCTTGACAATCACCAGTTCCTCATGTTGCTCGTCAAAGGTGACGCCCAGCACTTCGCGCGGATCGATGTCGTAGCCGGAAAAAATCTCTTCGTACATCCGCACAACCCTGGCCGGTGTTTCCAATAGCCCTTCGCGTTCCACGTTCTCCCCGATCAGCCTAAGGATTTCTCTTACATGATGCTCGATTTGCTCTCTATTTTCAGCCACTTTCAAATTGGTGTAATTTTTTATTCCGGACATATCAAGACCCCTTCCTGAATCCCCTGTTTCTGTCATAGACATCTATTATATCAAATCCATTTTTTTATGGGAAGCTCGTTACTTATTAACCCTGGATAGAAGCTCGGGCAAAAAAACTTCACAATCAAAAAAAGCCCTCTCGCGGGCTTTTTGAAAAGAGACGGGAATTCCAGTCATCAGAATTTTTTGTTGCGAAGCATTTGCTGTACCTGATTCATCTGCTTGTTATTGATGTTGTATCCCATCTTTTTGGCCATTTGCTTCAGCATTTCCGGATCGTTCTGCATCTTTTCCATTTGCATCTTCAGGTAATAGACCCCGATGAAAAATCCTGCAACGCCTCCGACAATAAGTGTAACGATCGGAATCACAATAGACCATGCCATTCTTTCGTTTGCCCCCTTGCATCTGATTATCGGTCTTATCATAGCATGTCCGGAAGCGGGAGACAATAACATCCCGGCACCGCTGCAGCTAGAGCACCGCCTCGATAAAAACCGTCGGGTTTTGCGCCAGATCCATTTCCTTGACCTGCAGTTCTTCGTCCTCCTGCTTGATCACCCGAATCACGGGACGGCTGGGAAGCCCGCGATGCTGACCCACCACAACGCCGATTTCCCGGGTAGACAGCCGTACGGAAACACCCGTGGGATAGACCGAAACACTGCGCAAAAAATGAAGCACCAGCTCATGCTCCAATTTTGTTCCCGCGAGCGCCATCAAATGCTCGCATGCTTCATGCGGCAGCATGCTGCGGTTGCCAGTGAAGCTCGAAACGAGGTTGTCGTAAGTATTGGCTACAGCGACGATCTTGGCATACAGATGGATCTGATCGCCTTCCAATCCCCTTGGAGCCCCCTTGCCGTCAGTCGTTTCGTGATGCTGCAGACAGATATGAGCTACAAGCAGGCTCAGTTCATGCTTCATTTTGATCAGCTCAAATCCCCGCCACGTATGCTGTCTTCTGGGTTCCTGAGGATCATCCTCGTCCGTCATGCCGACTTTTCCAATGTCATGCAGGAGAGCCCCGGTCGCCAATTCCTTTAATTGGCTTGGCGTTAAGTCGACGCTGAGACCGATCAAGATGGAAGTGATGCAAACATTCATGGCATGGATAAATTGGTGGTTGTCCTCTGTGCGAATGTCGTTTAACTGGGCCAAAACATGCTTGTTTTCCATGATTTCGTCAAGCAGGTGATTCACGCTTCCGGTCACGACTTTTGTGTTGAACTCCTTGCCCGATTTGACCGTTTGATAAATGTCGCCCATTTTCTTGATGACCATTCGCTTTGTTTCATCGGAAACGACATCCTCGATCTGCACATCATCAAAGTTTGAATCCTTGATATGCACCGTTGTAACACCGATGCGTTTCATCGTGTTGATCATCGGCACCGTCAGCTGCACATTTTCCGAAAGCAGCGTCGCACCGTTGCCGGAGAAGATTGTTTTCCCCAAAATTTGTCCTGCTGAAACATCATCAATGTGAACGTATTTCATACCGCGGCTTCCTTTCCTCTTTAAACCTGAATGTCTTTCAGCCCGTTATTCCGCTTGATCGGCATGATCAGGCGGCTGTGATTCTATATGCTTAAGCGCTTTAGTTATCGCTTCTTTTACCCGTTCGTGCTCTTCCCGGCCAAAAGCCTGCTTGATCCAATCATAGCATGTTTTACCGCCGATTTGTCCAAGTGCCCAAACGGCGGCTTCACGAAGCTCCGGCCGCGGGTCGCCCGCTGCGATTTCGGCCAACAGCTCAAACGCGCTCCTGTCTTTGAAATGCCCGAGCGCAATCACGGCGTTGCGCTGAATCGGCTTTTTGCCGCGCCAGGAGGCTGCAAGTCGGCCAAATTGCCCTTTAAACTCGCGATTGCTCATGTTCAGGAGCGGTTTAAGCAGCGGCTTGGCCAATTCGGGATCGGGCCTAAGTTCCGTTTGATGCGTCCAATTTTTCCCCTTGTTCTTGGGGCAGACGATTTGGCAGGTGTCGCAGCCATACAGGCGATTGCCGATTTTCTTTTTCATCTCGTCGGCAATGAACCCTTTCGTTTGCGTCAAGAAGGAAATACATGAGCCGGAATGAAGCTGCCCTGGTCCGACAAGCGCCCCCGTCGGACAGGCATCGATGCATATCGTGCAGTCTCCGCATTGATCTTCGATCGGTTGATCCGGCTCGAAGGGAATATCCGTCAGCATCTCCCCCAAATACACCCAGGATCCCCACTCCGGAGTAATCACCGCACAGTTTTTGCCAACCCAGCCAACGCCCGCTCTCTCCGCTACGGCACGATCTACAAGCACGCCCGTATCGACCATGCTCTCCATCCTCGCTTCGGGCAGCCTTTCGCGAATAAATGCTTCCAGCCGCTCCAGACGGTTGCGAAGCACGTGGTGATAATCTTCGCCCCAGGAGGATCTGGAGATTATCCCGCGATATGCCCCCGGTTCCGA
>CAZESH010000391.1:0-3122 GCA_964514665.1 uncultured Caryophanales bacterium
GTTCTTGTATAAACGAACCATTTCCTTTAACGCCGCAATGCTCTTCGGGCTGTCAAGAAACCCGCTGGCTTTAGTGTAGTCGGAATTGGTCAAAGAACCCCCTAGCGCATAAAAATACGGCAGGCTCGACCATGCATCAAGCCCTCCCATTCCGATCACCTGATGGTTTTGTTCGGCGATGCGGATGATCGCTTCCAACGAATCGGGGGGCTGCTGCAATCCGTCCCCGGAAAGCATCTGCTTGTTGAAGATCGCCGCTTTTGTATTCATGTTCAGCGGAAGTCCGTAATAATCGCCATTATAGTATCCAATCTGCATCGCCACTTTGTGCAGACGGCTTTTGACCTCGCCAAAATCACTGATGCGGCTCACCGGGTAAAGCAGACCCATCGATGAAAATTGCGGCACCCAAGCAATGTCCATGCGCACCACATCCGGCGGCTTGCGCGAGGTTGCGCGGGCGATCAGGCTTGATTTCAGCTCATTGGTATGCCAGACCCGCACCGATTTGACCATGATTTCAGGATGCGCTTTATGGAATTCGGGCAGCAGCTCATTTTCAAAAACTCTCGTTTCCTCGTCACTGTAAGTATGCCAGAAAACAATTTCTACGGGCTTGTCTCTATCAAGCTGCTGAACGGCAGAAGGATTGCCGATGATGTTCCCATCCATGCAGCCGGCAAGCAAAAATAATAACACGACAGCGGTCAGGGCACGAATCGGCTTTGCCATGGAGCATCCCTCATTCCATATTTCCTTTAAATCCATTGCGGTATTCCATCGGCGATGAGCCGGTCATTTTCTTGAACAGCTTGCTGAAATATTTCACATCATTGAAGCCGGACTGTGCCGCCACCTCATATATTTTAAGCCGGACATCCTCTAAGAGTGTTTTAGCTTGCTGAATGCGAAGCTGGATGACATAATCGATAAAATTTTGCTGTGTATGTTTTTTAAAAAGAATGCTGAAATAGTTTTTGCTGATAAAAACGCTGTCCGCCACCTGCTGCAGCGTCAGCTCTTCGGCAAAGTGCCGGTGAATATAATCCAGCGCCTGGCTCATCATCGATGGATGCCCGGCGCGTCTTGCATTGTTGCCTTCCACCCAGCGCATGCACTCGGCTATCTCTCCGGCAAGCTTTTCCTTCAGCTCCTGCAGCGTCTCCTCATGGATAAGCCGCTCAGTCACCTCCTGAAGATGACTCCATTCCAGTTGGCGGGTAAACAGGGCTGAAATCAATTCGCAAGCTTCCAGCTTGATCCTCTGTTCATTTAGGCCGGCCTGCTCCCGCTCCGCTGCCCACCCGGCAAGAAATGGCTCCAACTGCGCCGGGTCCTGCCAATGGATGCTTTGCAACGATGCAGACGAGAACCTGAGCTCCTTTTGCAGATCGCAATTTGCACCTTTAAAATCATAAATCCTTTCCGATCCTTCAAAAAACTTCCTGCTGCATGCAGTTTGACTTTTGGCAAAGCCCTCCCTCAAGTCGCCGCCATTCGCACAGAAATAACCTATTGTTGTGGAAACTTGCAGATCGGATTCGATTTTCATTTTGATTCGTTCAAGCTGTTCCAAAACGTTTTCCGAAAAGGGAAGAAGAAGCAGCATTTCGTGGTCGTCAGCAACTAAGGCAACTGCATTCTCCGTCATCTCATAGCAAATCTCCCGCATATCCTCCAGTAAAATCGTTTGATGAATGAAGCCGTGATTCTCGGTAATTTCACCCGCTTGATTTAAATGAATGCAGACGGTTGTAAAACCTGGCTCCAGCCAATCTGTCCAATCCGTTTTTTCAAGCTCGCCTTCCTCAGCAGCCATAAACCGTTTCAACTGCTGCTCCAATCCCCTCCGTTTTTGCTCCTTGGAGACTTTTTGATAAGCGCTCAGCTCTTGCCGGAGCGAGCGGTCTTGATCAATCAAGGAAACGCACTTTTGCATGATAAGCAGCAGTTCCTCCGGCTCCATGGTCGGTTTTAGAATATAATCGATTGCGCCGAGACGAATTCCCTCGCGTACATATTCAAAGTCATTATAGCTGCTCACAAGCACGACCTTTAGCCCGGGGTTAAGTTCGATCGCTTTGCGGGTCAAAATCAAGCCGTCCATCAGCGGCATCTTGATATCTGTAATCAGAATATCGACGGCCTGATGCGTCATCGCCTTCAACGCCTCTTCCCCATTGGCATATTGTCCGGCGACATGCATGCCCTGCTTTTCCCAATCTACTGAAGCCTGAATGCCGAACCGTATAAAAGGCTCGTCGTCCACAATCATTACCTGATACATGACGAAGCTCTCCTTTCCCTCTTGCGTCTGCCGGCAGCCGCTTTTCATCTGTCCGCGGCGAGATCTTGCGTTTTCTGCAGCCGCAGCTGAACCGCAGTGCCCTCATCGGGAGAACTTTCTACATACATGGAAGAGCCATTTCCGTAATAAAGCGCGATACTCTCATACACGTGGCGAAGCCCGATGCCTACTTGGCGGTTTTCCATGGCCTTCTCCATATTTTGCAGCTCTGCCAGCTTGCTTTGCTCCATGCCGATCCCGTCATCCTTGACTGAAATCGCAACCGAGCGCTGATCGCTTGTGATGGTGATCGCAATATGACCGTTTCGATTGAGCGGTACGAAGCCATGGAAAATCGCATTTTCCACCAGCGGCTGCAGCAGCATCCTCGGAATATGAAAAGACAGCGCTTCGGTATCAATCGACAGCTCCAGCTGAAATTTCAAATCATAGCGCAGCTCGAGGATTTCCAAGTACTTTTCAATGATATCGAGTTCTTCAGAAATGGTAATGAAGGTACCGCGCTTGCCCATGTTGGCTTCAAGCAGCCGGATCAAGGCGGAGATGCCTTCATACGCGCGCTCCGTCTGATGATATTTAACCAGCCATCGCAAGGTGCTGAGCGTATTGAACAGAAAATGCGGATTGATTCTATGCGTTACCGCACGCAGCTCAGCCTCCTGTTTCTTGCTCTGCTCATCTTTGACCTGCGCCATCAGCACCTCGATCTGCTGCAGCATTTTGTTGAACTGCCTGCTCATCAAGCCAATTTCGTCCTTGGCGATGATTTCCGTGCGAACCTTGAAATCCCCTTTTTGCACCTGCCGCATTTGGT
>CAZESH010000392.1:0-3121 GCA_964514665.1 uncultured Caryophanales bacterium
GATTACCCTCGAGGTCGCAATCGAGCCGGAGTCGGAGGATTGGAGAGAAAAGCTGCAAGCACTGCCGGAAGTCGTCCGTGTAGAACGAACAAACGGCCTGCTGCAGGTCGGCTGCTCGCAGGATATTTCCAGGGAGCTGCCTCGGCTCATTTATGAATCAGGCTGTTCACTGTATCATTTGAATAAGAAACAATTCGGCCTGGATGAAATCTATCACCGTTATTTTGAAGGAGGGGATTCGGTTGGACCGGCCAGCAATCGTTAATGCTTGGTTTCACAAGGAGAAAGCCGACGCACGCAGCGCCCGTACGCTCCATCCTTTCTGGGTGATCGTGCAAAAGGAAATCAGCGATTTGGTGACGAGCTGGCGGTTTGTCATCCTCATCGCGATCATCATGCTTACCTGCGTCGGCTCCTTATATACGGCTATGAGCAACATTCAAAAGGTCGTTCCGTCACATAACGATCTGAACACGTTCTTGTTCCTCAAGCTGTTCACCGTGTCGGACGGCACCATGCCGTCGTTCATCACCTTCGTGAGCTTTCTGGGGCCGCTGATCGGTGTCTCGCTCGGTTTTGACGCCGTCAATTCGGAACGAAACAAAGGCACCCTGTCGCGCATCATGTCCCAGCCGATTCACCGCGATTATGTGATCAACGCCAAATTCGTCGCTTCCCTGTTCATCATCGCGATCATGTTTCTGGCTCTTGGCTTCCTTGTGATGGGAATCGGCTTGTTCAATATCGGGATTCCGCCATCACCCGAGGAATTTCTGCGGATGCTCAGTTTCCTGATTGTCAGCGTATTCTATGTGGCATTCTGGCTGAACCTGTCGATCCTGTTCTCCGTACGGTTTCGCCAGCCGGCCACTTCCGCTTTGTCGGGATTTGCCCTGTGGTTGTTCTTTACGGTGTTTTACCCGATGATCATCAAGCTGATCGCCAATGCCACGGTGCCTTCGGATGCGGCCAGCACGCAGCAAATTATCAACTACCAGCAGTTCATCGGATTCATCAACCGGCTGTCGCCGAGCCAATTGTTCAGCGAGGCTACCACAACCTTGTTGATGCCAAGCGTCCGTTCACTCGGACCGCTGACGATGGAGCAGGTATACGGCGCTCTTCCGGGACCGCTGCCGCTGGGGCAAAGCCTGCTGCTGGTCTGGCCGCAATTGACCGGATTAATCGCCGCCACGATGATCTGCTTCGCCGTCTCGTACGTTTGGTTCATGCGTCAGGAAATCCGTTCCAGATAAAACTATTATTAGTAAAAGTTGATGCCCGGCTTTCCTTGCCTCCCCGGTAAGACCAAGCGTAAGCGCGAAACTTCTCCGCCGGGCATCGCTTTTACTTTATATAAATATCCCGCGAAAAAGGCATCCTCCATCAAGCGTAATCCGGCCTTTTTCGCGGGATTTATTACTTCGCGGTATCCCCGGTCAGATACTCGGCGGAGAGATCGACCGAATCGGCGATCAGCCAATTGCCGGTGCTGTCTTTTTTCAATGTTTCTACCGATGTCGATCTCAGGTTATTGAATGCCGGGCCGCTGACTTTTGTGATCTTGGTTGTGATCTTCACTTTGGCCTCCGTATCGGTTGCCTGCAGAATTTTGACTTCTTCATTTTCGATTTTCAAATCATAGGAAGCGGCAAGGTATTTGCCGGTTGCGATTATATTGGCGAGATTGGGAAGATTCGGGTCGTACAGCTTGACCAACGCATCGAAATCTTCTTTTTCCGATAATGCGCGCTCCTGTTCCACCACATCGAGGATTTTCTTTTGCTCGTCCGCAGACAAAGAAATTTGCTGCTGTTGATATTGATCTGCATTCAAATAGTCTATTTTCAGCGGCTGGGTCTGGAATATTTTCCATTGTCCGTTGCGTCTCACCAGCGTTTGCAGCGCCGTCGTTTGATTGTCTTTGAATTCCGGACCGCTTGTTTTGTGAACTTCAGTGATGGTTTTTACCACGGCTTGATCACCGTCCACGGATACAATCTGCAAATCCTTGAGCGATGCTTGAAGCTCATACAAAGCGAAGAGCTGCTGCATGACCGCTGCGGTTTGTTTATATACGGGAGATTGCTCGTCGACTGTGGACATTTCGCCGTCCAAATTTTTATCCTGCATATACTGCACATTGAGCTTCACCACATGTTCGATCTGCATTTCGATCGAAGCAATGTAAGCCGTCTTGGACAGGTTATCCCAGCTTACTTCTCTGCCAGACGCTTCGCCGATCCAACGAAGAGGCACGAAAGTCACACCGTTGACTGCTGCCGGAGCAACGGCAAGATCGCTTTCTTTTCCGCCGATATCCGCTTTCTTGCTCCCGATTTGCAGGTGGATGACGGAATCTCCTTTTGTGCCGGTCACCGTTTTCGTTTTGCCGTCCCACTCGATGCCGTAACCCAGCTTTTCAAAAGCGGTTCTGAATTCTACCATCGTCGTGCCGTCCTGAATAAAAGGCAGCGCACGGAAAACTACAGGTTGATCGTCAATGATGACTTTAGTCTTTCCCGCTGCATCCGCTTTCTCTGCAAAAGCGGGAACTGCGGCACTTGCAAGAAAGAGTGCCATGATCGTTGCCAGCAAAATCTTCTTCACAAAAAATCTCTCCTCTTGTCATTTTTTATATGGAATAAAAAACTTTCCATCAAGATTAATTTGCAGCTCTATTGATTTTCGATTTTGACTTCGATAGAGATTGGGTATATATCGTAAGTCCTGAGGGTGATTTCTGTTTGGGGTGAGTTTGTTTTCCGTCGCTAAAGGAAGGGGCTGAGAGACCTAGAACCATGAAAGGCAAGCAGAAATCACCCTTAGGACTGTACCCAACCCAAATTAAGTATCTAGAATCGGAAATCAATAGGGAGCTCATATTATGGTGAAACTTCGATGATCGCCGCTTGATTTGAACGATGCCATGTGACGGTACTGAAATCCCTGCAGAATCGATCCAAATCCACATAGCTGACGGCCTGCTGTTCAATCATGCCGCCGGCAGCGGTATAATCGACGGTTTTGTTCCCGTTCGATATCCGCACGGAATGGGCAGCTTTCAGCCATTCCGCCTTTCCGCCAAGCAATGCGGCCAAAACACGCGAGGGCGCAAGCC
>CAZESH010000393.1:0-3100 GCA_964514665.1 uncultured Caryophanales bacterium
ATACTGACCCTTCCACGGAGGTCAATATGTCCGTAACAAGCAAAGTGACTCGGGAGCTGATCGAAAAACAAATCAGAAGGCTAAGTGACATAGAGAATAACCGCCCCAACCAGTCGGCGGATGAAATCGTAGTAAAAATCAGTGCATTACTGGCGGAAAACATAGAGGGATGGATAAACAGCAAGCATGTCTCTGGTCGATCCACTGTGGACGATCTTGATCGAGCGTTGTACGAATTGCTTGACGACTACCACAGAGATATCAATCGTCTCATTATTGATCCACCTTTCGTATCGTTCGGCTGGTGCATTAAGTCGGCAAAGCACAATATGGAATCACAGGGATGTTCAATCATTGAATTTGACGGGGCAGGCTTGCAGTTGCGCTTCTGGATGTACTTCGATCCCGCACCGCTTGCCAAAATTGGTTTCATGTAATCGGCAACTTCTGTCAGGAGGATATTTCAAATGCGTAAAGCACTAGTCTTATTGGCTTTTTTGAGTTTGGCGGGTTCGCTCTGGGCCGCTGACCCGATCATAGGGACTTGGAAACTCAATATCGAAAAGTCGAAATTTCCGCCCGATTATCCGAATATCCCAAAGGAACAGACTGAAACTTATCGAGAACTGAGCGGTGACCAGATTGAATTGACTTATCAAAATGTAGACCAAGATGGTTCATCCACTCTGCTTATAGAAACTTATCCGATTCAGGGTGGAATGGCTACGGTACAAAAGGGAGATATTCCATACTCCTTTGTTCAGACAAGGATTGCGCAGGATGAATGGTATGTCACATACTTGCTCGATGGTAAGCAGGTCATAACTAGCCTGGATTTCCACGGACAACTATTTACCTAAGCCAAACAATAAGTTCTTTTATTCCAGAACGCAGGAAGGTGCGTCCTGACTGCATAGAATACGCGCATCGCCTCAAGAATGATTAGCTATATGGTGCGCCGATAATATAATTATCATGATCTATATTAGTTCGAACAACAACATTCGATCTTTGGCTCGTTAAACGCCTAAAATGGCTCGAAATCCTATAATTACGGTATGGAATGAGGATTTGTGTCGCGCACAATGGATTGTATTCAATTTTGTTCTTGACGCAATATCTTGTATGTAATATCATGCAGCTCCATGATAGGATTACCTAAAGACATAAGTGATGTCCGCCGCTTCTTTCTTGAACCCAGCCACCCACGGCAGCGCCAGTATGAGGCCCTTCGCGCCTACTTCATTGAAAACAAACCGGCCAAAAAAGTCGCATGGACCTTCGGCTACTCAGTCGGGGCTTTTCATGTCCTGTGTCATCATTTCCGTCGGGACCCCAATCCAGTTTTTTTCTGTTCTCCACGTCGCGGGCCCAGGTCCCAACCGAAAAAATCGGCCGCTCGGGATCTCATCATTCAACTTCGGAAGCAGAACTATTCCGTGTATGAGATCAGCCGTACCCTCAAGGAACATGATTGTCCGTTGAGCCCGACGGCTGTTCGTGAGGTGCTCAAAGTGGAAGGATTCGCTCCGCTGCCTCGACGGCTTGACGAAGAAAGGCCCAATTACCCGCGGCCCACCATCGAGCCGGTTGCTGATGTACGCAGTTTTTCATTGGAGCCGCGGAAATTCACCACGCAATGCGGCGGATTGTTTCTTTTCATTCCCGACTTGGTGCGACTTGAAGCAGAAAAATTGGCTGCTGGCGCCGCTTTGCCGGGATCGAAAATGATCCCCGCCGGACATGCTCTTCGATGCTGTCTCGCCCTGAAACTTTGGTCGATCGAACGGAAGAGCCATGTGATGTCCATAGTAGCGGACGAAGGCTTAGCTTTGTTTGCCGGACTGAATGCTTTCCCAAAGAAGAGTTACCTGTCCGAGTACTCCTCCCGTATTCATCACAACAAAACGTTGAAGATACTTGCGGTCTGGCATGAACTGGTGAGCGGAACTGATCTGTTTCCGGGAGAATCCTTCAATCTCGACTTTCATTCTGTTCCTTATTATGGAGAACATCCCAAGGTTGAAAAGCATTTTGTCTCGGCGCGCAGCAGGAGTCAGCCAAGCATCCTTGTTTTTCTGGCGCAGGATGCCGGCACACACGCCTTTTGTTATTCCAATGCAGACTTGCGGAAGGGCGAGCAAGCCGAAGAGATTTTCCAATTCATTGATTTCTGGAAGCGTACTCACGGCGAGTATCCGCACCATCTGGTCTTCGATTCCAAACTGACCACTTACGATGGTTTGGCCCGTCTGGATGAAATGGAGATACCGTTCATCACGCTAAGGCGTCGGGACCCGAAGCTATTGAAGGAGATCGTTCTGTTACCCCGCTCGGCATGGCGGAAGATTGAGTTGGACGTACCTACCCGCAAATACCGAAACCCCCGTGTGTACGAGCAAAAGACCATATTACGCGGTTGTACGCTTCGACAACTGTATGTTCTGGATCTCGGGCATGATGATCCGACCATTCTATTGACAAACCAACAAACCACTACAAGCAAGGCTTTATTGACGCGCTACGCCCAACGAATGCTGATTGAGAATGCACTCTCCGATGCGGTGCGCTTCTTTCATATCGATGCTCTTTCATCCGAAGAAGGATTGAAGGTCGATTTCGATATGATGCTTCTGGTAATCGCCAGCGGGTTATATCGGCTGATATCAGAAAGGATGCGCGGGTATGCGGACGCGCAAGCCCGGCAGATTTTTCGAGATTTGATCGACATGCCTGCGGATGTTACTATAACGGACCAGGAGGTCTCGGTTAGTTTCCACCGCCGTTCACATCTGCCAATCATTCTTGCATCAAACCTTATGGAGCAACGTATCAGAGTCCCATGGTGGGATGGGCGACCTTTACGCCTGACCACTTACAATGGCCCAAATCGACCGAAAACTTAGGTAAATAGTTGTCCGTGGAAATCCAGGCTAGCGATCTTCATAATTTGTTTGGTACCCGGATTCGCGCAGGAGCAGCCTTTCTACTTCGCAATGATTGCCGATACACAACTCGGCATGCATGCTTCCGATAGGAATTTTGAACAGGAAACGGCTAGTTACGAATTTGCGGTGGCAACGATCAACCGTCTCAAGCC
>CAZESH010000394.1:0-3091 GCA_964514665.1 uncultured Caryophanales bacterium
GGTGAGCGAAGCGAACCCGGGGGTAGGATATTGGATAATGAAAGAGCCCTGAAGGGGCGAAAGCTTTATATGGCAATGGTTAGCTTTCGCCCTTTCAGGGCTCTTATTCCATCATTCATTCCAGGGGTTCGCTTCGCTCACCCCTGGCTATTATCTGATCACCCCTTCGGGGCTTGCCCTAAAATCCAGTTTCGCGACAGAAACCAGTCAAGGGCTTCGCCCTTGATATCCCGTTAAAAAACAGCGGGATATGAGAAGCCAGAAGTCAGAAGTCAGAAGCCAGAATGGATCTCGCATAGGCGTTCAGTGGGCGACTGACTTCCTGCAGTGAGTTTATCAAAGCATCGGTCTTAGCGTATCCCAAGTCTTGCGCTAGGATCAGATAATAACGACTTTCCTCAAGCGAACTCTCGGCAATATTCATAAAGCGTGCTTTGTCGGTTTTCCCCCGGCGCGTGAATCCTTCGGCTATGTTGGCCGGGATGGAAACGGCCGATCGTCGCATCTGCTGCGCGAGACCGTAGATTTCGCTTTTGGGGAATGTTGAGGTGAGGCGATACACTTCAAGGACAAATTCGTGCGCTTTGCGCCACACCATCAGATCTCGAAACGTCTTTACCTTTTGATGCTGTGTCTCCATGATGTTGTCTCCGATGATAAAAAGGCGCTCATGATGTATTCTTCCAGACAGCTACCAACCGTTGGAGGAAACCCATGAACGCCTTCTACCAACACCATAAGCATAACATCAATTTCCATTATTGCTGCTTCGATCGTATCCTGATCAATGCCGTCATTCAGACTTTTCAAGAACCCGTCCGGGCTGTGTACTTTTTCAGGGAGTTCCGCCAAACCGAACAGGTCAGCCGTGATGTTCTCCGATACATCGCTGACCAATACCAAAACTGGGTTACGAACCGTTCTCTGCACTGGAACGTTCCCATTTTGGACGATCCTGATGGTCGACGCGATGACTTTATGGAAGCTTACTTCACCGACGCGCGCCCCGATCAGGTCGTTGGCATCATCAAGGCGCGAGAACCCGCTCGCATCCTCGTCAGTATTGGCAAGAAAAACGGTCCCTGCCACCTTGAGTTCAAACGTCGTTGGGTCAATCAGTTCAACTTTTATCTCAACGACAGCAGCTTCGGGCGCATGTTCGTCCGCGTCTGCCCGTATTTTCCATTCGCGGCCCGCCTTTACATCAACCAGCATTTCTGGCTCGCCAACCGTATGCGCCAGGAAGGCCTCCGATTCCGCCAATGCGACAACGCCTTTGTCCGCTGCAGCGATCCCAAGAGGCTGCAGCAACTGTCAGATTCCCTTCTGCCTTACGACCTAATTAAGTGTGGACAGAAATGGCTCAACTGCCTCGTCCCCTTCTTCACAGCCAAGGAGCGCGCCAGCATCGCCTGCCAACACCGGCTCTTCCTTTCCCAGATCGAGTATTCGGATAACATGGTCTTCCGCCGCCGCGCATGCTTAGATGCTATCTCCGATCGCTTGCTCGACGCCAACCGCACCATTGGGAAGCCGGACAAAGTCAGCCTCATTTTCGGCCGCCGCATCACCAAACGTTTCGGTCACACGCTGCAAACCACGATCCAGGATATGCATCTCGGTAATCCCGTCATTCGGACCGACTATAAGAAAGATTCCGTCAAACAATACGTTCGCGACCACCTGCTGTTGCGTACGGAAACAACTTCCTATCATCTCCCCGATCTCGGTGTCGGCAAGTCAGTCGAAAACCTTCCCAACGCCCGCAAAACCCTGCATCAGATCACCGACAGGTATCTGGAGGTCCAACAGGACATCCTCGAAACCTTCGTCGACCGCGGGCAATTCCTCAGTCTCAGCAGGCCCACCGTTACTTCATCTGGAAAACGAATCCCAGGCCTGAAGCTGGATAACCCAAGACAACTCGCCCTCATGCAGGCACTGGTTCGCTTCTGCCATCTTGCCGATGGCGACAGCTTTACCACTAGGCAAATCCATCTCCCAGTTGCAGAAGCGCTGGGCTGCTCCGTAGACGAGTACAAACTCAGCTCTCTCCGCTACGATTTATCCAAACTTCGTGTTAAAGGGCTCGTCCAGAAAGTCTCCCGATCGCGAAGATACAAGCTTCTTCCCACCGGCTATCGCCTCTGCGTCGTCTTCCTCAAACTATTCGAAAAGATCTATGCGCCCCTTACCGCTGGACTGCTTGCGCCCTTCCCGGGAGATGCACAACTGGTCCCTGCAAAAATCGCACGTATGGACAAACTCTACCGCGCCGTCGTAGCTGCTCTGGACAAGCTTGTCCACGCGGTCGGCTTAAAGGCAGCGTGAGCACCAAGTACCCTATTGAGACCGTACCCGATCAGAGGGCATTCTCTGTCTCTCACCACTCCTTATACTCCCATTACCCGTTGAGAAATTCATTTCTAATCTCATCAGGCGGCGCAAATCCATCTTCCTCAATCATGGGATCCCAAAATTTGCAATTTCATTCCATCATGCTGCTTTGGTTACAGTAAAATCTGAGTCGGCGTAACCCGTAACGTGAACAAAATTTCCGTTACGCTGCGCATAACGGTCTAAATAGCCTTCGACAACAAGGATTGCCGGCTGCAGACTGCGGACTGCGGGCTGCTTTTGGAAACAGCCGATTATGTGCCCTAGAACACACCCGATGGCGCAATAAAAAACGATCATCCCGCATGGGAATGGTAATTGCTTCTCCCAGGCCGGACTATATCTTTCCCGGCAAACATACCCTTCCCCCTACTCATGAATCAGGGAATAGAGGCCGATAAAGCTAAAGGCGAAGCCCGATGGCGAAATTAAGGGCAGTTTTAATGTATCTTATTGGACTGTAATGGTTTATCACTATAAGGCATTCTGGCTTTGTGTATTGCTATGGTCTTTTCTGCCTCTCCATGCTTGGGGGGAAACAGGCAAGAAAGCAGATTCTGAACAGGCTCAGATTCCAGGGCCTGAATTTGTGAGCGCCACTCTCGGAGGTCGCTCGCTGATAGAAGAAACAGATACAGCTCTCAAATTTCCTCCCGAGCTTAATACTCTTGAGGTTGAATTTACAGTTCCAGGC
>CAZESH010000395.1:0-3072 GCA_964514665.1 uncultured Caryophanales bacterium
GCCTACTACATGGACCCGAGCGAGCACGGCGTCAATATCCGCACCATAGCGGAATTGGGCGGAGGAAGTGTCTACGATGTGGGCTGCTATTGCCTGCACGCCATAAGGAATATCTTGGGTTCCGAGCCGGTTAAGGTATATGCCCAGGCGGAAATGCATCCGCAGCAGCACATCGATATGCTGACTGCCGCCGAGCTGGAAATGAACAACGGGGTGAAAGCCTTATTTCATTGTGCTTTCAATGCGGCTTCGGAAAACCAGTATGAGGTGATCGGCAGCAAAGGAATGATTACTGTTCCCAGAGCCTTCAGGCCCGATATTCACGACGGAGAGGGCATCATTATCGTCATCAAGGACGATAATGGCGCGGCAAGAGAAGAGAAAATTCAGGGGCATCAATACACGATCGAGGTGGAGCATTTCGCCGAATGCATTCGCGAAGGCAAGGAACCGATCTATTCCGGAGACCAAACGCTGCGCAACATGAAAGCGATCGATGCCGTTTATGAATCGATCAATAAGGGCCTGCCCGTGGAGCTTTAAGATTTATCATGCCGTTCTTTGAATAGCTCGATTTTAAGAGAAATGTTGGAAAAGCCTAGCGGTGTGGGACGTTAGGATTCAGGTTATGCTCGTATCGGCAGATGTTGAAGACACGTTTGGATGGAGCTGATACTTCACCTCCTGCTTCCGCCAACCGTTCCAATGAAAATGCAGGCATAGAATGTCACGAGATATGTCGATTTACGCAAATAGGACCATCAGAGAGATTTTCTCTGGCGGTCTTTTTTCATTTGGTAAAAATAGTGTTATTGACAGTCATAACTGTTCCATGACAAAGGCATGCCCGTCATTTAAAGTATAACTATCCCAAGTACTTGATTATAGAAGAGGTGAACACAACATGCATCTTACTCCCGCACCGTCCAAAATAGACATAACTGCTGCCGGCAGGAAGAAAAGTTCCCTGCATAAAGGGGAAACGCTTGCCGGCTTCCTCTTTGTAAGCCCGATGCTGATCGGCGTGTTTATTCTGGTTCTGCTGCCGATCCTGGCCACGCTTGTGCTGAGCTTTGCCGACTGGAATTTTATCATGGGCTTTCACGGCTTCAAGTGGGTCGGACTGGCCAATTTCGGGAAACTGCTGGAAGATGATAAATTTCAGAAATCGGTGGTCAACAACATCGTCTTTTTGTTGGTCGTGCCTGCCTATATGTTGATTTCGATGATTTTGGCAGTGCTGATCGACCGTTATGTGTATGCGAAAGGTTATTTCAAAGTGGCTTATTTCATGCCTTACATTTCCAACATTGTGGCGGTAGCCGTGGTATGGCAGGTGATGTTTCAGCCTTCCTACGGTCCGATCAACAGCTTTCTGAAATCGATCGGCATCGCCCATCCGCCCGGCTGGATCGCCGACCCGAACTTTGCCTTGTTCTCCGTCATGATGATTACAGTGTGGATTTCCATAGGTTTTAGCCTGATCGTTTATATCGCGGGCCTGCAGTCGATTCCGAAGGATTTGTACGAGGCTGCCGATATCGACGGCGCCAACGGGTGGGTGAAATTTATCCGCATCACCTTTCCCCTGTTGTCTCCGACCTCATTCTTTTTGTTGGTTACAGGGATCATTTACTCTTTTAAGGCCTTCGACGTAGTCGCCGTATTGACGCAGGGCGGGCCGGTGCAATCGACGACCATGATGGTATGGTATTTATACGAAACCGCATTTCAGAATTTGAAAATCGGCTACGCCTCCTCGATGGCTGTCGTCCTGTTTGTTTTTGTGCTGTTGATAACGCTTGTGCAATGGGTCGTGCAGAAAAAATGGGTCAATTATTGAGAAGGGGGAGTTGCAGATGATTCAACGCACAGGAATGCAAAGTTCAAAAATAATCATAACCGCGGTCATGTTTGCCGTCAGCCTGATGTTTATGCTTCCTTTCTTTTGGATGCTTGTCACTTCCTTTAAAATCGAGTCGGACGTATTTACTTATCCGATTCAATGGATTCCCAAACGCTGGCATGCACTCGAGAATTACAAGGAAGTCTGGTTGGGCAAGTACCCGTTTTATCTGTATTACTGGAATTCGATAAAAGTCAGTGTCATGACCACTTTGATTTCCGTTACGGTTTCCAGTTTGGCCGGATACGGCTTTGCCAAAATCCGCTTCGCCGCCGGCAAATGGCTGTTCATGATCGTGCTGGCCACCTACATGATTCCGATGCAGGCGGTGCAGGTTCCACAGTTTATCCTTTATCGCTATCTCGGATTGTTCGACAACCATATCGGCTTGATTATCCTTGGAAGTTTCAGCGTGTTGGGCACGTTTTTGCTGCGGCAGTTTTTTATGGGCATTCATCAGGATTTTATCGAATCGGCAAAAATGGACGGCGCCGGGCACGGCAAGATTTTCTTGTTTATCGGGCTTCCGCTTGTCAGGCCGGGGGTGGCGACCTATGCTATCCTTAGATTTATCTGGACTTGGAACGACTATCAAAATCCGCTGATCTTTTTGCGCACAGACAAGCTGTTCACGATGACATTGGCCATGCAGAAATTCACTTCGATCAGCGGCGAATTTTATTCCTTGATCATGGCCGCAGCCGTCTCGGCGATTCTGCCGCTCTTGATTGTCTTTATTATCGGCCAGAAAAATGTGATCGAAGGAATCGCCTTGGGCGGCGTTAAGGGATAAAAGTCAAAATAATGACGAAATAGGTCAAAATCGGAACATGGCAGCGGGCATTATGCTTCTATAATCATAGATAAGAATTATATTTTCTTATTAATAAGGGAGGTTTACTATGAAAAAGAATGCGTTATGGACAGGCATGCTGGCAATTATGTTGCTTTTCGGATTGCTGACAGGCTGCGGCAGCAAGAGCGCGGGCGGGAATGCCGGCAGTGACAAAGCGGCGGGGAATACAAATGCTCCGCAGCAAACACCGAACGGCGATTCCTCCGCCAAGAAAGAAACCAAGAAAGAGCCGGTCAAGATCCGGCTGTTCTCCTTTGGAACCGAGCGGGATTACAACTGGAAACCGACGGTCGCCGCTTTCGAACAAAAA
>CAZESH010000396.1:0-3060 GCA_964514665.1 uncultured Caryophanales bacterium
GTTCGTTGTATTCAATCAGCATCTTATCTGTTTTGCTGTCATAGCCGATCAATGAGGCAAGCAGCACCCGGTTCTCGACGCCCGTTGCCGGGTCATGCAAGACGATTTCGTTCTGCTTCGCCTTTTCGCTGTAGCGCATCATCAGCAGCTTATTATCGGATGTCCAAAATACTCGGGAAGTCAGAGGTGTATCCATCCAGTATCTAACTTTTCCGGTTGCATAGTCGGCAAAGATATAGCTTGTGAATTTACTGGTCCATCTTCCATTCGGATTCACCGGTCCGAGCTTATATATGGTTGATTGCCGGTAACCCCACTTGCCGTTCAGAGAGGAAGTGTAGAGCGGTTCGCGGGTAACGCTGCCGCTGCCTGGATCGTACACAAGCGCTGTGGGCGTACCGACGAAAAAGCCTTTCCACCCCAGTGTCATGGAAGGGGTCAAACTGATATATTTCTGCGGGAGCGCATGCCACTGCCCTGTTTGATCCGCATAGACGACACGTGCTGCTATTTGAGTGCCGCTGCGATTCCACGCATTGTAGTACGTTTGGCCTGTCGCTTTGTCCGTAAATCCGTTTTCGTATTGCCAGCCGTTTGCGCCGGAAGCCCCCGCAGTTTGCGCGAGCAAGCCGGAGAGCATCGCTGCCGATAATACGGCACCCCACCATTTGCGCGTTATCATCCGTTTTTCCACCTTTCCGAATCGTAACTGCCCTTTAGACGCTGATATCCGATTCAAAGTTGCATTTTAAACGTCAAGAAATACAAAAAATGGAACTTTCTTATTCCCTTTACGTCTAATGGTTAGTACCCTATCTCATCTTGATGGAGTCCGCGAAACCGACCGCTGCCCGCAACCAAAGGAGGGAAAAAGTGAATCGCAAAGGAATCGGCTTAATTTTCATCAGCTTGACTCTTTTATCCGGCTGTTTTCCAACTGGAGAGCAAACGGCATTGCCAAAGCCTGAAAAAAATCCGGTCTACACTGCAAAAGCGGATCCATCCTCTGCCGCAAACCTGCCAAAAGGAACACAGCAAAAAACTAAGCCATCTGCCACCATTTTGGAGCTGTATAAAAACTGGAAGGGACCGCTGATTTGCAACGACCGAAGCTATGATCCGGGCAGTACAATCTTTTACAATGGGGAAGTTGTCGATTGCGAAATTCAACTCGATTCCGTTAAAGGCTTGAATACCGCCACTGAGGATTTGCAAATGCTTGAAGAAAAATATGTCTCTGCAGAAGTGGAAGGGCTGCGGCAAAGCCAAGAGCACTTTGATTTAATTGACTTTTATGTATTTGCTGCACGCCCAAATTTGATTGAGTTCCGGATTCAACCTGCGAAACAACCCTTGAAAATCATTTTTAAAACGAATACGGGGCAGATGGATTTCAAGTTTGAATATGCAGAGACTGCCACCTATACCGTCTCAAGGCCGTTTACAGCTGACGGAAGCCTCTATGCCACAGGCATACGCCAATATTTGCAAACCGGAAAGTCCCATATTTACAACATTGCATTTTTCCAAGCGATGGACAAAGTCTCTGTCGAACAAAGGCTGGATGAGCAATTGCCGGGGATCCGCAAGCAAGTCAAGTGGTTGTCCGATCATTCGCTTACCTTGACGCTGCAGCCGGAGAAAAAAGATTTGATGAAGGAGTATGAGGAATATCGTTTGAACCTGACCGGGGTCAAAACCCGGAAGGGATTGGCAAACAATGATTGGCAGGGAAATCAAACCGTTCGAATTCAGCCGACATACCGAAAATATTTCAATTTGAATTCATTGTTGACCGGGGAGAAAAAACCGCTGTTCAACTCATTAATAGCCTATTCGTCACTTGATGTATCCC
The DNA here is from genome assembly GCA_964514665.1 of uncultured Caryophanales bacterium. Taxonomy (GTDB): domain Bacteria; phylum Bacillota; class Bacilli; order Paenibacillales; family KCTC-25726; genus CAZESH01. The sequence continues at coordinate 1,856 of CAZESH010000396.1, forward strand.
CGAATGGAAAGTGGATTTTGGCCGAGGAGTTAAACAGCAATCAAGCGGTTTTGAATACGAGCTACAGCCTGCTCGATTTGAGCGGCGAGAGACTCAAGGAGCTGCAAGTGTATGCTCCGATCTGGCTGCCGGACGGGAATTCGTTGCTGTTTTCCGATTATCATTCCGTTATGCGATATGACATTTCCACAGGTGAAAAACGCGTGATCTGGTCGGATTCAAAAGAACCGGCAATCCTGTCGTATGAATATGACCGGGTTTCAGGCAGGCTGCTTGTTGCAGCAGGACATTCCGATAATAAGGGAGGCGTCCCGATTGACCTGATCCTGTTCGACAGCGTCATCGACGCTCATCCGCGTCAACTCAAGAACGTATTGCATAATCGGGAGGAGGAAGCGTGGCACGGTTTGCATTATTCGCTGCCTGTAGACTTCATTGGAGACGGACTGGTCTATTTGGAAAGCAGCCTGCCGCCTGACGGGCAAAGCGGCGAAAATCAAAGGGTCCGCTTCGTCATGGATTGGAAAAGCGGCAAATCCCGCAGTCTGGATAAGAAAGGTGTATTATATCCCTTGAATGAAGGAAAAATGCTTCATCAAGAAAACGGCAAGTGGACGGTATACGATGCAGTCTCCGGCTTAGAAACGCCGCTTCATATTACTGTCGGCGATGATGCATGGCTGACTGTAAAAGCAATTCGCAAAGGCATGATTTTGCTCAGTGTCTCCACTGACAAACAATATCTATTAAATTTGAACACGTTGTCCTTACAGCCAATCCCCGGAGACCTCCATATTTTATCAAACAGCGCTTGGCAAGGAGAGGTGGTGACGGCCAAGCTGTCCGATTGATTCTTGATATGGCTGACGGCAGAATGTCCGACCAACTGGAATTTGTTCAAATTATGCGATGATCTTCATATAGGAAGCGCATTTTCAGCATGTTATATTATTATAATGAACTGTTTAAAAAAAGATTATGAAGGAGGCAGTCGACATGGCTATCATTCAATTTCCGCAAGGGTTCAAGTGGGGTAGCGCTACCGCATCCTATCAAATTGAAGGCGCCTGGAACGAAGACGGAAAAGGGCATTCGATTTGGGACACGTTTTCCCATACACCCGGAAAAGTGGCAAACGGCGACAACGGAGATCTGGCTTGCGACAGCTATCACCGGTATGAAGAGGATATTGAACTGCTCAAGGA
>CAZESH010000397.1:0-3037 GCA_964514665.1 uncultured Caryophanales bacterium
CGATCTTGGCGATCCGGTTGCTGGAAGCGAGCGGCTTGCCGGCTTCCAAGCCGATGCCGTTGACGACATTCATTACGCAGGAGGCAGCAAATGGCCGATCAACTCCATCAAAACCATGATGGAAGCCGGAGTTTGCTCCGCAGGCTTCAACACGATGCAGTTTCCTGCGGCCAAGGCAGGCGCGATTTTCCAGGTCGCCATCAGCAATGGGAAATTCCATGGAATGATCTGTCCGACAACACCCAACGGTTCATGAAAATGGTAGGCAACCGTATCGTTGTCCAATTCGCCGAGCATTCCTTCCTGGGCGCGGATGCTCCCCGCGAAATAACGGAAATGATCGATCGCCAAAGGCATATCGGCAGCCAAGGTTTCCCGAACCGGCTTGCCGTTGTCCCAAGTTTCGGCAACGGCAAGCAGCTCCAAATTGGCTTCCATACGATCCGCAATTTTATTGAGAATCAAAGCCCGCTCTGTTACCGAGGTTTTTCCCCACGCCTCTTTGGCGGCATGGGCCGCATCCAGCGCCAGTTCGATATCCTCCGCAGTCGAACGGGCCACTTCGCAAAAAGACCGGCCGGTTACCGGCGTGACATTCTCGAAATATTGTCCGTTTACAGGAGCAACCCACTCTCCACCTATAAAATTTTCGTAGCGCTTTTTAAACGCAACTTTTGAACCTTGTTGTCCTGGTTGAGCATAAATCATTTGTACAGCCTCCCTTTGGAAAATTATTTTTCCTGCATCCCTATATAAAGCAAATCGCGTGCCAACCAGAAAAAACTTGGCCGCACAAGCTTTTTTTGTAAGCGCTTATATTTTATTGTTCCAATATGACACACTAAAGCGTTTCATATGCTTCAAAATAAAGCGGCAAAGAATTAGATTGAATACCGTTTGCGTTGTGCTGTAGAGCCTATGTTCATGGATTTTCGATATTTGGTGATCGTTCTGCGGGAAATCATGTACCCCTGCTCTTGAAGCACGCTTGCGATTTTTTGATCCGACAGCGGACGATTCTTATCCTCCTTTCCTATGATTTCGCGTACTTGTTCTTTAAGCTGCAAAGCGGAAGAGGCTTCCTCGCCGTTCTGTGGAATGGAAGCGGAAAAGAAATGCTTAAGCCCGTAGATCCCCCACGGAGTCAGCGCGTATTTCCCGCGGACAGCCCTGCTTACAGTCGACTCGTGCATGTTCAGGAGCACGGCGATATCCTTCAGGGACATCGGTTTAATATGAGACGGCCCATGCCGGCAAAAATCTTGCTGTATTTCGAACAGGATCTTGGCGACGTGATAAAGCGTTGTCCTGCGCTGCTCGATGCATTTGGAAATCCATTTGGCCGCCGCCCATTTTTGCCGCAAATACGAATTCGTCTCTTTGCAGTCAGTCTGTTGTTTAAGCATATTCAGATAAAACAAGTTCCAGGAGAAAGCCGGAACCGTACTGTCCTCCAAAACCGCTTCAAACGTTTCTTCGAATTTTCGAATCACGATATCGGGATGGATATAATCCGGATTCCCTTTGCCGTATATCAATCCCGGTTTCGGATTCAGCTTGCCGATTTGATCCACAGCCGTCTGAATCGCAGCCGTATCGACCGAATATTTTCGCGCCAAATGAATGTATTTTCTTTTGGCTATATCTTGAAGATCATGAGCGATCAGCTCCCGGGCCAATGCATTTTGCGGATCGTTCGCATTTATTTGCAGGAGCAGGCATTCCTCAAGACTTGTCGCTCCCACTCCTTGCGGCTGCATCCCTTGGACAACTCGCAATGTCCGTTCCAATTGCTGCAGCGGCGCACCGGTCTGTTCGGACAGTAAATCAAGCGGATCTTCCAGATACCCCTTTTCATTTAAACTGCGAATGACAATGAGACAATCCCGATACGTTCTTTTGTCCAGTCCAAGATCTTTCAATTGATCCAGCAGCACCTCCTCCAAGGTCTCCGATTCAATATGGATATTCAACCACCAATCACTGTTATTATCTGTAGTTTTCCTGTTTGCTTTGATTCGGGGTTCTGCGGAAATCCAATCGATTAACGGATTGTCGGCCATTTGTTCCTTCAAATATTCCATTAATTCCAGAGACGACATTTGCAGAATTTCTATGGATTGTTTGATGTCTTGGGTAATTAGCAGTTTCTGCTGCTGGAAAATGGACAACTGAAACTCCATAAATGAAACCTCCTTCACTATTGTCTAAATCAAGCAAAAATGATGCCAATTCAAAAGAGTGTAGCATTTTGAAACATTCTTATTTTAAGAAACATTATATGGAAGCAATTATGATATACTAATTTTAATATTTCATAAGTTGTGCGGAGGTGTTTTCGTTGTTGTCTCTGGAAGTTAGAAAACATTCAGAAATGATGAAGGATTCTTGGAAGCGCTGCCAACACTATGGATTGAAACAAACGGATCCTTTGGATGACCAAATCATTACAGGAAAGCAAATCGATGAAACCCTAAGAGAAAATGGGGTGCTGATAGAGCACGTCTCGCACATATTCGGCAAGATGGAGCACTTCATCAAACAGGCGCAGCAAGTGGCTATGCTTATTGATACGCACGGCAATATTATTTATTCGGTCGGTGATCCCGACTTTTCCAAACGGGCAGCCTCGGTTCAGCTGCAGAAAGGGGCAAATTGGGCGGAAAACAGAAAGGGAACCAATGCCATCGGGGTTGCCATTGCGGAAAGGGTACCTGTCCGCGTCCATGCCGCTGAGCATTATTGTCAGTTGAATCACTTCCTCACCTGCGCATCGTCACCCGTGTTCGGTTCGGCCGGAGAATTTTTGGGCGTGATCAATTTCAGCAGCAAGCAGGAGAACTATAACCCCTTTAGTCTGACCCTCGCCACGATGTCCGCGGATGCCTTACAAAATCAACTTCTCATCGAGGAAGCGAAGAAGGAACAGCTCATCACTTTGAAGGAACTGGAATGCACGATGAAAAACACCCCTCTTCCGCTCCTCTCCTTGGACCATGAAAACAGAATCATACGCGCCAACCACGCTGCTCTGCGG
>CAZESH010000398.1:0-1522 GCA_964514665.1 uncultured Caryophanales bacterium
GGGTATATACGGCTGAGGATTTGCCGCTTCCGCAGTGGAACCGGCCTGTACGGCATTCATGCGAGATTTGAGGCAAATTGAGTATAAGCTTTTTCGCTTGAAGGCAGCAGAATCATTTGTCCGATAACTACACACACGTAAGAGCATGTTAGACATTAGATGAAAAATATCAAAGGTCGCTGTGGCACCCGTTCAACCCATATTAAAGCTGTATAGGATGTCTATAGGCTGAATGAGGAAAGACAAAATGGCCGAAACAGAAAAATATCGCCCCTGGCTGTTTAAACTGCCGCCTGGCGGCGTAGTCGGAAAGCGTCGCGTGTCGCGCAAGGATGGATATGAGAAGGCAAGCGGAAAAGCAATCTATACGCGGGATGTGTGCCTTCCGGGAATGCTGTACGCAAAGTTTTATCTCAGTCCTTACGTCCATGCAAAAATCAAGAAGCTGGACACCAGCAAAGCCGAAGCTCTGCCTGGCGTTGTGGCTGTGCTCAGGTATGACGACCCAACGATTAATTGGAAAATCATTCCTCCCGTGCACGGTAGCAGGGCGTTTATGCACAACGCGGATGAGAGGAATCAGTCTGTTCTTCAAAACCCGGTCAATTACTACCGGCAACCCTGCGCCGCTTTGGTAGTTGCGAACAGCGAGGCGACATGCGACCGGGCGCTCAGGCTACTGGAGATTGAATGGGAAGAGCTGCCGTTTATCATGGATGCGGAGGAGGCGCTAAAGCCGGGCGCTTACGTACTTCGTCCTGATTGGAACACAAAAGACAATAAGGATCGGGAAGTTATCGATCAGCGCGGTAATGTCGAGCAGGGTTTTGCCGAGGCCGACAGGGTCATAGAATTCAGGGTTACGGGCGAGGAGCAAGTATGGGCCGGTGTAGAGGGGCAAGTCCAGATTGCTGAATGGAAAGGCGATTACCTGAATGCCTGGATTCACAATCAAGTAGCGCAGGATGGCAATCTAGCCTCCTACTTCCAAATGAATCGAAGCAAAATCAATGTCCATATGCCGTATAACGGCGCTTTGTTTGGGGCGCTGGTCTGGGTAGGCACTCCGCACAGGTATGCTATTGTCGCGTCCATAGCCGCCAAAAAGACGGGACGTCCCGTCAAACTGTTAATGGACGAAAGCCATTTCCTCGGTTCGGAGGAAACATGCGGAGTGTGGAAGTTTAAGGTCGGATTCAAAAAGGACGGAACTATAACTGCCGCGAAAATTCGTTGCATATGGAATAGCGGTGGTTTGATGAGTCTTGGGAAAATAGCGGAGAGCACTAAAATTCCTCACCTGTACAACAAAATCGAAATACCTTTTATGAATCGAGGTCCCATTGTGTGCGCCAGGCATGGCGGACCGGCCGCAACGATTCATCATCAGGTATTTTCCCATGTAGCCGCCGAGCTGGATATGGATCCTACCGAGCTGGCCCTGAAAAACGATGGCATCGGTGAGGGCCGGGACATGAGGTACGCAGAACATATTAAAAAGGAAGTCGGGATGGATCCGACC
>CAZESH010000398.1:1532-3028 GCA_964514665.1 uncultured Caryophanales bacterium
ATCCCCCGAATGCCCGAGACGCTGACTGCAAGCCCCGGGATAGCCTCAGGGAATGCATAGAAATAGGCAAGAAAGCCATCAATTGGGACAAGAATTACCACTCCCCGGGTACAAGGAAACTCCCCAATGGCAGGATGCACGGCATCAGCTTTAATTGGAACTTTGGGTGGTACCATCGGGGTGGATCGTCAATCCGTGCAGGCCTGATGGTTCAATCAGACGGCTCAGTTGAAATCATGGGACGGCATGGTGACGGAGGATGGTGCGGTGAAACCACCTATTGTCAGGTCGTGGCCGATGAGGTAGGGCTGAAATACGAAAATGTAACTCTCAGACCCTTTGACTTCAAAGGATTTGATTTGCAGCCTGGGGGCGGCTCCTTTGGATGTATGAAGAATATCGAACCTCTGGTGTTAGTCTGCAGAGAGTTGAAGCGGACCATCCTTGAAACCGCCGTAAAGCCCGGCAAGGTTCAAGAATCATTTTTTTCGTTCTCAAAGCCTGACAGAAGGCCGATACCCCCAATCTTTCCGGATAGGAAACCGGAACACCTGGACATTAAGGATGGGATGGTGTTTGAGAAAGCCAACCCGAGCAACAAAGCCACGATAGCCAAAGTCCTGTCCAACTTATATGGCCGATCGCACTTTCCATTCGTTATCAGCACACAACCTCCTTCCATAACGGATGAACAAGCCGCCATGGCGAGGCAATGCTACTTTATGGAAGTAGAGGTAGATACGGCTACCGGCATGACGTATGTAACAAAGATCGTAATCGTCAATGATGTCGGCAGGATTCTTAATCCCGATGCATGCGAAGGCCAGCAGTATAGCGTCTATATGGGTCTGGGAAGCAGCTTTAGGGAGGCCGTTTACTTTGATCCGCAAACCGGAGTCAAATTGAATGACAATCTCATTGGCTACGCGGTTCCATTAATGAATGACTTTGGGTCGATTGAAGGCCATCTTATAGAGACCGGTTTGGGTTTTGGCCCCTATGGAATGGTTGGCATCGGTGAAAGCAATACTGCCTGCACTCGCCCAATGGCCGGTCCGGCCATATACAATGCCATTGGCAAATGGGTTGATAATTATCCCATCACGCCCGACAAAGTCCTTAAAGCACTGGGCAAGGTTTAGGAAATAGAGCTGGCCAAAGATGTTGAAAAATTATTTTGCTGGTGAAAAAAACAGAATCCACTTCTCCGGGAAGACATGACCTTAGCTTCCCTTGTACAGAGGAGCGAGAGAAATTTTGATATTGATCAAGCTCAATCCAAATAGGAGAACCCGCCAATGTTTTTAAACGAAGTGCCGTATCTATCCAAGTTGCATACAGCACCTGTACCGCATTTCAGATTCTTAGCCATCCCCATTCTTTTAGTAATATTGCTGGCCCCTGCATGTACAACGGGTGACCAGGCGGTTTTAGATGTGCTCAATCCCATTGCATCCATGGAAGTGGAGCGGGTGATTCCCGTACCTCGCCTGAAG
>CAZESH010000399.1:0-3009 GCA_964514665.1 uncultured Caryophanales bacterium
TTCATAAGCCTGTTTGCGCAGCGCGGTTTGCCATGACTTGCCGCCATCAACCGTACGAAGGATCTTTAGATCGCTCTTGTTTGGCGAGACGGCCCAACCGTGCTTGCTGTCATGGAAATAAGCACTTCCGACAATGTCTCCGGGTACCGGGAGCTTGGTCCATGTTCTCCCGCCGTCCGTCGTCGCGGCATTAGCGGCAAAGCCCGTGAGACTGGATGTAAAGTGGAGGAATGCGTTGTTCGGCATTCTGCCCACAGGCGACCAATGCATGCCGCCATCGATCGTATGCAGCAGCCGATCGCCGTTTTGCTGCCCAGCATCTTCAGAGAACACGACCCATGCCTCTTTTCCGTTCAAAGCAAACAGCTGCTTCACGGTTTGCTCCCCTTGGTACTGCAGCTTCCAGCTTTGTCCTCCGTCGTCGCTGCGGGCGATCCATCCCTCGCCGCCGATCCAGGCGGATTTGGCATCGATTGAGCGCAATGCCGTCACCTTGGCCATGAGCGTTTTTGCATCGCCGCCGCTAGCGGATGTCGATCCAGGATCGACTCCGATTTCCGTCGTTCCCGGATCAACCGCCACCGGGGTGCCCGACGGGGCTGTGGAAACGGAAGGGGTCGTCGAAGCAATTGGGCTTGAGGCGGACCCGCCTTGCCCGCTTCTAGGCTGCTGTGTGTCCGTCCGTTCGCTGCAGCCTGCAGCCGCCAGAAGCAGGAGGATGAGCGCAAAGGCGTAAATTGGCCTGGATTTGAAAATTTTCATGTTACCCCACCTCTGATTTCTTTATAGGTATTGACGTGAAAACTCATTCGCATGTTGCAGGATACAGCCCTAATTTGCCGCACTTGGAGGGAAAATATCCAGCGTGGCGTTTAGAAAAAGTGTAACCGCGCAAGCAGTTGCTTACTTAGAGGTGAGTAATGAAAAAACTTTTCAGTTCTTATGAAAAATATATAAGAATATTTGGTTCATTTTTCTGATTAATTGTGACCAATCACATTCGATCATCATTCCATTGGGGATTGACCATCCCAAAATCAAATAATCATTTGCTCGAAAAATACAGCAAATGTGAGTTGATCGATAATAAAAAAATATTTGACAAATGACATGATTATATGAGAGCATTATATTGTTTCAATCATTGGTTAAATGTTTACGTAAACTATTATATCGTTAATTTATGGGGACAATGAGTTGCAAAAACTTTTTTTTCTGATCGTCAGTGTCAGTTAAATGTTTACGTAAACAATTTTATTCAGTCTTAGGTCAAATTAACTTTTCAGTTCGCGCGGATGTTTTTCCTTGCCGAAACTGTAACAAGGAGGGAAAAAAGATGTAACAGTTCGAGTTTTTAATTTGGTATGCGCTTTCATTACCGATACTTAATGGTTTCTTTGCGGTAGACCGTGGTATTTGCTTTTGGGGTCTATCCTCTGATCGTTAGTCGATGACCATCAAATCTTGGGTTCACTGGAAAGTAGCCAGCAGCAAGACGTAAAACCGTATGATTAATTATGGGGGGAAAATGAATGAAAAGATGGAAAATAATCATCAGTCTTGTAAGCGCTCTTATGCTTGTGATGATGAGCTTGACAGCTTGTAAAAATCAGTCGGCGGCGCCGGAACCAAGCAGCACACAGACGAATACTCCAACTGTCAAGAAAGAGTCGTCGGTTTATTATCCATATATAAGTGCAGTGCTTGAACTGCCTTATTTTATCGATCACAAAATCGGCCTTGAGCTGGCAGGAAAGTATTGGGGAACAAAAACAGCCACATTAGGTCCGAGCGGTTACGATATGTCCGCAGAGGCATCCATTATCGAGCAGCAAACGGCGCAGAAACCCACCGCCATGTTTGTATCCGCTTTCGAGGATACCTTGGCTCCGGCCATCGATAAGGCCGTTGCGTCAAACGTTCCGGTATTCACCATTGATATGGATACCAACAAGAGTCAGCGGCAAGTATTTATTGGAGGCGACACCATTGACTATGGCCGTGTCCATGCCCGCACCATCGCGAAAGCGCTCAATGGAAAAGGCGATATCGTCCTGTTGTACAAAATGGGCCAAAACAGCCAGGAACAGCGTGCTGTGGGATTCAAAGACGAATTGAAAAAATACCCGGATATCCATATCGTACAAGAGGTCAATTCCGAGGCGGATACATCCAAGGATGCCGACGCGTTGAAAGCGGCGCTGCAGGCACACCCCGGGGTGACCGGTATCTCCACCCTGGTTGCCTCCGGTCCGGTGGCGGCGGCCACGGCTGTCCGCGAACTTGGCATGACCGGCAAGGTGATGATCGTGGGCGACTCCAAGGATGATTCGACATTGAAGCTGCTGGAGAATGGAGAGATCTATGCCACAGTTGCGATCAAGACCATAACCGAGAACTGGTATGCAGCCATGCTGGTTGACGGTCTTATGAAGAAGAATGTCAGTGTATCCAAAGATGACAAAGCGGCCGGCATTAATTCGCTTCCGTCATTTGTCGATATCGGAACTTTCGCCATTACCAAAGACACGGCTAAATATTTCTATTTGCCCAAAAATCCGTTCGATTACAGCAATTTTAAAGCAACTCCTCCGGCAAAAGACGAAACCTACTACCTTATTGGCGGTGTGCTTGAGTTGCCTTATTTCATCGATCACAAGTTGGGTTTTGAAGCCGCTTGCAAAGAATTGGGCGTTCAATGCAAGTTCCTTGGACCAAGCGGTTACGATATGGCGGCGGAACAACAAATCATCGAGCAGGCCATTGCGCAGAAACCGGCCGGCATCATGGTCATGGCTTTTGAAGACACGTTGGCTCCGGCGATTGACAAAGCGGTGGCTGCAGGCATCCCGGTCGTCACGATTGACATGGATACCAACAAGAGCAACAGGCAGATGTTCGTGGGCGGGGACACCGTGGAGTATGGCCGCATTCATGCCCGCACCATCGCGAAGGCGCTCAATGGAAAAGGCGATATCGTCCTGTTGTACAAAATGGGCCAAAACAGCC
>CAZESH010000400.1:0-2979 GCA_964514665.1 uncultured Caryophanales bacterium
CAGCTATGCTCAGCTGTCGATAACGAAGCGCCACAGCAAATCTGTGCCCCTGGATATGCCGATCCGGGGGGTTTTTTTAATTTTCGGAGCATGTTCCCTTGGTTTCCAGCATAGGGCAATGCTTTCTTCCCCGAACAGGTCGCGGCCGTTAAAATCAAGGGAAACCGCCAGTCCTTGGGCAAGCTTGCCCGGTCCGTTCAACCAAATCTCGCGCGGTTTGCCGGCTCTCAGCTTTTCGATTGCCTCTTGCCCGGCGATCGGCACTGCACCGCGCAGGAGAACAGCGCCGGGAATTCCCTGATTTTCCGTTACGACGTTGACGCAGGCATGAATGCCATACGACAAATAAACATAGAGCGTTCCGGGCAAGCCGAACATCGCCTTATTTCTCCGGGTCATCCCCGAATAGGCATGGCTGGCCGGATCGCCGCTTCCTTTATAAGCTTCGGTTTCCGTAATTTGCACAATGATTTGCGATTGTTCGAAATTGCGGATCAGATAACTTCCGATCATCTGCTCGGCAACCGTGCATGTGTCCCTGTCAAAAAAGGAACGGTTATCCATTTGCATAACCCCGGACTTTAAGATATCGTATACTCATAAAACAGGAGATTTCCGCCTTGATGTAGAATAGGTAGAAGACCTGTATTTTATTATACTATATTTTAGACTGAGGGAATGTGAATGCTGAAAACGATCGTTGGCCTTGTTTATTTTGCTTTTTTTATGCTGGGCACTTTACCGAGGTTGATTCGCGTAAACAAACTGCTTCGCCAGAAGAAGATTGCTGAAGCGGACAGACTATCGTTTGAATTGGGAGAAAAGTGGGCTCAAACGCTTTTCCGTTTTACAGGCAGCAGGGTGAAGGTGGAAGGCTTGGAGCACGTTCCGCAGGACGGGGCCGTCTTGTTTGTTTCCAATCATCAGGCACTTTTCGACATTTTGCTGATCTTGGGGTACATCCCAAAGCCCAAAGGCTTCATTGCAAAAAAGGAAATCGAAAAGATTCCCCTGGTCAGCACATGGATGCTGCACATAAAATGCATTTTCATGGACCGCAAAAATATCAGGCAGTCTTTGATGTCGATTAATCAGGGCATTGATTATTTAAAGAGAGGGTACTCCCTTGTCATATTCCCCGAAGGGACCCGCAGCATGGACGGAAAACTGCAGGATTTCAAACCCGGAGCATTGAAGCTCGCCGTTAAATCCGAAGTCCCCATCGTTCCCGTCACGATCAACGGAACAGGGAAAATTCTCGGCAAGGATTGGAGGGTCCATGCTTCCGACGTGGATATGAAAATTTCCCCGCCAATTTTTTACGAGGAATATGGACAGCTTGACATTAATGAATTGACGGCAAGGGTGAAAGCGGCGATCGCTTCCAAGCTTTAGCCGCTGCAAATGACTGCCCCGCAGGAAGGGGCAGTTTTTTTAAACATTGCGACTATGCCGGGAATTGAAAGGATGTCTACGCGTATGGAGGCTCGGAGTGACAAGATTCGCATCGACAGAATAAGCAAAAATCGCAGCAGACTGATTCATTTATTGGCGCTGATGTCTTTTTTTTGCATTGCGCTTGTACTTTTTCGTTTTGTGCTTACGGGAAATCTGCGTTTTTTTTATTTTATCTGGAATCTGTTTCTGGCGTGGATACCGTTTTGGATCTCGATGGGACTTTTCAGGGCTTACCGCAACCGTCCTGGGCCCTCTTTTCCTTTTTGGATTTGGCTCCTTCCCTGGTTGTTTTTTTATCCGAACGCGCCTTACCTGCTGACGGACATGATCCACATTACAGAAAACGGGCTGCAGTACAGGGAAATTTCGATATGGTTTGATATCTTTCTTGTGCTGTTCTTTTCCTTTGCCGGTCTGTTGCTGGGATTTATGAGCATGCTCGATATTTTTAAGCTGATCCAAAAGTGGTACGGCTTGTCCGGCGCACGATGGTTTTATCTGTCCAGTACATTTCTGTGCGCGATCGGGCTGTTCGTCGGCAGGTTTTTAAGATGGAACAGCTGGGATTTATTCATTCGCCCAATGGATGTAATCAGCAATACACTGCGGATAAACGGCTATGCGTTTTTTGAAATGTCGGTGTTTGTTCTCTTCTTTTTTGTTTTTCTGATATTTGTCTATGAGATGCTCTTCCGATTGATGGAACTTGGGACGGATTAAGCTGCTTTGCATGACGGACGTTGTTCGCAACGGCAAAAAGTCATACAATATAGAAAAACATGGAGGGAAAGGTTAGGTGACATGCGGATGGAGACGGCAGAACAATATGTGGAGAGCCTGTATGCAGAGGATCGCGATCTGGCTAACGTCAAGCAGGGGATTCGTGACCACGGCATGCCTGAAATTTCCGTTCCTCCCGGATACGGCAGATTGCTGACGCTTCTTGCCCGCTTGTCCGGCGGAGGAGCTGCGCTTGAAATCGGCGCTTTGGGAGGCTACAGTGGAATTTGTATATTAAGAGGATTAAGGCAGGACGGCAAATTGATTTCGCTTGAGCTTGAACAAAAACATGCCGAGGTAGCGCACAAGCATATCCGCGAGGCGGGGATGGGCGATCAGGCGGAATTTCGCGTTGGCGAAGCGCTGGACAGCCTGCAGCAGTTGTTCGCTGAAGGGCACAAGTTTGATTTTATCTTTATCGATGCAGACAAGGGCAATTATCCGAATTATTTGGAATGGGCGATCAAGCTCTCTCATTCCGGCTCCGTCATCACGGGAGACAATGTGCTGATGCATGGCAAATCGATGAATCCGCAGCACAGCGGTCCGGCGGTTGCCGCGATGCGCAGTTTTAACCGGCAGATTGCGGAGGATCCAAGGCTTGACAGCACGCTGCTGCCCGCTTACGACGGTTTGGCAGTGGCAGTGGTGAAATAACGCAGACATGAAACCATACATATTGAAAGAGAAGGTGACAGTAAATGGCACAACCTTATGATTTGCCGTTGGAACAATTAAAGG
>CAZESH010000401.1:0-2956 GCA_964514665.1 uncultured Caryophanales bacterium
TCCAAAACCCCGGTGCTCTTGACCAAATCCCAAATGCCCGCACCGTCCTTCGCGGAGGGTTCTCTTAAGCGGATCCCCTTATCGGTTTCCATCGGAACCTTCAAACCATTACAACCTCCCTTTAAATAAATAACTTTATAACCTCAAGGTTATCGCATTTATTACCTTAACATGAACACAAGCAAAGCTCATTGTGGCTAAGGCCAGATTATCCGAGACCATGAAGGCTCAGCACGGCTGAAGGAAAATTTCCAGAGGGATCCATTTAAATCCTCCCGATTCTTGCGTTATCTTCCCATATGCTCCGGACTCATCAGGATTCGACAATAAATAAGCCCGCAGAGAACAACTCCGATACGGGATATCCGTATCGGAGCAGTTTTTTGTCCGGACAAAAAGTATCGCTTTCAAGACTAGCGAAACTGGCTGCGTACTTTACTTCGCTTGGTCCTCTTTTTTAAATGCATCCAACTGCCGCTGGATTTCCTCCATGACTTTGTCGAAGCCCGCAGCCTTCAGCTTGGAGCGGAAGCTTTCGACGGCTTTTTGCGGATCGGCCACTTTGCCGAAATTGATCGCTGGCATGTATTGGGCATAGACCTGCGAAATTGCCGCGACTTCCGCTTGAACCTTGGTAGAATCGAAAATAAAGTGATCATACGGATACGGCTTTGCATACTGATCATACTGCTTATACAAATCACCGATCTTGCTGTAGTCCTGATCGCTCGGAATTTCCAGCTTGTCGTTGCGGCCGCCCCAGAAGTCGGAATAGAAGCTGTCATTCGCATCGTTATAGCCTGCCGGCAAGGTCCTTACCCCGTCTTTGATGACATATTGGACGCCTTCGATGCCGTAGTTGAACAAATGGTAAATTTCCGGATCGTGACGGATCAGGTCATACACCATCAACGCGCGCTCGGGATTTTTGCTGTGGGCGCCGATCGATGTGCCTCCGTGCGTAATCGACATGCTCACCAGATTTTTGCGGGTAGCGCCAAACGGGAAAAACTGCAGCTCGGACCCCGGTTGGAACTTATCCATCCTTACCCGTTCGCCTTTATACGTTTGCGTATGATGTTCATATACACCTGTCGTTCCTGCCTCAAGCGCTTTTTTGTTATCGCCCTTGTAGTTCAATACGTCTTTGCGCCAGTATCCGCTGTCGCTCCATTGCTTCATCAATTTGGTGAAATTGAGAAACGTGTCGTCAAACACATGGCTCACGACCGTATAGCGTTCGTCGTAAGATTTGGCCGAGAAAATGGGTCCCATGCCTGACGGAATCGGAGGAATATCGATCGAATCGGTATAGGAATTGACATAGAAACCAAAGAAATTGTCGTTGGTTACGGGAACGTCAAACGGAATGACGCCGGACTTGTTATCCTTGATCCACTGCATGTATTTGCCTATTGTTTCCCAATCCGTGATCGGTGAGGTGATACCGGCGGCCTTGACCCAGTCTCCGCGGTACATGAAGCCGTGATTGATCCACTGCGTATAGCGGTCTTCCGGAATCAGCACGATTTGGTTTTTATACTTGCTGTCTGCCCAATCCTTCTGCGGTATTTCCTGCCAGGTTTCGGGAGCGTACTTCTTCAGCATGTCTTCGCTCATCGGCAGAAAAGCGCCCTTCTGCGCATTGTTCCAAGTGTCCAGCCAGTCGGTGCCGATCGTGATCAAATCAAGCGGTTGACCGGAGGCGAGCAGCAGGTTGTATTTCGTCTGCCAGTCGGCCCATTCCACCCATTGGATCTCCAGATTCGCGTTGACTTTTTGCTTCAACAAAGCGTTGACCTTGGCCATCACCTTTTCAAACTGGCCGTTGGTGGGTTTGTTCCCCAGCATGACATAATTGACCGTAACAAACTTGGATGTGTCCGGGTTGCCGGGGGAAGCCGACGCCGCATTCCCTGAATTGTCGGATGCTTTCGCCGAAGGCGATCCGGCCGCCTTGCTGTTCGAATTGCCGCCTGTGCCGCTGCCGGAGCACGCAGACAAGACAAGACTCAGTGTTAGACCGACGGCCAGCAGCGCGGACATCCATTTGGTCTTTTTCCTCATGTGTTTGTCCTCCCTCATGATTTAAATAGTGAACGAAAGAGACTTTGTCTCTTTTTATCTGTAAGGGGAGCTTTATCAGCTTTCCCGAACATTCCGCTTCATCTTGCAATCAGCCTTTGACAGCGCCAACCGTGATGCCTTTGATAAAATACCGCTGCACAAACGGATAAAATAACATGACCGGCAATGTCGTGATGACGGCCACCGCCATTTTCATCGATTCCAGCGGGACATCATGCGGCGGCACATTGGAAGAGGCGGCGCTGTTGCGGATGAAATCCTCGCTCGTAATGATGTTGTAGAGAAACAACTGCAGCGGCCGATAGTGCACATTAGGCGAGAGGAACAGCATCGAATTATACCATTCGTTCCAATATGCAATAGCGATAAACAAGCCGATGGTGGCGAGTGCCGGCAGCGACATCGGAAGGATCAGGCGAATGAGGATGGTCATGTCCCCGGCCCCGTCGATTTTGGCCGATTCCGTGATCTCATGCGGTATCGATCTCATGAAGCTCTTCATCATGATGATAAAAAATGGCGTCATAAGTCCTGGCAGCAGTACCGCCAAATAATTGTCCTTGAGATGCAGATACTGGGTTACCAACAAATAAAACGGCACAATGCCTCCGGAAAATAACGTTGTAAAATAAATATAAAAGGAGATGTGATTGCGGTAGATGAAGTCAGGACGCTGCAGCGCATATCCGGTCATGGCAATCAGAAACAAGCCCACTGACGTTCCCGCCACGGTGATGGCTATCGTAACCACATAGGAACCGATGATTTGCCCCGGATATTGAAAGAGTATCTTATAGGCGAAAAGCGAGAAGCCGCGCGGAACAACGGAGAACCCGTATTTCATCAGCTCCCCTTCATTGGATAATGA
>CAZESH010000402.1:0-2933 GCA_964514665.1 uncultured Caryophanales bacterium
GTCAAATCGCTTCCCAGCACAAAGGCGTTTTCCGCCTCCACTTTGGGATGGATGAATTTGCTCAGCGAAATTTCCCTTCCCTGCGCAACCATATGATCGAATATGTAACCGTAAATCGGCTCGTTTACGTTCATTTGCTTCATTTTGGCCTGACTGGTCAACCCCATCTTCGGTCCGACGATGCGGCAGCCCTCCTTCAATTTCAGCTGAACGAGCTGCTCTTGGATTTCATAAGCCGTGTCCACCGTCAAATCCGCATGCTCCATCGTGATGCGGGTGACCGCTTTCCTGTCCGCTTCTGCCTTGTACAAATAATCGGCCCAGTTTTTAATCGTTTTTCTGTCCATTTTTCTCCTCCCGATCGGGACTTTATTTGCTCATCATGCGATCCGTTCATGCCCTGAAGCTGACGCTGACTTCCCCCAGATGAGCAAGTCTTGCCTTGAAATGATCGCCCGGCTTGGCGGTAATGGCAGCTGACAGGGCTCCCGACAAAATCACTTCGCCGGCCTTCAACACGATGCCGAATTCAAACAGCTTGTTGGCCAACCAGGCCACACAGGATGCAGGATCGCCAAGCGCTGCGGCACCGACGCCCGTATTCATAATCTCGCCGTTCTTATAAAGCACCATCCCGACCTGCGGCAGATCTACGGCATCCGGTTTGACCGGCCGTCCTCCCAACACGTAGAGTCCGGAGGAGGCATTATCCGCTACCGTATCCTGAAGCTTGATCTTCCAGTCGGCAATCCGGCTGTCGACGATTTCCAGCGCAGGCAGCACGTAGTCGGTTGCAAGCAGCACCTCGAGCGCCGTGACCCGCGGTCCGATCAAATCCCGCTTTAATACGAAAGCGATTTCCGCTTCCACCCGCGGCTGCAGTACCCTCGAAAAATCGATTGCGCCGCCGTTTTCCACCACCATATCGTCCAACAAATGCCCATAATCCGGCTGGTCGACCTTCAGTAGCTGCTGCATGGCCAAGGAGGTTAAGCCGATTTTTTTGCCGACAATGCGGCTTCCCGATTTGATTTTGCTGTCGATATGGGCCAGCTGGATCCGGTAAGCTTCCGCAATGGTGATTTCCGGATCGAGTGTTGTGATCGGTTCCACACCCTTGCCTCTGACACTCGCCTGCCGTAAATGCTCTGCGTATTGAACTGCTTTATCCGTCATTTCTATGGTCACCCCGCCATTCTTGCTTAAAGTTTAATGCAAATATTCGTTAATTCGGAATAAAATTCGAAGCTGTGCAAGCCGCTTTCACGTCCAATGCCGCTCTGCTTCATGCCGCCGAAGGGCGTCCGCAAATCGCGCAGAAACCAAGCCAAACGATGCCGGCTTCGATCTCGGCGGCAAGACGGTGGGCCCTGCGCAGGTCATTGGTCCATAAAGAAGCGCTTTATCCGTAATGGGTGTCGTTCACCTGCTCCAGCACTTCTTCCTCCGTATCGAAGGGAATCACGGTGACGACGGGTCCGAATATTTCTTCGTTGACCACCCGGGATGTGCGGTTAAGACCGGTAATAATCGTAGGTTCCAAGTAGTAACCTTTGTCCAAGCCTTCAGGACGCTTTCCGCCGCAAAGGATCGTACCACCCTCTTCGACAGCGAGCCGAATATAGCTTGTCACACGCTCATAATGCTCTTCGCTGATCAAAGCGCCTACCTTTGTTTTTTCGTCAAACGGCCCGCCAATGACCAGTTCCTTGGTTTGCTTGAGGAATTTATCGATGAACGTCTCGTAAGCGGAATTGCAATTTTTTATTGTTACTTCATCATATGAAGATTCGACGGCAGGTTCAACACGATTGTTCTCATATACGGAACAATGGTGAATTTTTTTGAAAGCGCTGTCATAATTTACTGCCGCTATTTGATGCGGATATGGATCTTGCGTTCCCCTATAGTAAATTTCTTCCGTTTCGTGATATAATTATATAAACCAGGTAGCATAAAAGGAGTTTTTCTATGAGCGATAATACGAATAAACACCTGCTGTCTTCGTTGCATAATGCTCTGCGGATTTTGCGTTCCTATACGATGGAAAATCCGGTTCAAGGCATCACCGAGATCTCGCAATCGCTGAATTTGGGAAAAAGCTCGGTGTACCGCATCGTCTCCACCTTGGCCGAGGAAGGCTTCCTTGCCAAGGACCATGAAACGCAAAAGTACAGACTGGGTTATTCGGTTCTGGCCTTATGCGGAGTCGTTACCGCCAATCTGGATATATACAACGAATCGCTGCCAACCGTGCGCAAACTGGTCGAAACGGTCGGCGAAACCGCCCACATCGGTATTTTGGAAGGCAGCCATGTGACGTATTTGCTGAAAGTGGAATGCAATCACTATGTCCGCTTTTTGACCCATGTTGGCAGAAGAAACCCGCTGCACTGCACAAGCTCCGGAAAGGTTCTGCTCTCTTATCAATCTCCCTCTTTTATCCGCAATTATATCGACCAAGGACTAAAATCTTACACAAAAGACACCATCCATGATGAGCATGCGCTGATGAAAGAAATAACGCGAATCAAAAAGGCGGAATATGCCACGAGCTATGGAGAATTGCTGGATGGCGTCCATTCCGTTGCCGCTCCGATCCATGATTATACCGGTCAGGTCATTGCCGCGGTAACGGTCGTCGGGCCCAAGCAGCGAATGGGCCCTGCCAAAATCCCCTTTTTCGCCAAACAGGTTGTCGAAGCAGGCAAAGAAATTTCAGAAAAATTAGGCTATATTAAACATTAAAAAATTGAGAAGAGCATTCATTTCGTACGGATGCATTCAAGCCTTTTTTGTATTCGGAAGGGTAGCATCCGCAAAATTCCGTAAACAGCTTGGTGAAATGCCTCGTGCTGTAATATCCGACCTGTTCGGCTACCTGTCTGACCTGCAATTGTCCTTCCGACAAAAGCCGTTTGGCTTGCAGCATG
>CAZESH010000403.1:0-2932 GCA_964514665.1 uncultured Caryophanales bacterium
TCATGCCGAGGTTTCACTGGCTGCTGTTTTTAGCGGCGAGAAATAATGTAACATACGATAAGCGGTGCAGTCAAGCAAAAACGAAATGTAAATTTTTAGAACTCGTTGTGCTGGAAATCAATCCAGAGACCGATCTCTCATATGCGGGAATAAAAGCACGTCCCGGATCGAGGGGGAATCCGTCAACAGCATGACCAGTCTGTCTATTCCGATGCCGAGTCCGCCCGTGGGAGCCATGCCGTATTCGAGTGCTCTGACAAAATCCTCATCCATCTCGTGAGCTTCGTCATTTCCCTGCTCTCTTTCCTTCAGCTGTGCCTCAAAACGCTGCCGTTGATCAATCGGATCGTTCAATTCACTGAATGCATTAGCGTGCTCTCTGGCAACGATGAACAGCTCGAAGCGATCCGTAAACCTTGGATCCTCCTCATTCTTCTTGGCCAGCGGCGATATTTCGACGGGATGGCCGTAAACAAACGTCGGTTGAATCAGCGTTTCCTCGACAAAGGTTTCAAAAAACTGATTGACGATATGGCCGAAGGTCATGTTCGCCTCAACCGGCACTTTATGTTCTTTGGCCAGCCTATGCGCTTCTTCGTCGCTCATTGCTTGACTGAAATCGACGCCCACAACCTCGCGAATGGCCTCAACCATGGAAATCCGTTTCCAAGGGGTGGCAAGATGGATGGTTTTGCCTTGATAAGTAACATCGGTTGTTCCAAGCACTTCCTCGGCAATATGCGCGATCACATCCTCGGTCAGACGCATGATGTCGTGGTAATCCGCATAAGCTTCATACAGCTCAAGCATGGTGAACTCCGGGTTGTGGCGGGTGGATATCCCCTCGTTGCGATAAACCCTGCCGATCTCATAAACCTTGTCAAGTCCGCCCACAATCAGACGCTTCAAGTGAAGCTCGATGGCGATCCGCATGTTCAGCCGCATGTCCAGCGCATTATGATGCGTGGTAAAAGGACGAGCCGCCGCTCCACCGGCAACCGCGTGCATCGTCGGGGTCTCCACTTCAAGATAGCCGTGGTCATCGAGAAATCTGCGCATGGATTGAATAATTCTCGAACGCATAATAAAGGTTTGCTTGACCTCGGGATTCACGATCAAGTCCACATACCGTTGGCGGTAGCGCAGCTCTACGTCCTTCAAACCGTGAAACTTCTCCGGAAGCGGATAAATCGACTTCGTAAGAACCTCCAGCGATTCGGCTTTAACCGAGGTTTCCCCCGTTTTCGTTTTGAATACCGCACCTTTGACTCCAACGATGTCCCCCAAATCCAACATATCAAAGGCTTTGTAACTCAGTTCGCCAATCGCATCCTGCCGCACATAAACTTGAATTTTCCCGCTGATATCCTGAATGTGGGCGAACGAGGCTTTGCCCATATTCCGCTTTTGCATGATTCTGCCGGCAATGCTTACTTCAACGTGCAGTTCATCCAGTTCTTCTTTTGACTTTTCCGAATAAGCCGTCAAAATTTCCTCAGCCAAGTGGGTACGTGTATATTTTTTACCGAAAGGATCGATTCCCAGCTTCCTGAGCTCGTCCAATTTATTCCTTCGGATCACCAGCATTTCATTTAATTCCACTTCTTGACTCAACATTGTCATCTCCCGCTTTCTCAGATAAAAAAACCTCTTGCGAGGTTTTTATGGCGCGATTTTATACAACTTCGCACTTGCCTGAATTCAACATTATTTTTTAATGTTCATGATTTTATATTGGATAACCCCTGCCGGAACATTGACATCGACTGCAGATCCTTTTTTCTTGCCTAAAATGGCTTTGCCGACGGGACTTTCATTGGAAATCTTGTTCTGCGACGGATCGGATTCAGCCGTTCCCACGATCGTATATTCCAGCACATCGCCGAATTCCATATCCTTCAGCGAAACAATCGATCCTATACTGACAACATTGGTCTCGATCTCATCACTATTGATGATCCTGGCGTTGCGCAGCATTTTCTCCAGCGTAATGATACGGCCTTCGATAAAAGCTTGTTCGTTTTTGGCGTCTTCGTACTCGGAATTCTCGCTGATGTCCCCATAGCCGATGGCAATTTTTATTCTTTCGGCAACTTCCCTGCGTTTGACCGATTTTAAATTATCCAGCTCATCCTCAAGCTTCTTTAAGCCGTCCTGGGTAAGTATTACTTCTTTTTCAGACATAATTCCAAGTCCCCTGTCAAGTAATAATTTTCAACCGCGACAGACAGGTCGCGGCGAATGGAATAAATCTCCGGTATAAACCGGTATATCAATCAAAACGGATACTTATATGATATGACATTTCTGCACCGACATGACCAAGTGAAATCACTTTCTTTTCCACAGCCCGCTAACTATGCGTTGATTATATTGCATGAGTGAAAAAATGTCAATCAACGGAAATCTCAATGAACCGCAGCCGGATGCTCCTCATTTGACGAGGATTCCTTCTGTTCCAAAGTTTCTATATACTCACGAAGTATATCGACCATGCCATGACGCGTCGTCTGCTCCATAAGCGTATCTTTCACCTTGGCCGATCCATGCATGCCCTTTAAATACCAGGCCATATGCTTGCGCATTTCTCTGACCGCAACAGACTCGCCTTTTAATTGAACCAGTCTGTCCAGATGCAATACGGCGATTTCTATCTTGTCATTTGGCAGCGGTTCGTCGGGCAGCTCTCCGGTTGTCAGGTACTGCACTGTCCGGTACAGCATCCACGGGTTCCCCAAAGCGCCGCGTCCGATCATGACGCCATCACAGCCCGTTTGGTCGATCATCCGTTTGGCATCCTCTGGCGTGAACACATCCCCGTTGCCGATGACCGGAATGGACACCGCCTGCTTGACTTCCCTAATCACGTCCCAGTTGGCAGGCCCGGTATACAATTGTTCCCTTGTCCTTCCGTGAACGCTGACCGCCTGTC
>CAZESH010000404.1:0-2925 GCA_964514665.1 uncultured Caryophanales bacterium
TTAAATCTTTCTCGATTTGCACTCGCTTTTCAGTTTTCAAAGGGCTCCATTTTGTGCATCATCTCTCTCGAGGCGACCTTTATACAATAACACAACAGGCTAGGCAATTTCAATGGTTATTTTCTTCCATTTTCGCCAATTTGGCCGATATTGTGACAACAAAACCACTTGAAAAGAATGGGGTACGAAGAATACTGCGAATACTCTTTTCAAAAGCGGCAAAAATAAATATACCAACTTTTCAATACGATTGCAACCTCTAATTTCCGAAAAAATATCCCGGCAGCCTTCAGCCGGCAAAAGACGCCAAAGCCCGGTATCTTTACGAACCGGGCCAGGGAAAACTTCAAACCGCATAATCTGCTTGTCTTTTTTGGTCAGCCGGCACTGCCCACAAAGATGTAGCGGGCAATCACGAGCACAAACAAAATCCACATCAGCCAGTGCACTTTATGGCTCGTCTTGCCTGCCAGTCCGCCAATCGCAGCAAGAATAACATAGGTCACGATACCGAACGAAATGCCGTTTGCAATATTATAGGTGAAAGGCATGAACACAATCGTAAGGAAAGCGGGAATAGCGACAATGTAATCTTGGAAGTCAATTTCCCGTACGGACTGCATCATCAATACACCGACTATGATCAGTGCGGCGGATGTTGCCGATCCGGGAATCAACAAAGCAATCGGGGAGAGAAACAGCGCAAGCAGGAACAATACCCCGGTAGACACGGCAGTCAATCCCGTCCGTCCGCCTTCCGCGATGCCGGCAGAGCTTTCCACATAGGCTGTCACAGTGGACGTTCCAACGAGAGCGCCGCCGCTGACTCCGATCGCATCGACAAGCATGGCTTTGCCGATTCGCTTCTTGCCTTCCTCGGGATTTTTCATGATACCCGCACGATTAGCGGTTCCTACCAGCGTTCCAAAAGTATCGAACAACTCGACAAAGGTGAATGTCGCTATCGCAGTGATGATCCCGTTGGCGGCAAGACCGCTCCAATCAAAGTCGGCAAAATTCAATTTTGAAAAATCCGGAACCCACATGGCATTGCTGCTGCCAAGATCGGCAAAATGAACAAGACCGAAATAAGGAATAGCGCCAATAATAGTGGTGGCGATAATACCGTATAGAATTGCTCCTTTGATTCGAAGCACCATCAAGATCCCGATCAGCACCAACCCGATAATGGTCAAAATGACGCCTTTGTCCTCAAGGCTTCCCATATGCATGACGGTTTCGAAGCCAAGCACATCGGTAAAGGAATTGGCTTTGATATCCTTCATCGGATTAACCGCAATCGTCAGCAGTCCGCTGTTTTTCAGTCCGATAATCGCAATGAACAAGCCGATTCCTACCGTGATTGCATGCTTTAGGTTATCGGGGACAGCGACCAGCAGCAGCTGGCGTATTTTCGTAACGGTGAGAATAATGAAAATGATGCCGGAGATAAATACTGCTGTTAAAGCCATTTGCGGAGTAAAGCTGCCGTTGGAGCTTAGCACAACGGTGGCAAAATATGCGTTCAACCCCATGCCAGGCGCCAAAGCCGCCGGAAAGTTTACAAACAATCCCATACAAATTGTCACAACGCCTGCCGCAATCGCAGTTGCCAAAAAGATAGAAGTCTTGTCAAGACCGGTTTCACCCAGGATGCCGGGGTTGACTGCCAATATGTATGCCATCGTCATGAAGGTTGTGATGCCGGCAATAATCTCGGTTCTGACAGTAGTTCCGTTCTGCTTCAACTTGAAGAAACGATCCATTCTTTCTCCTCCTACAAAATGGTTTTGGAATAACAAATTTCGCAGCAGAAACACGAGCTATGGTTTATTATTCCACCCTGATTTTATTGCGGAGGACAAAAATTGTCAACAAATAAACCGAACATTCGACAAAGACTACATAATTATATTCGTGATTTACCGAACCATAAGCCGATAAGACCGAAAAAGACAACAGCCATCGCCAAACCTCCCGCATATTGCACCATTTCACGGAGAACCGCATCGCCTGCATGAATCATCGCTTCCCTGGCGGCAGACCCGTCTTTGAACGGAGGCAAAACAGGCAGCAGCTTGCGGCCATACCACAATCCGCCGGCCGCCAGCAGCGACAGAAATCCCGCTGTTGTGAAAAGCCGGCCGAATAGCCGCAGCATTTGTTTAAACGACCCCGCCGACCAGCCAAAAATCAGCAGCAAAATCACTAAAAATACGTAAAAAACCTTGCTTTCAAGCTGGAAAAGCTTATATTTCTCCTTCACAACCTGCATCTGAACCCGATTGTCCAGAGCTTCCTCGATCGTGATCTGCTTGGGGATTTGCCCGGCAAAATCCATGGCGAACCGTTCCTTGTTCATCCCCGGAAGCAGCCATACGGCTTGAGGAAGTCTGTTCAACTGCCGTTTTGCCGCCTGCAAAGCGGACTGCCTCAATTCAGGCACGGGAATCGGCTCCAACCGCTCGCTTTTTCCCGTCAGAAAATCCCAGACGGTTTTTTGAACCAGCTGCGTCTTGACTTGAAGCCATTGCGGGGTCACTGTCGCATCAGACGCCGCTTCCATGATTGCAGCAACATATTTTTGCATGATGCGGGGGCTTCTGGATACCGCATCCTCGACAATCGTTTTTTTGATCTGTACGCTCATTTTCTCGTAAATGCCGCTCTGTTCGAAGTATTGCAGCGTATTATAGGGCTTGAGGACAGTCAAATTAAGCGTTGCCAGCAAAACCGCCGCCGGGATCGATCCCAGCAGAAGAATAGCGGTTACGGATAAGGCAAGCTTTTTCAATATAAGCAAACCGATCCCTCGATTCCATTTTAGAATTCATCATTAACCTTTCTATATGCTTTCGGATTCTCCTGCCCAAAGTAGGGTAAGACGAGGGATTACTCCCTCGGACTCCCCGTCAAACCGTGCAT
>CAZESH010000405.1:0-2879 GCA_964514665.1 uncultured Caryophanales bacterium
GTCATAGTATAACTTAGATTTTTATTTTCGTGTCTCACCCTTGGGGAGCATTATATTGAGCCCTTGTTGTTCCCCCACATTTTCGTACATTTTTCCAAGCCCGTATGCTGCTAACGGGGACCTCCTTGGTGACATCCAACAGGGTTTTCCCCGTTCCCATCATGTGCTTTACCGAATTACGTTTAAATTCTATTTTTTAGGCTAACTCCGATTCCATCCGATATTTGAAAAAAAACTTATTCGGATAGAGGATAATTTACATTTTAGTTTTGACAAGATATCAGTAAATTTCGCCACTGTCGTCAAATAAAGGATATTGACACGAATTACTAAAGAAAGATGATTCTTAACAACTATTGATTCATCAATGCTTCGATTGCTTCTTTCTGTTCCGGAGCGGCCTGAATAATAAGATTATAGAACTGGGGATCATCTTTTCCTTGCTTCCTAAGCGCAGCCAGATAATAAGTGTCGAGTTCTTGCTGCTGTGGGTTGGAAAGTTGCTTGATATTAACAAATTTTTTTAAAAGTTGAGTTGTTTCCATATATATGTTACGGGAATAGAAAATTTTTCCTACATTTAAAGCCATATTGATTGACACTTGGAAAGGTTTGATTTGTGCTTGACTTTTTGGAAGCGAGGCAAACTCGGCAATGTGCCCTTTTACTTCTTGATAAAGATCAATTGCACGATTCCAGTATTGATCAGCCTTTTGTTTATTATGTTGAACCAACATCAAATGGCCTAGCTGGTAATTCAAAGAGATGATCCGTTCATAAATTGTAATGTCCCATGGATAATAATTCAGAGCACGATCCAGTACTTCTAAAACCTTGTTCCAATTCTGTTTTTCCGCATACAAATTTAATTCTGCTTCCATGTAGAGATGGTTGTATGGCTCCAGCTTTCCCAATTGATCCAAAGTGGAAGTAGCCTCGGTGTAATACTGTTCATCCTTTGTTTGCTTATAAGCCTGCAGCAGCAGGTTGGCTTTCATCGCCGCGTATTCCGGGTAACTGTTGGAATCGATCGCTCTGTCCAATTGGTCAACAACTTGGTTTAGCGGCTTCTTGTTGTTCAGATCCTTCATTGCAGAGTTGTAAGGACCGGTCGAGGCATACAGACGTACCGACATAACCAATAAAAGGACAGCAACAACGGCCATGAAAGCAGGGTAAGCCTTTGTCCATTTTTGCCATGAATGATGCAGGGGCGAGTTGAAGTGCACTGCCTTTGAACCTCCCAACATGCCTCCAAGACTTAAGAATACCAGAGCTCCGATATAGATGAAGCTCATGTCGAAGTCGATCAGGCTGTGGATCAGGATCGCGACAGGCACGATATAGAAGATCAAATGATCGTATTTGGAAGCATCCTGATTACGGATGAAGCTGCGGATATACGTGTAAAAGACGACGGCCAACAGGAAAACCAGGAAAATCAGTCCGACCAAACCGGTTTCGACCAGATATTGCAGAAAGAAGTTGTGCGCCTGTCTGCTTACATACGGATTGCTCTGGTATTTTTCATATAGAGTGAACCAGGCCCCGCCGCCGGCGCCGAGTACAGGATAGTCCTTGAACAATTTGATGGCGTCCTTGTAGAATGTTCCTCTTTCAGCCACGCTGGTCTGCTGCAGGTTAATATTCGCTATCCGGTTCTTGATATTATCAGGAAGCAGCTTAGAAATGCCGGTATCTCCGAACAACAGGTAGAAACCGATGGCTCCGACGAGTAACGCGATGACCGGCAGCATCAGCGTTGAAAATCGGCGGTTGGCTAATGGCTTCGTCCATCGTGTTACGAGCGGTTCGAGATAACGCTGAACAAGCAAGGCGAACCCGCTATAGAGAAGCGAGACCATAATCAGAATGCTCCAAGCTTTTAAGGCGTCGGAAGTAGAGAAATGCTTTTGCAGGGTCAGTCCCATATGGGTTACCGCTCCGAATATGGATAGAGATGCCAGCAGTGCAAGTACGGTATGAACGAAGAACAAAATCTGCCTAGGAAAAGTTAGAAACGGCAGAACCAATAAAACAACTACCGGGAATACGACCATCCCGCCGCGCGACAATGTCAGCAGGAACGAGAGGATTCCCGGAACCAGCATGAACGAGGCGGTCATCACCACATACCACCTGCGACTCAAGCTGACAATTACGATAGAAGCAATAATTAACGCGATTAAGTAAGCGGCGTATGTATTTGGATATTGAAATACAGAAGAAAGTCTTTGACCTAAGACAGCATCCCGATAAACAACACCGGCCTTCCCGCCAGCGCTGGATTGATAATGGATCAAACCAAAGAGCGAAGCATTCCCGAACCAATTCATTAATCCAAACACAATAACTACATAACCGGATAGCAGGATACCGCCTTGAAATAGGAAGGCGCCGAGTCTTTGTCTGGCATAAAAGAAGCTCAGCAGGAAGAATGATGCATACATGAGATGAATGTACAACGATTCAACAGCAAAACTATGAGAAGCGCTTTGGATCAGCGACAGCAGGTAGGCAAGCGGAATCAGCCATATCGCAAAGTGCAGGAGCTGGGTTCGCGGGCCTTCCGCTTTCCAATGCGAGAATAGATGAATCGCCGTAACCAGGAGAATAATCGATGACCATATCAAGGCGACATAGATCGGTTTGAGAAAATCCAACTGTCCGCCATTAAATAAACCTCTCGAGAAAGGGGCTATAAACAAAAAAAGCACTACATAAGATGAGATTAACCAGAATAGAATGGGATTTTTCTTAAGAACGTTCATCGTTCGGCTCCTTTTTCACGAATATCGACATGATGACATTATAACACGTCGAAACGATGGGAATCGAACTTTATTGTATAGGAATAAAAGACTAATTGCCTCGAACCG
>CAZESH010000406.1:0-2856 GCA_964514665.1 uncultured Caryophanales bacterium
CCCGTTGATAGGGGGATTTCTGTTTCCGGTTCGACTGCTTTCCGGCGAGGATGCGTTTGCCGATATGCATCATTTTTTATTTCAACCTCCAGCTTCGCGATTTTTCGTGAGTTGGGGGTTTTTATCTTTGGTTTTATGGTAAAATATACGCTATCTTTTCATACGGAGGACATTGGATATGAAGTCGCTACAAGTTATCGTCGATTTCGACGGCACATTGATGAAACAGGATGTCGGAGACACGCTGATGGAGCGTTTGCGGATTTCAGAGCATCCGCAGGCAGTCGAAAACCTTAGGAGGGTGGTCGGCGGCGAAGCCGGCTCATCGGAATGGATCAAGGTGCATTATGGTCTTCTTGAAGGAAGGCAGGAAGAAGTGGATCGCGTGCTGGCATCGATTTATCCCAGGGAAGGCGCGGCCCGCTTTCTGGAATTTTGCCGGTCCAGGCAAATTCCCGTCCATGTGTTGAGCGACGGCATGCTTTATTATATAGAGAAACTGCTGCGCCATCATGGACTAACCGTAGATCATATTGAAGCCAACCCGATTACCTATGACGAAAGCGGCAGCTACATGCTGGGCTTGCAAAATCAAAACACCGCCTGCAGCTGGTGCGGCTGCTGCAAAGCGGAATACGTGCGAAAGCTAAAGCAGGAAGGCAGCCGGATTATTTATATCGGAGACGGAAGCAGCGATATCTTCGGGTCGGCATTTGCCGATTGGGTATTTGCCAGGGCAGCACTGGCCAAACATAGAAAAACCCAAAGGGATGAATATTATCCGTTTGAGACTTTTCATGATGTATTGGAGGTGCTTGAGCTTAATTTAAGCGGATTTCTTTCCGGCGAGATTGCTTCTCAGACTGCAGCCGTATCCGAGCGCTGCAAATTCAGCGATTAGCCGGAATGTTCCTGAGCTGTTCTTCGAGCCTTGCAACCAAGGAATCGCGGGCAGCTTGATCGCTTTTTTTCCAGATCATTTCGAACAGTACGCCCAGCCCGGGCAGAGCGCGCTCATCGGAATCAATGGAGCTGTCGATCACATCGGCCAGTTCTTCGTGTGATTTATCGTGTACGCGCTGCACGATCGCTTGCCTTAAATTTAAATTCATATGATAACCTCCATTTTTATCGGTTTTTCCACTGTTTAATATGCACTTTTTACGCTTGGCGCATTCCTGCAAGAAGAGCAGAGTTGGGAATGAAAATAGTGGATATGGTATAATGTTCTCGTCTGATTTGCATGAGAAAGGGAGACCTGTATGGAGAAAAAACAATTTGCCATCATCGGCATGGGACGTTTTGGTTCCAGTGTGGCAAAAACTTTGTATAATCTAGGCTATGAAGTGTTGGCCATTGATGCCAGTGAAGCAAGAACGCAGGAAGTGATCAATTTTGTCACGCATGCCGTTCAATCGGATTCGACGGATGAGGATGCGCTGCGCGCGCTCGGGGTGCGCAACTTTGATGTAGTGGTTGTGGCGATCGGCCAGGATATTCAGTCGAGTATTCTGACTACGCTGATTTTAAAGGAAATCGGAGTAGGCACCCTGATCGTCAAGGCCCAGAATGAACTGCACGGGAAAGTGCTGCAAAGAATCGGCGCCGACAAGGTGATTTTTCCGGAGCGGGATATGGGACAACGCGTTGCCCACAATTTAATTTCACCGAACATCCTCGATCACATCGAGCTGTCAGACGATTACAGCATTGTTGAAATCAAGGCCAGCCGTCACATGGTCGGAAAAAATTTGCGGCAGCTGGACGTTCGGGCCAAGCATGGATGCAACATTATGGGCATCAAAAGCGGCGGGGTCATGAACATCGCTCCGCAGGCTCAGGATGTGATCCAAGAAAACGATATTCTGGTTGTTGTCGGCAAAAATGAAGATTTACATAACCTGGAAGTTTCCAGCGCGGATTCATAATGGACAAGACGATTCGTTCCGTCCAAAATCCCCGGGTCAAGGAGTGGGCCGAGCTGCTTTCCAGAAAAGGAAGGGAGCGCTCCGGCACATTCATTGTAGAAGGACTTCATCCCGTGCAGGAAGCGATCCGTTCCGGGGCATTGATTCGCACGCTGATTTATGACGGTGAAAAAGGAATACCCGCGGAAATCGCGGAATGGTCCAAGCTTCATTCGGCCGAGATGGTTTCCGTCAGCGGACAAGTGTTGGACAAAATTTCAGATACGGTCAATCCGCAGGGAATTTGCGCCGTCATCGGGAAACGCTCCTATTCCATCGATGAAGTCATGAACGCGGAATGGTCGCTTGCGGTTGTCGTCGATGGCGTGCAGGATCCGGGAAACTTGGGCACCTTGATCCGCAGTGCGGATGCGGTTAATGCCGATGCGGTCATCGTGGGAGCGGGCAGCGTGGATATCCATAACCCGAAAACGGTGCGTGCCACGATGGGATCGATCTTTCATCTGCCGGTAGTGGAATGCGATTTGAACGAATGGCTGCCACGCCTGCTGCAGAAAATTCCCGATTTGCAGCTGGTCAGCACAAGCTTGCAGGCGAGTGTCGATTGCTATGAGATTGATTTCCGCAACCCGACCTGGATTGTGGTCGGCAACGAAGCCAAGGGGGTATCCCCGCAAATCGAACGGCATGTGCAAAAGCTGATAAAAATCCCCATGCCCGGCAAGGCGGAATCGCTCAACGTGGCGATGGCCGCGACGGTGCTTCTGTACGAAGCGCTGCGGCAGCGGGAATACAGTTGAAATTCTATTTGAAACCCCTTGTGTTTGAGTAAATCTTCCTGAAAGGCCACCGCTGAATGAACAATTCGGAGGTGGTTTTTTTGGTGCGCCTCACAGTCGCACAATCTAAGTGGTTCAAATCCACTCGG
>CAZESH010000407.1:0-2850 GCA_964514665.1 uncultured Caryophanales bacterium
GGCAGGATCTGATCCGTCGGATCATAGCATTGCAAGCCGGGCAATCGGTGCAGAAAAACCTGGAATTGGCCGAGCTGCTCGATGCGCTGCAGAAAATAGATTACGAACCATTGCCATAGGCTGAAAGTTTTTTCGATCTGCTCTTCATAAAAAGGAGGCGGGAAACGTGGCGTTTGAAGGACTGGCAGGGAGACTGCAGAATGTATTCAGCAAATTAAAAAGCAGAGGCAAGTTGAGCGAAGACGACGTCAACGAGGCGCTGCGTGAAGTGCGGCTTGCCTTGCTTGAAGCCGATGTCAACTTCAAGGTTGTCAAAGCGTTTATCGCCAAAGTCAAGGAACGCGCCATAGGCCAGGAAGTGCTGAAAAGTTTTACGCCCGGCATGGTCGTTGTCGATATCGTCAACAAGGAATTGACGGACTTGATGGGCGGAACACAGAGCAAATTGGCCAAAGCCAATAAGCCGCCTACCGTGATCATGATGGTCGGGCTGCAGGGCGCCGGCAAAACGACGACAAGCGGAAAGCTGGCAAAATTGCTGCAAAAGCAAAATCACCGTCCGCTGTTGGCTGCATGCGATGTTTACCGTCCTGCGGCAATCAAGCAGCTGCAGGTGCTTGGCGAACAGATTAAGGCGCCTGTTTTCAGCTTGGGCGATCAAGCCAATCCGGTGGATATAGCCAAAAGCGCATTAGATTCAGCCAAAGAAAACGGCAGCGATTACCTGATCGTGGATACAGCGGGACGTTTGCACATTGACGAACAGCTGATGGATGAATTGATCCGCATTAAGGAAGCGATCAAGCCCGATGAAATTCTGCTTGTCGTGGATGCGATGACCGGTCAGGAAGCGGTCATCGTTGCCGAAAGCTTTCATCAGCAGATCGGACTGACCGGTGTGGTGCTGACCAAATTGGACAGCGATACCCGGGGCGGGGCGGCAATTTCCGTCAAAGCGGTGACGGGAACTCCGATTAAATTTGCCGCCATGGGCGAGAAGATCGACCAGCTTGAGCCGTTTCATCCCGAGCGCATGGCGTCGAGAATTCTTGGTATGGGCGATGTGCTGACGCTGATCGAAAAAGCGCAGTCCAACATCGATACGGAAAAAGCGGCCGAGCTGGAACGCAAAATGCGCCGTGCCGAATTTACCTTTGAGGATTTCCTGGAACAGATGGAACAAGTGAAGAAGCTTGGACCTTTGGACCAACTGCTGGATATGATGCCGGGGATGAATAAAATGAAGGGCATCAAGGATATGAAGGTGGATGAGCGTCAGATGGGCCGGGTTGAAGCGATCGTTAAATCGATGACGCTCGAGGAAAAGCGCAAGCCGGAGATCATCAATGCCAGCCGCCGCAAACGAATAGCAAGCGGCAGCGGCACATCGCTTCAGGATGTCAACCGCTTGATCAAACAGTTTGAAGACATGCGGAAAATGATGAAACAATTTTCCGGCATGATGGGACCAAAAGGGAAAATGAAGAAGAAGGTGGGTAAAAACTTCAAGTTCCCGTTTGGTTGATAGAGCATTACGATTTCTGTTAGGGAGGTGAAAAACATGGCAGTTCGTATTCGTCTAAAGCGCATGGGTGCACATAAAGCTCCGTTTTATCGTATCGTCGTTTCCGATTCCCGTTCTCCTCGTGACGGACGTTTTATTGAAGAAATCGGCACATACAATCCGGTAGTGCAGCCTGCTGCGGTCAGCATCGATGAAGAAAAAGCAATGAAATGGCTGCAAACCGGTGCTCAGGCATCCGATACCGTTCGCAATCTGTTCAGTAAGGCCGGTATCATGAAGAGATTTCATGAGTCAAAACTTCAGAAGTAATTCTGTTGATTTGGAGGGCTTCTTAAATGAAGGATTTAGTCGTAGTCATTGCGCAAGCGCTGGTCGATCATCCGGAGGACGTTCGTGTAAACGAAGTGGAATCTGATGAGGGTGTGGTTTTCGAATTGTCCGTTCATCCCGAGGATGTGGGCAAAGTAATCGGAAGGCAAGGGAGGATTGCCAAGGCAATCCGAACCGTTGTGACCTCCGCTGCAGTGAAGGACAACAAACGGGTATCCGTGGAAATCATTTCATAGCTTGGCTTTAAAGGGTTAGGGTGTTCCCCTAACCTTTTTGCCAACCCGGTCGCTGTTGAAACGGAAGGAAGGAGAGTGGAAAACGCATGTCGGAAAAGTATTATACCGTTGGTGAAATTGTCAATACGCATGGCATCCGCGGAGAATTAAAGATCGTTCCCAAAACGGACTTTCCCGATGTGCGTTTTGAACGGGGAAGCGTCTTGCATATTGTACCGCCGCAGGGTTCATCGCCTGTCACTGAGGTAAAGGTGGAAAGGGCCCGCCCGCAAAAAAACGTCTACATCATAAAATTGGAAGGCTTCGACAGCATCAACGATGTGGAGAAATGGAAAGGCGCTTCGCTTAAAATATCGGACTCGCAGCTGCTCGAGCTCCCGTCAGACGAGTATTATTATCATGAAATTTCCGGCTGCAGGGTTGTGACCGAAGATCATGTCGAGCTTGGAACCGTGACGGAAATTCTAGCTCCCGGCGCAAATGACGTTTGGGTCGTAACCCCCGATCCGGGAAAAGGAAAGCCCTTTATGCTTCCGGTGATTGATGAAGTCATTCTCAATGTAGATATTCAACAAAAAAAGATTACCGTTCATTTGCTGGAGGGGCTTTTGGAATGAAAATCGATGTACTGACGCTGTTCCCCGAAATGTTCGAGGGTATGTTTTCCTCCAGCATAATCGGAAAAGCGCGGGAAAAAGGCTTGGTGGAGTTGTCAACGGTCAATTTTCGGGATTTCGCCAACAATAAGCACCATACCGT
>CAZESH010000408.1:0-2850 GCA_964514665.1 uncultured Caryophanales bacterium
CCCCTGTATCAGCTCCATTACCAGCGCACGCGCGCTGCCTGATTCTTCGAGGCCGTAAATGGAAGCGATGTTGGGATGATTGAGCGATGCGAGTACGCGAGCTTCCCGCTCGAACCGTGCCATGCGATCGACATCGGCTGCGAACACTTCCGGCAGTACTTTCACGGCGACATCGCGGTGAAGCTTGCTGTCGTGCGCGCGATAAACTTCACCCATACCTCCGGCGCCAATAGGGGCCAGGATTTCGTATGGGCCAAGCCTTTCCCCAATCATGGGAGCATATCTCCGCAAAATATGAATCACATTATACCTGATTGAAAGCGAGTCAACTATATGAGGCTAGTGCTGCTGTCGGAAGGAAAAACACCGCCTTCCGATTTAGGTAAGGCATGTCACTTTGGATGATACGCTGTCAAGCATGTGAGTAGCTTTCCAGCGGATGGCTTCTTGTCTTTTGTTCAAAAAAACCGACCGGGGAATTCGGATTCCGCCTACCTGTTCTTTACACAGCATCGGTCTATATGCCAGACATCACAAGACGCAAGAAAGTATAAGCCAACGACTATTTTAGTGCTTCTGCGGCAGATGGCTGAGAAAATCTTTTTCCTCTGTGCCAATAATGCTGAGACACCTTACCCCTGTTATATTAGTGTAGAGGGTAGGGATGAGAAAGAAGATGGAAGGCAAAGCAATGGTTGTGGAGGAAGCCGGGGTGGAGACCCCGACGATGAGTGGAGGCGAGCGTAGCGAGCCGGAACGAAGAGGAGGGGGATCCGCCCCGGCTTTGGCGCCGGTCGCCGCCAACCGGGAAGTCAGCAGTAAAGGCGTTCGCCGTAGATTCAGTGCCGCATACAAGCGACGGATTTTGGAGGAAGCCGACAAATGTGAGTCCGGTGAGATTGGAGCTCTTCTGCGCCGTGAAGGGCTGTATTACTCAAATCTGACAAAATGGCGCGAGAAGCGTGATTCAGGAGAGCTATCCGGTCTTCAGCCCAGGAAGCGCGGTAGGAAGCCAAATCCTGATAAACCACTTATCAAAGAAAATGAAAGGTTGCGTCGAGAGAACATGCGCCTTGAAAAACGCCTGCGCCAAGCCGAAACGATTATAGACGTCCAAAAAAAACTCTGCGATGTATTGGGACTGACGGTTCCTCCGATCGAGCAGAACGAGAGCGACGAATAACCGCATGCAAGGAATTGCGTATGGAAGTGGGAACAGCAGCCGCCTGCAGGTCGCTGAATATCACCAGGCCAACGTTTTATCGTCGGCTTACGCGCGATTCCGGCAAGAAGCCTGCGACTCGTTCCAAACCACCGCGGGCTTTAAGTAAGTCGGAGCGACAGAAGGTGCTGGATATTCTGCATACAGAACGATTCGTTGATAAAGCGCCGACTGAGGTCTATGCCACTCTGCTGGATGAAGGAACATATCACTGTTCGGTTAGGACCATGTATCGTGTTTTGGCTGAAGCGGGTGAGGTTCAGGAACGCCGCAATCAGGCCCGTCATCCCAAGTATCAAGCCCCGGAGCTTCTGGCCACGGCCCCCAATCAGGTTTGGTCGTGGGACATTACGAAGCTGCGAGGGCCTGTGAAATGGGCTTATTATTACCTGTATGTGATCCTAGATATATTTAGCAGATATGTGGTCGGCTGGATGATTGCACATCGCGAAAGCGCTGCCCTCGCAAAACGACTGATCGCAGAAACGTGCGAGAAAGAGAATGTACAGCCTGGACAGTTGACGATTCATGCCGACCGAGGACCTTCGATGAAATCAAAGACTGTGGCATTTTTGCTTGCGGATCTCGGTGTTACCAAGAGTCACAGCCGACCATATGTTTCAGATGATAATCCTTATTCGGAATCGCAGTTTAAAACTCTGAAGTATCGTCCGGATTTTCCGGCTCGTTTCGGATCAATCCAGGATGCTCGCTCTTTTTGCCGGGGTTTCTTCCCCTGGTATAACCAGGAGCATCGACACAGTGGAATTGGACTGATGACGCCGGCAATGGTCCATTACGGCAAGGCAGAACAGGTGAATAATCAGCGTCAGGTAGTGCTGGCATCAGCATTCGATACTCATCCTGAACGTTTTGTCCGGGGAATGCCGATTCCGCCTTCGCTGCCGCAAGCAGCCTGGATCAACAAACCAAAGGTCGAATCCAAAGAGGTCGTAATCGCTGAAAATATCCCGATTCGAGGGGTATTAGGATATGGGTCCGAAGGAGATCGTCGATCCTGGGGCTTTACAGAGGACGATTTTTTCGCCCAAGCAGTTCAACTGCTTGGAAACGACACTAAATTCGAACCAGAGGTGTCTCAGAGTCGTTGACAATTTCCGGTTTGCGATATTAAATAAGGAACAAATATGATGAAAACTCACTTATTCAAGCTCTTAGTGTTTTGTACTGCCCTAAATGCATGTCCAGCGCTGGCTGCCACTTGTGAAAGCCTTTCCAGCCTGAAACTGGCGAATACCACCATCACCTCAGCTCAGAGCATCGCAGCAGGTGCGTTTCCATCGCTGAGGGAAGACGGACGGATACCGGAATTTTTCAAGAAATTGCCTGCCTTCTGCCGCGTACAGGGAACCATCAAGCCTTCAAATGATTCGCACATCGAATTTGAAGTTTGGCTTCCGGCATCAACCTGGAATGGCAAATACCTGGGTGTCGGCAATGGCGGATTCGCGGGGCAGATCAACTACCAGTCGCTCGCACAGGCTGTAAGCAGTGGTTATGCCAGCTCTTCGACCGACACGGGACATAAGGGTGGGAGCGGCGATGCTAGTTTTGCTGCTGGACATCCGGAGAAGCTCATTGATTTTGCTTATCGATCCGTGCACGAG
>CAZESH010000409.1:0-2827 GCA_964514665.1 uncultured Caryophanales bacterium
TGCTACCGCCACATCAATCTGATCGGTCTTGACCGCTGGAATCAGGCCGGTGAAATTCATCGTCGATATATTCAGCTTAAGGTTCTCCTTTGCCGCTATGGACTGCATCATATCGATGTCAAAGCCTGTTACTTTGCCGTCTTTTTGAGTTTCAAAAGGGGGAAAAGTCGTATCCGCCCCCAAATTTATACTGATTGTTGAACTCGAAGACGATGTAGCTGCAGGTGAACTTCCCGTAGATGCCGTGCTCGTTTTTGGGCCGCACCCTGCCATTATTGCAAGCGAAGTGACCAAGGTAAATGCGACGGCGGCTGTTTTCCGGCTTTTCACAACCAATGACCCCCCTTATCTTTTTTGAAATGTGAGTGCTTTTAAAAACCTATTTTAAAAATGCTGCGAATATTCGTCCATTGGATGAAACGGCAAATTAAAATGCATACTAGCAGTTAAGCAGGAGGAGGAAAAACAGATGGAAAAAGACAAGGAATGGCAGGAAATTGAAGCCGACGAAACTTTGATGAATGAGGAAAATTCGGAAATAGCCGGAGATACAGACGGGGAAAACTCCACAGAGCACCCCGAGGAATGGAAGGCCACATTGCGGGCGGCCGCTTTGTTAGGCAAGGCGAGCTTCTCCGACCAAATCGATTACTACGATCCCGATTCCGATGAACTGGTCTGAGCGGAGGTGCCTGACCGGATTCGGACTGCGGCAAGGGCCATAACAAAAGGAGTTCCCCCGAGAGAGAACTCCTTTTGCATTTGATATTTTTTACAAGGCGGCAAGATCTATTTCCTGGAAGCGTTCGACCTCGGTTTTCCAGCGTTTCTCGACAAAGCGCTGATGTTCAGGGTGTTCATTATAAGCGTCGTAGGCGGCTTGATCGGCGAATTCCATGGAAAAGCAAAAATCGAAATCGGTTTTCGCACTCACCTGACGCAAAGCCTCGAAATGCTCGACAACCGGGATGGCGCTCAAAATCCGCTGCCCGTCCTGCAAAAATTGCTCCGCTTCTTGCGAAGCAATCGGATGCTTCAAGGTAAACAAAGCCATATGGCGAATCCGCTTCTGTTCCATTACTTATCTCCTCTCCGACGTTTCATGCTCTTTATCACTTTACCAAATAACAAAGACCACTGCCAGTGAGGAAATTTTACAAAAAGCTGCTGATTCCTTTCGGGTTAAGCAACCCATGCGGACAAACCGCCGGTTACGGAATGAATGCGGGTAAAACCGCGTTGTCTAAGAATTTCGCATGCTTGGCTGCTTCTGTTTCCCGAGCGGCAGACGAGAATGATCTCATCATCCCGGTCAAGCAAATCCGTGCGGTAAGGCAAAATGCTTAACGGAATCAGCATCGATCCCTCTATATGTCCTTCGCGGTATTCCTCGATCTCCCGCACATCGATAATTTTGACCTCGTCAGGACTAAAAAGCTTCGACTTCAACTGTTCAATCGAGATATGTCGGCATTCATTTTGTCCCATTGTAGACGATCTCCCTTTCTGCTGAAAAAATTTGATTTATATACCCTATAGGGTATATAATAATGATCGGATGCGCGGCTGTCAAGTCATACGCAAACCCAAGTTCATGACCGCAATTGCCATCAAAAAATTCCGATTTACAAATATGAGGAGGAGAAAAAATGGGTATTTTTTCCATGTTCGGTCGCTCGGCCGGCAAGGTAAATCAAATTACGGCAGAACAACTGAAGCAGGAATTAAAAGCAACGAGAAATCGGCATTTCATAGATGTCCGGACCAAGGAAGAATTCAAAATGAATCATATCCGCAACTTCGACAATATTCCTTTGGCCAACTTATCCAACCACTTGGCAAAATTAGATAAAGAAAAAGAAATTTTCGTCATCTGCCAAAGCGGGGGACGCAGCTCATCCGCCTGCAGCATTTTGAAAAAAGCGGGCTTTGAAAAGGTCCATAATGTTGTAGGAGGCATGTCTGCCTGGGACCGCATTAAGTAAAAATCCAAAAAAATAAAGCCTGCCGAGATTTGATCAGGCAGGCTTTTATTTATTCGAGGTTTTCCAAGTATGGTCACTGGAAGTGAGAATCGGAACTTCCTTCCTGCTGCGGATCATCGGAGATTTGCATTGTCTGCATACAGGAACGTCTTCAAACGAATAATCGTCCCTTATCCAACCGTTGCAGTCCTCTTTGGAACAGCTCCAAACATCTGTCACGGCTTTGGGCAAATCCTCAAGCGATCTTTTGCGCGGATACATGGATCATTTCCTCCTCATTTCCATAATAAAATCAAACCACCCTTAACTTGTCATTAAGGGTGGTTCTGATTGAAATTACAGCTTGATTACGTTTTCTGCTTGCGGTCCGCGGTTGCCTTGCACCACGTTAAATTGAACACGTTGGCCTTCGTCCAAAGACTTAAAGCCGTCGCCTGCAATTGCGCTAAAGTGTACGAAAACATCGTTGCCGCCTTCAACCTCGATAAAACCGAAGCCTTTGTCTGCATTAAACCATTTTACTGTACCAGTTTGCATGGGAAATTACCTCCCTCGTCTAGATTTACATGATCTTCTTTATTTGATTTGTTTTCAAAATAAAAAATTCACATATTGGAAAAGGTACCATCGTACAACATGATAACCCTTTGCAAGATATGAATTACAGAGTAAGGTCTCAATTACGATGGTTTTATTTTATCATGGTTTATGTCCAATTGCAACAACCAAAACTGTGATCGGTCCGGGTTTATTTAGAGTCAAATGGACAAATCTGCACCGATAACGCCGATTCTTTCCCCCATTACATTGGTAATCGAGGTAGCGATGGTCAAGCATGGCCG
>CAZESH010000410.1:0-2793 GCA_964514665.1 uncultured Caryophanales bacterium
CGACTCCTGGGCGACTGTATTGGCAGCTGCATCCTTCGAAACCTCACAGCTCACCGGCTCCTCTCTCTGAAGGGCATACCGCCAACCTTCCCATTCCTCGTCGATATTGTCGATTATTGAAGATTTCTTCTTATCATCATACTCAGGATTGTGCAAAGAGTCAATATTACAATTCCATTAATCAGCATATCCAATCTTGTCCCGTTCATAAACTTAGATCAGAGAAAAAAGCATCCGTCACGCGCCTTTTTTTTACCAACAACGCACAGTTAAGGAGGTGTCTTCATGCCGCCCTGGTGGTTAAAAATCCGACTGGCTGTCCGTACCGTACTATTTCCTCTTATCTGCATCCAATTCGTCCGTACGCTGATTATTCCCAATCCGTTTGACGTCTTTATCTTATTTAGTTTATTCCTGATTTATATCGGTTTTTTGTTCACCTGGTTTTAAACAAAGAAAAAGCCGTCTTCACGGGTTGCGGGCGATCATGAACAGGATCGCGCCGGCCCGGTAAGGACGACTTTTTCTGCTTTATCCGCCTTAGGAGGATTTTGGAATATAAATCACTTGACCTTCCATCAAAGAGTTGTCATCAAGCCGGTTGTACAGCATGATTTCCCGCGGATTGATCTGATAGCGCTCGGCGATAAGCTCC
Source organism: uncultured Caryophanales bacterium (assembly GCA_964514665.1). Lineage (GTDB taxonomy): Bacteria > Bacillota > Bacilli > Paenibacillales > KCTC-25726 > CAZESH01. The sequence continues at coordinate 656 of CAZESH010000410.1, forward strand.
ACGGTTTCCTCCTTTTGCACGATACACATTCTTACGCTGCGGAATTGGTCTTTCTGCTCGTTATTCAGAAACAGCTTTTTCCACTCAAGCGCATCCTGATTCGGCGATGTGCCTTCGTCCTGCACGACGTCTCTTTGCGATTGCTGCATGAGTTCTTGCTCGATTTGCTGGGTGGCGGAACGTCCCGACTTGTTCAAAGCGCTGGACAAATGAACAGGCTCGTTTGCTTCATCGCTCATATTTTTACCGCTGAAGGCAACTTTGACTTCCTGCGGTCCCTGAGGCTCCCGGCTGATTTCCTCGATTTCCTTGCCAAAGGGTCCGAGATCGGCCTCAAGTCCATTCACCTGCCAATCCGCTTCGATCTGCTGCTCCGGATCCTGCAAATTCGGCTGTCCCTTATCCGCAGTACCATGATCCACAAATTTATTCTCTTTCCACTCGGGTTCAAAAGCCATCGGAGTCGGAGGGAATTCCGCCATCCACTGCTGCTCGAGATTTGCTGCATTTTGCGGTTCGATTTCCTCTTCCTCAGTCTCGGCTTCACTGCTGTCCCTTATGTTCTGCGCACCGGAAAAATCGGAAACGTGATGTACAAAGATCATCTCTTCATCCGATTCCGATTCGGACTGATCCTTGTTTTCCAGATTCAAACCGTGCAGAGACAATACGCCGGTTACGTTCAAACTGCGTTCGGAGATGACATCGATATCAAAATTTTCGATTTCCGAGCCGACTGCACGCATGTCCATCCCGCGGTTCGCCGGAAGCGAAATTTCCACCGGAATCTCGTACTGCAGCACTTTGGATGAACCGGGGGCGTCGATCCCTATGTAGCGTCCGGACAGCCGCAAGCTCCCCTTCAGGACAGATTGATCATTGCCCCTTTGAACTTGAATATGCGGAGTCAGCTCGATTTCCTCCAGCTCCTGTATACCGACTGCATCGTCGGGCAGATGGATTCGCTCGTAGATATCGAATCGCAAACCTGATTGATCAGCCAATTCAAATCCTCCTTTCACCTGTAGCCGTTTCTCTTTATCATGTATATGGGCCAAGGAGGGGTGTCATGACTGATTTTTAATGCAAGGATTCGACAAGACGACGCATATCCTCCGGCAGCGGAGCCTCTATGCGGATTTGCTCGCCGCTCCATGGTTGATTGAAAATCAGTGCAGATCCGTGCAGGGCTTGCCGGCTGATTTTTTCGGATGGAAGACCATATGTAACATCACCCAACAGGGGATGGCCGATGTGACTCATGTGAACCCTGATCTGATGGGTTCTGCCCGTTTCCAAGAAAACCTCGAGCAGGGTTGCATCCCGGTACTGCTGCAGCAGCCGGTATCGCGTGACGGCCGCTTTGCCGCCCGGGAAAACTCTCATTTTTCCCTGCATGTGCCTGTCGCGTCCGATCGGCTGGGAAATCATGCCCGCTTTATCCTTGAGCCGGCCGCTCGCCACCGCCAAATAAATCCGTTCAATTGCTTTTATCCGCATCGCCGCATCCAGCTTGAGCTGGGCAAACTCATTTTTGGCATAGAGCACCGGCCCGCTCGTATCTTTATCCAGTCTGTGAATATGCCGTACCGCCGAGAGCTGTCCGGTGTGCAGATAATAGCCTGCCACCGCATTCGCCAGCGTGCCGGTTTCCCCCTCTTCTGTGGGATGAACCTTCATGCCTGCAGGCTTATCCGCGACAAGGCAGAAATCGTCCTCATAAAGCGGCTCGAGATCAAGCCACTGGGCTTCAAATTTTGCCGCTTCATGCGGAAAAAGCCGGAGTCTGATGCGATCTCCGGTAACTTGTATCCCCTGTTCATTATGCAGCTTCTGAAGAAAACCGGGCGGCACGGACAGTACCTGCTCCGCCCAAGTAATCGGCCCGCCTTCTCCAGCAAGTTTTTTACGGTCAAAACGCAGCTCCAGCCACTCTTCTTTCTTCAAATAATCCATTTCCAGAACTCCTCCCGATGCCGTGCTTCGCGGATAACCTGGAGTAAGAAGGGGAGGGTTGCGATTCGGGTTCTCTTGCTTTTACGCTAGGATGCAGGAATGTCCAGTCCGAACCTGACAGACCAAGAACCATCGATGCATATGCTTAAAAGCGAAGACCTCCGACTTTCATGGTTCTAGGT
>CAZESH010000411.1:0-2787 GCA_964514665.1 uncultured Caryophanales bacterium
TGGCATCCGAAGAGATCCCTTTACCGGACACCCAAGCTTTCATGACGGGCTGGACATCTCGGGATATATCGGCGAACCGGTTCATGCAACTGCGGACGGCACAGTGGTTTTCGCAGGTTCCGACAAATCTCAGGGCAATCATATTATGATCGATCACGGCAATGGCATTCGCACGATTTATATGCACTTAAGCAGAATTCTCGTGAAAAGAGGAGAGCGCGTTGCCAAAGGAGAGACCATCGGCGAAATGGGCGATACCGGACGAAGCACCGGCCCGCATCTCCATTATTCGGTGGAAAAAAACGGCAATGCGGTAAATCCCTCGAACTATCTTCCTTAACAAAATCGAAAGGATGGATGGGCAATGTTTTGGAAAAAACAAAAAATAAACGGAAATTACACGGATACGCTGATCGGAGAAGGAACCACGATTGACGGCAGATTGTTTTCCGAAGGCGGATTGCATATTGAAGGCAAATTTATCGGGGATATCGAGTGCTCCGGAGATGTGACGATCGGTGAAACCAGTTGGGTTCAGTCGAATATTACAGCGCGCAATGTAATCAATGCCGGCACGGTGGAAGGCAGCATCACCACTTCTGAGGAGCTGCAAATTACAGAGACGGGAAAGGTCAGGGGAGATATCACCGCACACAGCCTGAACATCGTACAAGGTGGTATTTTTCAAGGCATGAGCCGGATGGAGGAAAAGCGCGATCACGCTGCAGCCAACAAGAAAAAGGCCGAGGAAAGTATGCCCCAGATTGGTAAGGTGGAAAAGCTGGCATCGGCGAAATAAAGCTTTAGTCCAATATTCTCCGCGCATGCTTCAAGCGGGTTTGCGCGCGAATGGCCCCTGTGGAACCGATCTGTACGACGGCCGATACGGAAGCGGCAATAATCTTGATGCGGTCGACCTTGATCACCGGCGATTCGTTCCGGATGCTGGTGCGCACCACTTCCGGATCGCGGTAAATATGGATGGGATAATGAAAAATCGGTGCAGCAAATTCATTGACATCATGAAGATAAGTCGGATATTTCTGCTGCACCGCCACCACATAGGATTTAGGATGGATCAGCAAATTGTCTCCGACAAACAGGGTGGAGGATAAGCCGACGTTATCGATTTTAATGGCGTTGACTATGGAAACACGCATGAACCATCCCTCCGTTGCTTCATACTTATAATCTCTAACTGACAATGGAAGGCAGCGGAACAAGCGGAAGAATCGCTTCGGTCACCGCCTCCGGGAAGGAATCGAAAAACGAGGAAAGCGTCACCTCGTTGGTGTCGCCAACGAGCAGCACGGATGAGGCAGAGACGCCGAGAATGCGGATGTCCCTGACCTGGACATCCTTATTGGTCACTGAAAAATTCATGTCGAACTCCTCCTTTGCTGCGCCATGTTTTCACAATGAATGCGTACGCCTTCCTCCACGTCATTGCGAATTTTCCCCATTACCCACGTTTTCATTTCTTCTTTATTGACAGGATAATTGTTTTTCTTATATTGCCCGACATAGGTTTGCACGCGCGCATCCATTTGCCGCTTGATATCATCCTGCATCATCTTCCGGTATTCCGGTTCCAAATTGATTTGATAACGGTTCTCCATCTGTACGATCAGCTCCGGAAGCTCGCGATGCAAATAATGGTCCAAATCCATGAACAGCGGCGCAAGGTCAAGCTGGTCGGAAGGATCCGAGCCGGTTTGGACCGAGCCCGTATACGGTGCTTTGCCTTCCACAGCCATTTGTCCGATTTCGCCTTGATCGGCAGGGGTCAAACCGATATTCAGCGTGCCTTCCAATTTCTCCACCTTCAGCTGGTCAAAATTGTACTCGACTTTATCGATTTTGTTTATCCGTTGCTCCTTCAGCTGCCCGATATCCTGCTCCAGCCGTTTCATCAGCAGATGCATTTCCTGCAGCTTTCCCTCCTGCCATTTCACTTGGTGCATCAGGCCGTGAATTAAACGCAGCAGCTCCTGTTCCATATACACAGTCCAACACCCCCTATCTCATCCTATGCGATGAAAGGGGATTGCCATTCCTGCAGGTTGAAGTGCTTCATGTCAGCGATGGCAGCGGAACCAGCGATGCGGCAGATGGCTGTACGCCGTATGTGGGCGCCTGGCCCGGTACGGGCAGCCCTCCTGCGTTGAACATTCCCGGACGGTATGCGCCGAATTCATAAGATTGCGAAAAACTGCTCACTTTGCCCGCGCTGCCGATTTGCAGGATCGAGGCTTGACTGACGCTGTCGATGCGGATTTGCTGAATCATGATCGTTTGATGGATCACCCAATTCATATCGGTCCCACCCTTGAAATGCTGCCGTCGATCACATCGGGATCGAACGTGTTTGTGGAATTCAGTGCATTATTGGTCATCGGCATATCTCCCGTGTTGAACGAACCGGATCCCGCATAGGTTTTGGTTGAGCTCGTCGGCGACACAAACAGCGAATCGCCAATATGCACGATGGAACTCGGACCCACAGACAAAATTTTAATATTTCCCACGATAGCCGGCATTTGCAGTAACATCCTTTTTAAGCAGATCCATACTTATACATATGACGGCAAATGCCCATATGTTCGAAAACATGAAAAAAGCAAAAAGTATCCAACCGGAATCTGGGTACATATACTGTGTTGTATGTACGGTACTATTGGTTTTCGACTTCTTTGACTGAACGACAATGGCCCAGGTTCATATGCGAACTCCCCTTTATGCAAATGCTGCGATGGTTCTTGGTCTGTCAGGTCTGGACTGGACATT
>CAZESH010000412.1:0-2778 GCA_964514665.1 uncultured Caryophanales bacterium
ATTCCGGATCGCAATGAACAACAATCTGTTTCATTGGTGCACGCTCCCGCTAAAGACTTTTTTTCATTTTACATGAAAAGCTCGGAAACTGCACTGTTTGGCTTGCAATCGGTAAAATATTTCATCAGCAGACGCTGCTCGGAAAATATTCCCCTGACCTCTCCCGTCTCATTCAAAACATAAAAAAAATGATAGTTTTTACGGTTCAGCAATCGCACCGTGAGCATAATCCTGCGTTCCTCCGGCACGGCGATAAAACGGGATTCCATCCCCCGCTTCAGCATGCCGGGAAGACCAGCCTGCCTCTTTACCAGAAAGCGCATGAATACAAACGGCAGATGCTTAAGCTCGAAAATGTTGGAATATAAAAGAAAAATGCCGATGATCAGTACATTCAATTGAATTCCCGGAGAGCCCCAAGCGATGAAAGCCGCGACAATCACCAGAATACTGGAAACGATCCCGGTGCAGGCTCCGATCATCAGCACCCGATAATAATTGAACCATTGACTCATTGCCGACTGGAGGATTTTCCCCCCGTCCAAGGGAAGCACCGGAAGCAGATTGAACAAAGCAATGATCATATTGGATTTCAGGAAATAATCGGCCCAATCATCGCTCCAAATTCCGCTCTTGCGAAAAACAAACGAGACGCCGATCATGATCGCATTTTGCAGCGGACCTGCAAGCGCAACGACAATTTCCTCGAAAGCGCTGCCCTTTCCCTGGTCGTCCATTACTGCAACTCCGCCGAACGGGAGAAGCTTGATTTCCTTCACCTTCCAGCCAAAGCTTTTTGCCGCTGCAACATGTCCCATTTCATGAATCAGCACAATCGTAAACAAGGTGGCAACCTCGAGGAAATACCCGGAAGCGGCGGAAGCGAGAATCACAAGCGTGAAAAGCGGATGGAAGCGATAGGTGGTTCCCAGCCATTTAATCAAAAGAGATCACACCCGTAGGCTTCATATACTGCTTGTCTTTCATCAACGCAAAATAAAAATTCGCCTCGTTGCCTTCTCCCAGAGCAGAGGCGTAAGCGATGGTCTGTCCCCCTTTCACCCAGTCATCCAACTGCAGGTCGGTTTGACCCAGCATGCCGTATTCGGATATCCATTGGCCGGGATGCTGAATCCATAGAGTCAGCCCTGTCTCATTTTGCTTTCCGACGTAAATGACTCGTCCTTCCGCTGCTGCCTTCACCGGGCTTTGCGAGGAAGTGCGCAGCCATATTCCCTTCAGCGTATCGTTTGTTTTGCTCACGGCAACACCCTTAGCGGGTGTGACAAAGTCCGGCCTGCTGCTGAAGACGCCTTGCGGAAAATGCATCTTGAACGCAGGAAGAAACGACGGCGAACCTTTAAAAACGGTTTTGTACCATGCGGCGGCCTTTTGATAATCCATATCCTTGGTCATCGCATCGGTTACAAAGCTGCGAACGGGCTGCGTCCATGCTTGATTCGTATGAAAGGCTCCCCAAACCAGAATAAACAGCAGCGCACAGGCGACAAGCTTAAAACCTAGCTGATTGCGGGTAGGAGAAGCCATCCATTCCGACCAGCCCTTTTCCTCTTCCACCCTTCCCCGTTCATAAGGATCAAACTGCCAATCCATCCGCTTTTGACGGAGTTTCCAAACATACTCCGGATCCTCCATTCGCGGATCCGAACCCGACGCATTTTCGACCGGAACACGGTCGTCGACATGTACTTCGCGTCGTTCGCCCATGCTGAAACGATCCGTCCCCGTCCCTTTTTCCATAATGTGTTTTATTTTCTCATTCCGTCTTTTGCGGATGTTCATTTTTACTGACATATTTTTCGCCCCCATCTGCTCCGGATGCCGGCCCGCTTTGGAAACGGAAGCCTGGCCATGCCCATATTGACAAATCGTTGTACTTATATTTATGACTTGTCTTACTGAAATATGAGACACGCCCTTGCAATTAATGAGCAAACAAAAAAAAGCATGGAACATCCATGCTTCAGACTGCCGGCAATGGCAGCGGCTAAATCTCAATCCCGCGCAAACTTTCCGCGATTCGTTCGAGTGACCGGATGCCGCAGACGTCGCGCTCCTGCATAGGAATGCGGACGAGGCGAAGCTTCTTGAACCGCTCTTCGATTTCCCGCAAATACATCAGCTCCTGCTCCTTTCTGGCTTTCAGAAATTCACCATCGGCTTGCTCCGGCAAAATTCGATTGACAATTAGCGTCCGCACCGGCATACGGTATTTTTCCAAAACAGGCAGCGCCTTTTGGGTTTCCTCCAGCGGCAGCCGTTCCGGAATCAGCACAAATATAAATGCCGTTTGCCCGGCATCGAGCAGCACATCGCGGGCTGCGGCAAATTTCAGCTTTCGCTCCGTCAAAATCCGGTAGACCGGGTCCTCCTGCGGACTCGCTTCCTCGAGCAGCGTTTCCCGCATTTTCAACGCCGTGCCGCGGCGCCGTACCATCCCGTCGATCCATGCGCCCATCAGCTCGGGCAGCGACATCAGCCGCAGCGTATGTCCTGTCGGTGCAGTGTCGAACACAAGTTGGTCGTATTCTCCCCGCGCATTTAAAATCAGCTCGACCATTTTATCAAACAAAGCCGCTTCCTCTGCTCCCGGCGAAAGGCGCGCAATCTCGACCTGACGTTCGATCTCCTGGTACATCGCTGCTCCGACGGTACTGCGAATATTGCTTTTGACTGAATCCATATAAAGATGGGATTCGTAATGCGGATCGATCTCCATCGCCCACAGCCGTTCCTCCAACCGGGTCGGTGTCCGAC
>CAZESH010000413.1:0-2769 GCA_964514665.1 uncultured Caryophanales bacterium
CTGCAGCTCCGTCCCGTGACAAGTCATACAGTTGCTCTTATAAAGCGAGATTGCCTTTTCGTCTCCGGGATTTTTCGCCTGTAAAGGATGCGATTGCGATTGCCGGTTTCCGGCAGAACCGCTGTCCCCGCAAGCTGCAAGCAGCATGGCAAGCAGCAAAAAAACCGGCAGCCATTTAAAGTTTCTCTCCATCCGTCATTGTCCCCTTTCGTCATCAATGGCAGACTCGCAGCATGAATTTCCGTTTGCGTGATGTCGACGTCCGGAAACAACCTGCTCCGCTTCGGCAAAAGACACCACCGTGCCGCCAAAGCCCCTGGCGAAGCCTTCAGCCGTGGATTGCCGTTCAAAAGGCACCACTTGCGGCTTGCAGCAGCGCATATCAAAAGAAGTATCCACAACATAAAAAGCCGCTCGCGCATTGATCGTCGTATCGGTAAGAAAATCGCGGCAAATCGATTGCTGAACCTGATCTCCCAGCTGAAGCTCGCGAAGTATGCCGCAGTGGCAGCAGCAGGCGGTCTCAACCGACTGATTTTCCAGAATCAAACGATAAGCAATGCGGTCATGGGACGGTTTGCCGCAAAATGAACAATCGTTTCCTCCGCGCGATCCGGCTTTGCCTGCATCGGCATACGAGACGCCGCCAAAGGTTTTAATTACATGCCCCTCCTGCAAAAGCTTCTTCACATCGCGATGGACGGTCATTTCGGAAACGCCTAGAAGCTCGCTCAGTTCATTGATTTTCATGTGCTTGCGCTCCTTGAGAAGCCGCATGATCTTATCCAATCTGGCGCTGTGCAGCATGCTCCAACCCCCGCGTTTTCGAATGTTATAAATCATCATTATCTAACATATTCCAACTATTCTTAAGTCTAGCCTGTGAGAAAAGTCATTGCAACAGCATTCCTTATAGGAATGTGAACATTTATTGAAAAAAGAAAAACCCGGCGACAACCGCCGGGCTTCTGCTTTTTAAATTCAATCCGCATCCGCTCCCCATATAGCCCGATTCCTTGTCCGTCAAAGCGGGTTTCCGGGAAAATCCTTGTAGAGCATGCTGGCTTGAATGCCTTGATTGTTCTGATACTTGCCGCTTGTGTATTTGTCAAAATCGCCTTCGATCGTATGATAATAAATTTGACAGATTTGCACGTTCGGATAAATCCGGATCGGCTGCACGCAGAAAATTTCCAACGTCCAATACCCGCTGAAGCCCACGTCGCCGAAGCCCGCCGTAACGTGGATGAAAAGCCCCAGCCTGCCTACGGAGGAGCGTCCCTCGAGCATCGGAACATACCGCTCAGTGCGGGTGAATTCCGCCGTTCTGCCGAGGTAAAGCTTTCCCGCCTCGAGCAGCAAGCCTTCCTCGGGTATTCGTATGCTTCTGGTTTTGTTCGGCCGCTTCATATCCAGCACCGTTTCCTCGTATACAAGGAGTTCATCATGCAGCCGCAGATTGTAGCTGTTCGGATTCAACATGTCTTCATTAAAAGGCTCAATAAAGATGTCGCGGCCCATCCGTTTTTTGATCTCTTTGCCCGATAAAATCATGGGGGGCGAACCTCCTTTTGGACATTTCTCGAAACCATCATACCATAATTTCCGCCGATGGAAGATTCACCCGCCGTCGGGACATAATAACAAAGCATGCCACTCGAAAGTGAAAGGAGATTTTCAGCTTTATGAGTACAACCACTTTGCCCAAACAGGCATTCCCGCCGCAGCATCAGACACAGCAGCCCGGAATCGAATCGCTGATGAATCCCGCGCCTGTGTTCGATCATCCCGATTACAAAGCGGCAGGCAAGCTTAAGGACAAAACCGTAATCATCACCGGAGGAGACAGCGGAATTGGCCGTGCGGTTTCCATCGCCTTCGCCAAAGAAGGGGCCGATGTCGCGATCATTTATTTGAACGAGCATACAGACGCCGAGCAGACGAAGCAAGCTGTCGAACAAAAGGGACGAAGGTGCCTGATTCTCTCCGGCGATATCGGAAGCGAGGCTTTTTGCCGGCAGGCGGTGGATAGTACGCTGCAGCATTTCGGCAAGCTCGATGTTCTCATTAACAATGCGGCCGAGCAGCATGTGCAAAAGCGTCTTGAGGATATTACCGCGCAGCAGCTGGAGCAAACTTTCCGCACAAACTTCTTTTCCATTGTTCATTTGACGAAAGCCGCGCTTCCCCATCTGAAGCATGGCAGTGCAATCGTCAACACGGCCTCCATTACCGCTTATGAGGGAAATGAGCAGCTGATCGACTACGCTTCCACCAAAGGAGCGATTGTTTCCTTTACCCGCTCATTGGCCAAATCGGTGGCCGCGCAGGGAATCCGCGTAAACGGTGTAGCCCCGGGTCCGATCTGGACACCGCTGATCCCATCGTCATTCTCCGCTCAGGATGTTGCCACCTTCGGCTCGACGACTCCGATGATGCGCGCCGGACAGCCGTACGAGCTGGCTCCTGCCTATGTGTATTTGGCAAGCGACGATTCCTCCTACGTCAGCGGACAGATCATCCACGTAAACGGCGGTACCGTCATTAACGGATAATTAAATTCATAGAGGGACCAATGACCTGATTGGGTGTGGTACAGTTCAGTCCTGAGGAGGATTTCTGCTTGGGCTTTCGATTGCTTTCCGGCGAGGATGTGTGAATGACCAGTCCAGACCTGACAGACCAAGAACCATCGAAGCATTTGCATAAAGGGGAGTTCTCCGACTTTCATGGTTCTAGGTCTCTCAGGTCTTCCCTTCAGCAACGGAA
>CAZESH010000414.1:0-2758 GCA_964514665.1 uncultured Caryophanales bacterium
GCGGGAGGATCCGGGTACCTGCTGAAGGATGTGCAGCCTGAGGAGCTGATCAAGGCGATCAAAGGCGCGTACAGAGGACAAGCACAACTGCATCCTGCCGCAGCCGAACGGCTTATGGCGCATATGACGGCTCCCGCCAAAGAAAATGCGGGTTCCTCCGTTGATGGGCTGACGGCACGGGAAAAGGAAGTGCTCAAATCGATTGCTGCCGGCTTGAGCAATAAAGAAATCGCCGCCGAGATGAGCATTACGGATAAAACGGTGAAAACGCATGTCAGCCATATTCTGAGCAAGCTGGGACTGGCCGATCGCACACAGGCTGCGGTATATGCGGTCAGAAACGGTTTCTGCTGAAAAACTCTCTATACGTCCATAGTCTTACGACTGTCCGGCCCTATGGGCCGGACTTTTTGCGTATGGAAAATTCCCTCCTGCAGCCGAGGAGGACGGTCGGCGGCGATGTTACGATAAAGACATCAAATCTACTATAAAGCGTCAAGCGGGAGAGAGGAGCGAGCGGAAATGCATGGGCATCATTTTTATTTTGCGGAAGTGTATGTACAGCTTAGAAAAGAGGAAATCGATCGACATTTTTTTTCACTTTACTTCCTTAAGTTTAACAGATAGAATAGGTTTTTAGTAATAAATGGAAAAGGGAGAGAACCATGAAGCTAAGCTCGTTTCATCCGAATGTGAGGATCCGGATTTATGTGAATTTCGCAACCACGCTTGCGTTCAGTATGGTGATCCCTTTCATGCCTATCTATTTCGCGGAAAAAATGGGTTCGGTTTTCACAGGCCTGTTTCTTTCCATAAGTGTTATTTCTGGATTTGCCGGCGGGGTATTCAGCGGGTACTACGCGGATAAAACGGGACGCAAAAAGCTGATGGTCATCTCCGAGTTGATTTGGGTGACGGCCTATTTCGTCATGGCTTTCGCCAACTCGCCATGGTATCATTCGCCGGAGCTTACTTTTGTAATGGTTGTGCTGGTCAGTATTGGCTGGGGACTCTACAATCCTGCATCGGAAGCGATGCTTTTGGATGTAACCAAGCCGGAGGAACGTAAAATAATGTACGGCCTGTTTTACTGGTCGAACAATCTATGCATTGCTGTCGGCGGTGTGGCGGGGGCAATGCTGTTCAAACCATATTTGTTTGAATTGTTGGCGGGACTTACGCTTGTTTCGCTGCTGTCGCTGCTGATCACGATATTTAAAATCAGTGAAACTCATTTCATTCGGGAGAAAATATTCGCTGCCAAATTTGCTTGGAATGGCTTGATAAAGGAATTCACCGGCAAGTACAGATTGATTTTTCGGGATTACACGTTCATGGTTTATATTCTCTCAAGCCTGCTTCTGCTGTCGCTCGAATTTCAATTAACCAATTATATCGGTGTCCGCTTGTCCTCGGAAATGAAGGGTCAATCGTTTGTCCCCTGGAAATTTCAATTTCTGCAATCCATTGACGGTCTGCAAATGCTTGGATTTCTGCGTACGGAAAATACTTTGCTTGTCGTAATTTTTTCGCTTTTTATGGCCGCATGGATGCGCCGCTATCTTGAAAAAAATGTGCTGCTGGTCAGTTTTGCGCTTTACATAATCGGCTATACCGTACTTGGCTTCAGCAATCAACCGCTGCTGTTGTTGGCCGCCATGCTGCTGGCCACTTTGGGTGAGGTGATGAGTGTGCCGATCCGTCAGGCTTATTTGGGCGATATCGCTCCGGACCACGCACGAAGCTCTTATTTGGCTGTCAATTCCATTGTGGTTCAAGGCGCGATGCTGACCGGAGCGCTCGGAATCACGCTGGGAGGCCTGCTTCCCTCTTGGGTAATGGCTTCTCTAATGTTTCTTGCCGGAACTGCAGGGGCCACGCTGTTTTTGCTGCTTGTTCCCCGGATGGAAGCGCGGCGAACGGATTTTTCCGCAGCCTCGGCGGGCGATCTTGCGCTGCAGGAACAGCTTCCTCTCAGCTGAACTTTTTGCAAATACGTCCGGAAGCAGCCAGCGCAGACTTAAAATATGCGGCAATTTCGATTATACTGTTCTTGTCTGAACCTGAAGTCCAAGTGATTCCCGGAGGCGCACCTTACTAATGCCCAACGCAAAAATGCTGTCTGTACTCATTCCCTTGTCCGTCGCGATCGGAATTGTCGCCATCTCCTTTTCCTCGATATTCGTTCGTTGGAGCGAGGCTCCGGTGTCGGTGATTGCCATGTACCGCTTATGGTTGACAAATGTATTGCTGCTTCCCTGGATAGCGGGACATTGGCGGGAAATTTCCCGCCTGACCCGCAAAGTGAATGCTTTAAAGTCCTCCTAATCTTTTTCGCTTCAGCATTGGATGGGAAGGGCAACGGTGTCGATTGCGTTTTAAGAGAAAAACTCAGGAGTAAGAAGATTTTCTGCACTTTTCCCGGTTAAAAAGGCTCCGCTTGCCCGGTGAGAGATCAAATACCTAACCGGACGAAAAAGCACAGGGTAACATTTTAAGATTGCCACACTTTTTCACACAGGATAGATTACCCATGTGCAAGCCTTTTCATGGGGCGTACCTCCTGACTTGTTTCTATCACCCTCCTTATCGTCAACCCAAAATCTGAACTTGAGGAGCGCTTGAGACTCTCTCGTGATACGGCTGGGAATCACCATAGTTGTACTATTCGCACTACTACATGACGAGTTTTTATAAAACGATTTTTTTGGGAGTATTTTTGGTTGGATAATGTATGCTGATTTTTACGCTTTGTTTT
>CAZESH010000415.1:0-2746 GCA_964514665.1 uncultured Caryophanales bacterium
GAATAAAGTTTTTTGGAAAGAAGCTGTAGTGTATCAAATCTACCCCCGCAGTTTTATGGACAGTAACGGCGATGGGATCGGAGATCTTAAGGGGATTTTATCCAAGCTGGATTACCTTGAGGAGCTGGGCGTTGATGTGGTATGGCTGTCTCCGGTATATCGCTCGCCCAATGACGATAGCGGCTACGATATCAGCGATTATCAGGCGATTATGGATGAGTTCGGCACGATGGAGGATTGGGAGGCGCTGCTTGCCGGATTGCATGCCCGGGGGATTAAGCTGATGATGGATTTGGTCGTAAATCATTCCTCGGATGAGCATGACTGGTTTATCGCCTCCAAGGCTTCCAAGGACAACCCATATCGCGATTATTACATATGGAGGCAGGGCCCTGTCGGCGGTCCCCCCAACAATTGGGCGTCTTTCTTCAGCGGACCGGCATGGCAGCATGATCCGGCCACGGGTGAATATTATCTCCATCTTTTTTCCACAAAACAGCCCGATTTGAATTGGGAAAACCCCAAGCTGCGCGCGGAAATCCACACCATGATGAAATGGTGGCTGGATAAAGGCATAGACGGCTTCCGCATGGATGTGATCAACTGTATTTCCAAAGTGGACGGCTTGCCGAATGCGGGTGACGGGAAACTGGCTTGGGGCGGCGAATACTTTATGAACGGTCCGCGCATTCATGAGTATTTGCGGGAAATGAACGACAAGGTACTGTCCAAGTACGAGATCATGACTGTCGGAGAGATGCCCGGAGTTTCAGTGGAACAAGCCGTTCTTTACACGGGTGAGGCACGCAAAGAACTGAATATGGTGTTCCAATTCGAGCATATGGATATCGATTCGGGAGCGGGAGGCAAATGGGACGTTAAACCTTGGAGGTTGACCGACCTTAAGCGGATCATGAACAAATGGCAGTATGGTTTGCAGGGGAAGGGCTGGAACAGCCTTTACCTGAACAATCATGACCAGCCGCGGATGGTTTCGCGTTTTGGCGACGACGGCCGCTATCGCTTGGAATCGGCGAAGATGCTTGCCACACTGCTCCATACCCAGCAGGGGACTCCGTATATTTATCAAGGGGAGGAGCTTGGAATGACCAACGTGCGGTTTAGCTCCATAGAAGCCTATCGCGATATCGAAACCTTGAACATGTATCGGGAGCGGGTAACGGCAGGCATCGAAGATAAGGCGGCGATTATGCGCGCCATTTATGCAAAGGGCAGGGACAACGCCAGAACGCCGATGCAGTGGAACGATTCGGAGCATGCCGGTTTTACCACGGGAACGCCGTGGATTGAAGTCAATCCAAATTTCAAAGCGATCAATGCGGGGCAGGCGGTAAAAGATCCGAATTCCATCTTTAATTACTATAAAAAGCTGATCGCTTTGAGAAAAAATCATCCCATTCTGGTATACGGTTTATTTCGCTCGATTTTGGACGATCACGAGCAAATCTATGCTTATGTGCGAGAGCTGGAGGATGAAAAATGGATAGTGCTGCTCAATTTTTCCGCAGAGGCTGTTGAATTGGATCTGCCGGAGGGCATTGTATGGTCGGATTTATCGAATATCATCGGTAATTATCAAGATTCGCATCCAACGAACGGATCCGGAAGACTTACGCTTCGCCCTTACGAAGCGGCGGTACACCGTTTAAGTCACTAGAAAATATGCTTAAGATAGCACAGCTCCGGATGTGCTTTTTTAATTGCAAGCTTCGGTTTGCTTTTCGGGGATAATGGCTGCAGGGTGGATTATAATCCGATGCGTTTCGGAAAATAAGCCACCTTTTTTTCACCGCGCCTCTCCCGGCGCTTGTTGCGGCACTACATGGCGAAAGTCAGACCATATGAGCCGAATAAATGACACCGTTTTCATAACGTAAGCGGTTACGTAATCGGGCCGATTCAGAAATAATGGAATCGTAACCATTCTTAATTTTTGAGGAGGCAAAAAAGATGAAGCCGTTTAAAAAAAGTGTAATCGGGGTCTTATTGTTTATGCTTGTAATGTCGCTGGCAGCTTGCGGCGGGAAAACAACAACAACCGGCAATAGCGGCGCAGCAGCCGCAACGGATACTGCCACGCAGCCGGCGGAAAAAACACCGGAAGCAACGGCAACCGAAGCGCCGAAGGAAAAAGTGGTTTTGGACTATTGGCACACTTACAGCGATACTGAGGAAAAAGTGCTGAAGGAAAAAATCAAGCCGCTGTTTGAAAAGGAAAATCCGGGCATCGAGCTGAAGCTGACGCGCATGCCTTATGACGGATTGAAGCAGCAGGTCATTGCCGGTGTGGCAGGAGACGCCGCTCCCGATTTGATGCGGATGGATATCATATGGGTACCGGAATTCGCCAAGATGGGCGCTTTGCAAAAAGTAAACGATTTTTACGGCTTTGACGAACTGAAAAGCAATGTGTTCGAAAGTCCGCTGCAAACGAACTTTTATAACGGCGCCTACTTTGGCGTTCCCGTAAATACGAATACGAAAATCGCAATTTACAACAAAAAGCTTTTAACTGAAGCAGGTTTGACGGAAGCGCCGAAAACGATGGATCAGCTTGCGGAAGCTTCCAACCGACTGGTCAAAAATGGACATAAAGGCGGGATCGGTATCGGCGGAGCCAATACATGGGGCATTCTTCCCTATTTCTGGAGCCTCGGAGGCAAGCTGACCAATGAGGATTATACGAAAGTGGACGGATATTTGAACAGTCCGGAAAGCATCAAGG
>CAZESH010000416.1:0-2726 GCA_964514665.1 uncultured Caryophanales bacterium
CCATTAGCGCATTCGGCTTCTGCAGCTCCGGATCGGTCGCGCGCACCGCGATCCGCGCCATTTCCATCCGCGTCAGCGGCTTGTTGTAGTCCGTTTTAAAATCACTCTCCTTATGTATGCCAAGCTCCACAGCTGCAGCCACATACGGCAGATACCACGGCTTGCCTCCCGCACTGTGCGGCAGTTTCAGCGCGTCTACCACCATTTTGATGAACTCGGCTCTTGTAACTTGAGCATTCGGCCTGAACGTTTGGTCCGGGTAGCCGGATACATATCCCTCGCTCACCGCTTGCAGTATGCTGGCTTGCGCCCAATGATTTGCTATATCCTTGAACGAAACGCTGTCTCCAGCGGATTCTCCCCATACTGCGGAACCGAAGCAGGCAACGGTTAAACTCATCGAAAAAGCGATAGCCAATAGTCGTTTCATTTTCATTTTTCCCCTCTCGAACATTGATTTTTCGCGCATATAAACAAAGAAGGAAGCACCTGAAAGGCCGGAATCGGCTGCTTTGCGGGTACTTCCTCGCGCATGTTGGATGTTTTTGTATACTTAATCTACTTCAATTCGCTATAATTTGTCAATTCTCGAAAATCCTGCTCATTCGTATTTTTTTTATTTGACATGGATAGCCGAACAAACTTGTCTGCACATTCATGAATAATATATATCGAATCCTGATAGAAAGGAGAATACCTCATGGCGCTCAAATCTTTATGCCTCAAAAATTTGGACACGGCCATTGCGATGGACCGCAACCTGAAGAACCTGATTGCCAACAACAAACCGAAGCAGGCCATCAATGTGATTGCCGACCTTCTTTATGTGCTGGGAACTACACTCCAATGCATCAATCGGGTGGAATACAACCGGAGCTTCCAGCTCAAGCGAATCGTCGCCTCAAGAAGAAGCTTGTCCAAGAAAGCTCCCGCCGTTCCCGCATCGAATGCAAGAAAAAAACAGTGCTTGCAGTTAATAAACACAGCCACCAAAAATTTCCTTCTGGCCAAACAGTACATTCGGCAGAACCGGCTGGAAGACGCAGAAAATATTATTGCAGCAACCATCACGGGCAAAATCCTGCGGTGTGTAAACAGCCTGACCAAATGACGCATGAACGTCAAGCATAACTCGGTTTTCTATTTGATATGCTATTTTCAAAATTGTTGCAAAAATGCAGGTAATTCGGCCCTGACAGCTGATTTCGTCGATCTTCCTGCAAAAATGCAGGTAAATCAGCCGAATCTTCGCCAAATGGCGGCCTGACGGTCAATTACCTGCATTTTTGCAGGAACGATCACCTTTTCCGCTGAACGGTCCCATTTACCTGTATTTTTGCAGCAACGGAAGACGGGAGATGCTAAGTGGGACAGTCCTAAGGGATAATCTAGAGCTGCTTATCAGCTCCCACTTTCTCGTGGTTTGAAGGTTCTTTTGCATGTAATGAGAGCTTGCATTGCAGCGCCCGAGATGCGGCTTCAAGTTAGTTCATGCACTTAATAGGATGAATCAGCTAGCGGGCCCAAGCCTCCAGCGACAACAGCGGCTCGGCTTTCATATCGAGCCCGGTGAACTGCCGCTGCTCCCACTTCAGAAAAGCCGCGGCGGCTATCATCGCGGCATTGTCGGTGCAGTACTCAAGCGGCGGGAACAGCAGCGGAATGCCCTCGGCGCGGCAGCGCTCCTGCAGCGCGCCGCGCAGTCCGCCGTTGGCGGCCACGCCTCCGGCCATCAGCAGCTGCTTGGCGCCGTATTCCTTGCAGGCGCGGATCGATTTCTCCACCAGCACCTCGATGACGGAGTCCTGAAAGCCTTTGGAGATCGCTGCCGCATCCGGCGTTTGCCCCTTCATCGCAGCCTGATTGATCGCCGAAAGCACCGCTGTCTTCAAGCCGCTGAAGCTGAAATCGTAAGAATCCGGCTCCAGCCACGCCCTCGGCAGTTCGATGCCGCTGCCCGCCGCCGCCGCTTGGGCCAGCTTATCCACATGCGGCCCGCCGGGATAAGGCATGCCGAGCGCCCGCGCCACCTTGTCATAAGCTTCGCCCACCGCATCGTCGCGGGTTTGCCCGATAATCCGGAAGGAAGCTTCATGCTCCATCACGATCAATTCGGTATGCCCGCCGGAAACAATTAATGCCATTAACGGGAATTCCAACTGATGCACCAAGCGGTTGGCATAAATATGCCCGGCAATGTGGTGCACGCCGATAAAAGGCAAATCGGCCGCCAAAGCCAGCGCCTTGGCCGATACCACTCCCACGAGCAATGACCCGACCAGACCGGGTCCCTGCGTTACGGCGACCGCCGACAGGTCGGTCAGTCGCAAATCCGCTTGCTCAAGCGCCATTTCTATGATTCTCGTCACGGTCTCCACGTGCTTGCGCGAGGCAATCTCCGGCACAACCCCGCCAAACCGGCGATGAATCTCGATTTGGCTGGACACTACGTTGGACAGCACCTTGATGCCGTCCTCCACAATCGCCGCAGACGTTTCATCGCAGCTGGTTTCCACCGCCAATATTCTTACAGGCTGTTGTTGATCCACTCTTTCCGTCACCGTTTTTCCTCCAAGTCGGCCCACATAATCAGCGCGTCCTCGTTATTGTCCGAATAATAACCGCGGCGTACGCCGGATCCGGAAAACCCCATCTTTTCATAGAGGTTCTGCGCGATCCGGTTGGATACGCGCACCTCCAGCGTCATTTTGCGCGCACCGTTCATT
>CAZESH010000417.1:0-2715 GCA_964514665.1 uncultured Caryophanales bacterium
GCCCGTGTCAGCTTGAGGTCAAAGCCGTTCTTCGTACCGTCGGCATCCATGCTCGTCAGCAGAAGCTCGCCTGCTCCCAGCTCTTCCACCCGCTCCGCCCATTCCAGCGCCTTGATCCCGGTCGGTTTTCTGCCGCCGTGGGTGTAAACCTCCCACTCCTGCCAATCGGGATTGAACTTGGCGTCGATCGCCACGACGATGCACTGCGAGCCGAATTTTCTCGAGCCCTCCGCCACCAGCTGCGGATTGTTCACTGCCGCGGTATTGATCCCGATCTTGTCCGCTCCCGCCCGCAGCAAGCGCTTCATATCATCGACTGCGGCAATGCCTCCTCCGACTGTAAAAGGAATCGTGATCTCTCCGGCCGTCCTTCGCACCACCTCGACCATCGTCGCCCTGCCTTCATGGGATGCGGAAATATCGAGAAACACCAGCTCGTCGGCTCCTTCCCGGTCATATAAAGAAGCAAGCTCCACCGGATCCCCGGCATCGCGCAAGTTGACAAAATTAACGCCCTTTACAACTCTTCCGTCCTTGACGTCCAAGCAAGGGATAATCCTTTTCGTAAGCATAGTCTATTCCCCTTCTTCAAGCAGCTCGAGCGCTTCGGCCAAATCGATGCCGCCCGTGTACAGCGCTTTTCCGACAATGGCGCCGGCTACGCCTTCATCGCGGTGGCGGGCCAAAGCAAGCAGATCATAGGACTGGCTGACGCCTCCGCTGGCGATGACCGATTTACCGGTAGCCTGGGCCAGCTGTAGAATCGCTTCGACATTCGGCCCCTCCATCATCCCGTCCTTGGAAATATCGGTGAAAATGAAGTTTTCCGCTCCCTGTGCCGCCAGATCGGCCGCCAGATCGAGCGCTTTGACCCGGGACGTTTCCAGCCAGCCTCTTGTCGCCACAAAGCCGTCTCTGGCATCAATGCCGATCGCCGTCTTGTCTCCGTATCGAGCCAAGACCTCTTCAACGAATCCTCGGTTCTCGATCGCCGCAGTACCAAGAATCACCCGCGAAACACCAAGCGACAGCAGCTTTTCCACATCCTCCATCGTGCGCAGACCGCCGCCGACCTGAACGGGGATATCCAGCTGCGAGGCGATCCGTCCGATCAGCGCATCGTTGACGGGATGGCCCGCTTTGGCTCCGTCGAGATCGACCAAGTGGATCCATGCCGCGCCCTTTAGCTTGAAGGTTCGGGCCATCTCCAGCGGATCATCCGCATAAACCGTCTCTTTGTTATAATCGCCCTGCAGCAAACGGACGCATTTGCCCCCGCGTATGTCGATTGCAGGATATAGGGTAAAGGAAGGCATTTTCAATCCCCCGCTCCTCTTTTTTATGGTTGCAAAGCCTTTTGGCTCAATTGCAGAAAATTGTTCAACAGCATCATGCCGGTTTGTCCGCTTTTTTCGGGATGAAACTGCATGCCGAAGATGCGGCCGTGTCCCACCACTGCACTGACCGGTCCGAAATAGTCCGTTGATGCGAGCAAATCCTCCGTGCGCTCCGGCAGCACATGGTAGGAATGGACGAAGTAAACATAGCCCGCCTCCAGTCCATCGAACAAAGGCGATGCGCCATGCAGCTCAAGGCGGTTCCAGCCCATGTGGGGAATTTTGAAATCGCCCTCGAAACGGACCACCTTGCCGGGCAGAAGATTCAACCCCTGATGGCGTCCGTGCTCTCCGCTCTCGGTAAAAAGCAGCTGCATGCCCAAACAGATGCCCAAAAGCGGCTTGCCGGTTGCTGCATATTCCCGCACCACAAGGTCCAGTCCGCTCTCGCGCAAAAACCGCATGGCATCGCCGAATGCACCGACTCCAGGCAGAATGGCGGCTTCAGCAGCAAGGATTTCCGTCCTGTCCGAGGTTACCGCTGCCGCAAATCCCAGACGCTCTACCGCTTTGCTGACGCTATGGAGATTTCCCATTCCGTAATCGATGATGGCGATCAAGAATCAGAGCACTCCTTTCGTCGAAGGCACGCCCGTCACGCGCGGATCAATCGAAACCGCTTCGTCGAGCGCACGTCCAAGCGCTTTGAACACCGCTTCGATCATGTGATGCGTATTTTGTCCGTAATGTACGATCACATGCAGCGTTATCCTGGCTTCAAGGGCAAACTTCCATAAAAATTCATGCACCAGCTCGGTGTAGAAGCTGCCGACTTGATTCGAAGGATAGGACGCCCTGTATTCCAAATGCGGACGATTGCTGACATCGATCGCCACCTGGGCCAAAGCCTCGTCCATCGGCACAAACACGTTGGCGTAGCGCTTGATTCCCCTTTTGTCGCCGAGCGCGCTGCGCAGCGTTTGACCCAGACAAATTCCGATATCCTCGACCGTGTGATGATCGTCGATCTCCACATCCCCGATCGCCTTCAGCTGCAAATCGAATTGGCCGTGTTTGGTGAATAAGTCCAGCATGTGGTTCAGAAAAGGCACATCCGTCTCGATTTCGCTTTGCCCGCTGCCGTCGACCGCAAAGGACAAGCTGATATCGGTCTCATTCGTTTTACGTGTTACGCTGGAACTGCGAACCTTTTGTTCAGCCATGGATTTCCCCCTCTTTCTTCAAACGAACCTCGATCGCCCGCGCATGCGCCTCCAGTCCTTCGTGGCGGGCCAAAGTCATGATCTGGTCTCCGTCGCGCAGGAGCGCCTCCTTGCTGTAGAAGATCAGGCTCGATTTCTTGATAAAGTCATCGACA
>CAZESH010000418.1:0-2706 GCA_964514665.1 uncultured Caryophanales bacterium
GGGTACGGCAATCAGGTCGGAAATGCCTTGAACCCCTTGACGCAGCACATTATCCGCTTCACGGAATGCTTCAAGCATCGGCGTTTTCTTGTCGACAATTTCCAAAAGCCGATCGTTCGGAATCACGATGAGCGTATCGACCTTTTCCTTTAAAGCGGCAATCCCGTGCTCCGCATGCTGGGCGCGCTTTCTGCCTTCAAAAGTAAAGGGGCGGGTTACAACGCCAACCGTCAATGCCCCGCATTCCCTGGCAATTTCCGCGATCACCGGGGCTGCCCCGGTTCCGGTGCCGCCGCCCATACCCGCAGTCACGAATACCAAATCCGCTCCGCGAAGCGTATTCATAATGATTTCGCGGGACTCTTCCGCAGCCTTTTTTCCTACGTCGGGGTTGGCGCCCGCTCCGAGTCCTCTTGTCAATTTATCGCCAATTTGCAATTTATGTTCGGATTTGGATAAATTCAATGCCTGTGCATCCGTATTCACTGTATTGAATTCAACGCCTTTAACGCCGAATTCGATCATCCGGTTTACGGCATTGCTTCCGCCACCGCCAACACCAATTACTTTTATTTGGGCAACCTGGTCCATGTCAAGATCAAATTCAAACATATCGGTAATTTTCCCCCTCGCTATCACTATCAATCATTGCCGTCAATATGCCAAAACGTGCTGCAAATCCGATTAGCAATTAAATAAATTCATGAAACCATTCTTTTATTTTCGCAAACCATCCCGGGTTTTCCCTGGACACCGACGGCTTGCGATTTCCCGATTTTTTGGCGGCACCTGCTCCGCGGCTTCTCATATGCTTGGATACATATTGAATGATGCCTACCCCTCCAGTGAAAGAGGAGTCCCGCACGCCGATAAAATCGGGAACGGCGATTCTGACGGAATGATCCAGCTCACGCTGGGCAATTTCCAATATTCCGGGCATTGAAACAGTGCCTCCCGTAAGCACGTAACCTCCGGGAAGATCCCGAAAGCCGAGCTTGTCCACTTCAGCACGAATCAATTGAAAAATTTCCGAAACACGCGGTTCAATAATGTTCGCCAGATCCACCTGGGAATATTCTTTTTCCATGTTGCTGCCGATTCTCATGACTTTGAACACTTGATCTTCCGCAGCGCTCTCGACTACTGCGCATCCATATTTCAATTTCAGCTTTTCAGCAATATCAGTCTGCGTTCGCAGGCCAATGGATATATCGTTGGTTATGAATTCTCCGCCAATCGGAATCGTTGTGGTCGCAACCAGATTTCCTTGTTCGAAAACAGCTATGGTTGTCGCTCCCGCACCTATGTCGACCAATACGCTGCCCAGCGATTTTTCGTCCCGTGAAAGCGCCAGATTGCCGGCTGCAAGCGACATCAGGATAACACCGGAAATTTTCAATTCAGACTTTTCCACGCAACGAACGAGGTTATGTATGGCTGTTTTGGTGCCGGTGATGATCGTTGCCTCGACCTCCAGCCTCACACCTATCATGCCGCGGGGATCCTGAATGCCTTCCAAGCCATCGACTACATATTGCTTTGGAACAATCCCGATAATTTCCTTTTCAGGGGGAAGCGCAACGACTTTGGCCGCCTGCAGGACGCGATCGATATCCTCATTGCCGATTTCCCTGTCCTCATTGGATACGGCAACGACTCCATGGCTGGATTGCAGGGCGATATGACTGCCCGAGATGCCTACATATACATCGGATATTTCGATGCCAACCATGCGTTCGGCATGGTCAATGGCACTGCGAATGGATTGAACGGTTTGGTCTATGTCAACTATGGCGCCTTTTCTGATCCCATCAGATTCGGCCGATCCAACACCGATGATGTTGATCGCACCGCTGTTGATTTCTCCAATTATGGCGCGCACTTTGGATGTACCAATGTCCAAACTAACAATGATATCATTGCTGCTCAACCGATGGCACCCCCTGTTTCCCCATGTTCTCTTTTCTTCATGTTGCATTTATGGATTTTACTTCTGTACATATTCAACACGGTTTATATTTTCCCTCTTTTTTCTACAAAATTTTTAACTGGTATCTATTAGCACTTGGATCGATTGAAAAAGGGCAATACTCAAAAATAAACCAGAACACCATAAATTTAATTTTAACATTAATCCGATAGTATTGATAGTAGGTTTTTACAGTTTTTCGGGCGCTTCTTCAGTGCGGTGAAGGTTCGGGCGAGGCCGGATTATCTCCCGGTTGGGCAGCAGCGTTGTTAAAAGGTTCATAGGTATCGGCTTCCAGCAAAATGACTTTCCCCGGCTGTTCATGCGAGATGATGGCAGACATGATGTCCAGTTTTTTTTGCAGATAGGAAACCGTAGTGGTAACCTCGAAGTGAGAACGGGTGTAGATCTTGATCTTGTCCGGATAAGAGGCCGAAAAATCGGGTTGGATTTCGGAAATGTCCGCGAGCTTGCCTTTCGGGATTCCGCCAAGCAGCCTGCAAATCCTGCGTTTGACAGAATCATCCTGCTTCCAACCGGAAAGGACCGGCTTGTCCAGCAAGAGCGAATCGTTTTTCGGTTGGACCGTCATGCCATTTTCCAATACAATCGCATAACGCCCTTGCGCTGTAAGCTCTACCGCCACTTCAGGATACTCCGTGATATCGATGGTGAGCTCTCCGGGGAAATTTTTCCGGACTTTCACTACCTTAACCAAGGGTATTTCTGCAATTCTG
>CAZESH010000419.1:0-2706 GCA_964514665.1 uncultured Caryophanales bacterium
TACAAAAAGGAAACGCGATCAAAGAAGGGGATGCCAAGCTGGACCATCCAATCCTCGTATTCCGTCTCGTTCGTCAGCGTAAATCTGATCCAATATACCGCAGCGGTATACCCATAGCTTGTTTTCCCGTTGGCGGGACGGAATTTCAACCCGGTCTCGTTTCGCATATCCGCTATCGTATATCTTTTTTCCGGATCAGGAAGCACTTCCATCGTATCCACCAGTCGGTAGTCCGTCTTTTGTTGAATCAACTTCAGTTCACTTGCTGCAGCGGATCCATGGATATTGAACAGAAAACCGACAGCCATGAATAATGCAAACGCTTTGATGAATTTGAACATATCTCCACAATCCTGTCAGTCGTTTTTGAAAGTTTTCGCGGTAAACCGATCTTGAGTTTCCCGTTTAATAGTTTGAGTATAACCCCAGTTTGTGTAAAGGAAAAGATGCCTGATATAAGCTATCGAGGGTTAGCTGTGGAAAGGGTATAATAAATGGGCAAAGGTGAATCATAAATGACTAAAAAAGGAGATACGATGACAGAGGAGATAGCAATAACAAAAACGGGATGGAACTTTGACAACAGTTATGCGCGTCTGCCGAAATCTTTTTTTTCCAGCCTTGACCCAACCCTTGTACGCTCACCGAAGACGGTTATTTTTAACGAGCGGTTGTCCGAATCCTTGGGGTTGAACGCCCATGCGCTGAAAAGCAAAGCTGGCGCAGCAATGCTTGCCGGAAACCGGATTCCCGAGGGCGCTTCGCCGCTGGCTCAAGCTTATGCGGGGCATCAATTCGGGCATTTTACGATGTTGGGGGACGGCCGGGCACTTCTGATAGGCGAACAGCTCGCACCTTCCGGTGAACGGTTCGATATTCAACTGAAGGGGGCGGGCAAAACGCCGTTTTCCCGCGGCGGCGATGGCCGGGCGGCGCTTGGCCCGATGCTGCGCGAATATATCATCAGCGAAGCCATGCATGCGCTGGGTATAGCCACGACCCGCAGTTTGGCCGTAGTGGCGACCGGAGAGCCCGTAATCCGCGAAAAAATCCTGCCGGGCGCCGTTCTGACCCGCGTGGCTGCCAGTCATCTGCGCGTCGGCACCTTTCAGTACGTTTCCCAATGGGGAACTGACCAGGATCTTCGGACTTTGGCGGATTATACCTTGCAAAGGCATTTTCCGGAAATTGGCGCTGATGAAGATGAAAAGCGCTATCTTTTCCTGCTTCAGGAAGTGATCAAGCGGCAGGCTGCGCTGATTGCGAAATGGCAGCTGGTTGGCTTTGTTCACGGGGTGATGAACACCGACAACATGGCGATTAGCGGGGAAACCATTGATTATGGTCCTTGCGCTTTTATGGATGCCTATGACCCGGCAACGGTATTCAGCTCCATTGACACGTATGGCCGCTATGCCTACGGCAATCAGCCGCAAATTGCGGCTTGGAATCTTGCAAGGTTTGCCGAAACCCTATTGCCGCTGCTGCATGACAATCAAGAGCAGACTGTCAAGCTGGCCCAAGATGCGGTTTCGGATTTTACCGAGCTGTACCGCCGGAATTGGCTCGCGGGAATGCGGGCAAAGCTGGGAATCTTTAACGAAGAGCCGGAGGATGAATCGCTGATTGAAGACCTTCTCGACACGATGCAGAAGCATCGTGCGGACTACACCAATACCTTCCGTGCCTTAACTTTGGATAAAACCGAGGAGACCGGACTTTTTGGCACCACGGAATTTGCCCGGTGGCATGAGCTGTGGCAGGCGAGACTTCGCAGGCAGCAGGAACCAAAAGCCTCCTCGCTTCAACTGATGCGAACCCGCAACCCCGCTCTGATCCCCCGCAACCACCGGGTGGAAGAGGCATTGGAAGCCGCGGAGAAACAAAAGGACTACAGCGTGATGGAAAGGCTTCTTGACGCGCTTTCGAGCCCCTACGCGCACTCCCCCGAACAGGCTGATTACTTCACACTTCCTGAGCAAACGATGCGACCTTACCGGACCTTTTGCGGTACCTAGAGCAACGAAAAATCGTTTGAATCTTGTCCATCACAATGAATTTTAGCAATTCAGCCTTTAAGCCACTCGCAAGAGTGGTTTTTATATGTTGTTTTACCATATGAAGATGAAAGATGTCCCTAGTGCTGCTGGGTCTATATGTTTTGCGCACATTTTGTTGTCTGAAAGATACAAGCCGAGTCGAAATAGTCGGCCAATCATTAAATAGTACTAGCAATAAATCATTTTGGAGGAGGGGTAATTAATGGTGCAATTAACATTGAGAACGACACGGCGTATTGGCTTAGGAAGAATCACAAAAGTCAACGTATGCAGAACAAACAGAAATATTA
The DNA here is from genome assembly GCA_964514665.1 of uncultured Caryophanales bacterium. Classification (GTDB taxonomy): domain Bacteria; phylum Bacillota; class Bacilli; order Paenibacillales; family KCTC-25726; genus CAZESH01. Next base: position 2,351 of record CAZESH010000419.1, read on the forward strand.
CGCGTATTTTGCCGCGCGGAGGGGCCATTTTTCTCATATGCGGATCTATTCGCAATATTTATACGCTTAATCTGCAACGGGGACAATATGTCACCGTTTCTTGCAACAACAATCCCAAAACGTACACGGTTGGCTGTACATCCTTATCTTATCGCCTACCCGGCATCCGTCTGAACCCGGGAGATGCGATTTTCATCACCTGCTGAAGTGTTGACTAAATTTCTATAGGACTTGCAGCATTATTTCAAAACTGAAGGGCTTTTCCATCATTCATAGGGGTAATGAAATAAGCTATAGGGCCGGGGGTATCTTCTGTAGAGACCTGGCGGTCGCCTTTGAAACCGGGAAAATACCGC
>CAZESH010000420.1:0-2704 GCA_964514665.1 uncultured Caryophanales bacterium
CCTATGGGACAACCGGTGCGAATACGTTCGGCAAATATTGGTGCCATTTTACCGCTCATATTGGCGATTTCCCTTTGTTTCAAGTTTTGCAAACCCCCGCTTTTGCGGAAATCTCCGATAGCATGCAGTTGAAAGACAAATTCGAGCAGTTAATAGCATGGCAGCACCGCAAGGAACTGACGGCCGGAATCCGTACCAACGCCATCCTGCTTGAGATTATCGCGCTTTTTTTGGAGCAGGGCAGAGGGGTTGAAATCAATACCGCAACGGCCGCTTCTTTGGAGAAAATCAATCGGGTTCTCGTCTACATCGAAGGGCATCTTGCCGAACCGATCTCCGTTGAAGAGCTGGCGCAAATCGCCCATTTCCATCCCAATTACCTGATTCGCTTATTTAAAAAAACGACCGGTTTGCCGCCGATCCAATACATCAACCGGATGCGAATCGAAAAAGCGAAGCAGCTGCTAAATTTCACAAGCCTGAATGTATCGGCGGTGGCCGACAGCCTGCATATGGACGTATCCTATTTTTCGCGGATGTTCAGGGATTACACCGGCTGCTCGCCGAGCGAATACCGCGAGCTGCGGACGCCGGCGCGGTAAAAGTAAAAAAACATTCCGCCCCCGTGCAAAGGGGATGACGGAATGCTTTTTATTGGATCCGATCACGGATAGAATGTGCTGGCCGGTGTAGTCGATGTGCACCAGCGGGAATTAAACAGCTCTTTGATCAGGATATCCTTCGCTTTCTCCGTTCCGATATATCGCAGCGCTTCAGCCGCATGGGCGCGAACGTAGCGGTTCTCATCATCCAACGCTTCGGCCAAATACGGTACGGCAGCCTCCGCACGGCTTCCCATCCGGGTCAAGGAAAGTCCGGCCGTAAATCGCACCTGCACATCCTCATCCTGCAAGCCTTGGATCAGACCGTTTACTGCGTCCAGTGAAGAAGCGTCGATCATTCCGAGAGCTTCTGCCGCCGTTCTCCGCACCTTCTCGGAGGGATGTTCCATCAAAGCGGCCACACGCGGTATCGCACCTGCGGCATACGGCCTTAATTCGCCCAGCGCGAATGCGGCATGGCTGACTGTTTCCGCCCTCGCGGCTTCCGTGGCTTCAATCAGGCCGGCAACCGCGTCCGGACCGGCAGCGGACAGTCCGTAAGCGGCCAATCGGGAGATTGGCACGTCCTTGTGATGAAGCGCCTGCAGAAGTGCCTCTATGCCCTGCTTCCCGCGGCAGGCAAGCTCATAAGCGGCATTGATCGCATTCGGCTCATGCGCAACCTCCAGCTGCAGCTCCAGAGCTTTAATCTTTTCCGGGTCCTCCGGCAGCTTCCCGGCCATGCTTCCCACTTGTCCGCAGAGCCAATTCCACGTTTCCTCCCACATGATCTCATGCCGATGCATTGCATCGTTCTCCAAAGGCAAAACCTCATGGCGATTCGACGTCTCCGTCTCCGCCGGCATGAACCCTTCCCCCTCGCGATGATCCCAGCTGGGCGCTTGCGGCGCGGCTGTCCGCATAAACTCGAACTTCAGCATATAACGCGGCTTGCCGAGAACATTCGGGGTGGAACGGTGCCATATATCATAATGAATCAGCGCAAAAGTACCTGCTTCACCGCTGGCTAGCGATTCTTCCCGGTTGTTGTCTTCGCTGAAAATTCGCGTCTCGTAGTTTTGCGTACCCGGCATGATGCCCGTCGGTCCGAGCTCAACCGGCGTATCCTGGGGAAAATACATGATCATCGCCCACCACGGGTGGTGGTTCCTCATGCGTTGATAGCCCCAGTAGCTGTCTTTGTGCCAGCCTCCTGGAGTCGAAACGGCATTGTAATGCCCGTGACGGTGCGCATGCAGCATATAGTCCGGCCCGAGCACGCTTGTTAAAGCGCCGGTGATTACCGGGTGCTCGAACACCTTTTGCAGCTCGCGGATTCGCGGCAGCAAATTGTTGCCGGGGTTTCCTTCCTCCGAGTAGATCTGAATCATCTGCTCCGTCAGCTTGTCGTGAAAGTCTTTCGGAAAATCGGTTTTCAAAATCAAAAAGCCCTGCATAATAAATGTTCTCATCTGCTCATCGGTCAATAGCAGCGGTTCGTTACCCGACAATGGAATGCGCCTCCTCGACTCTTTTTATCATCATTATAAATACGATGCATTTAGTGTGATATAGACGATGTTAAGCGAAGTTTGCATAATAATAACCTTGACGGGTTTCCGCTTAAGCCCTCCATGCAAGACCTCCGTTGCCGTGGGAAAGTATTGGCGCTATAATAATGAAGTGACGAGGAACGTCCCGGATTCATCTTTGTGATGGATGAGGGGCGTTTTTTTGTTCGATTCGCGCCCCGCGAAGGCATGGAATAAGCATCAGGGTGCGGCTTTTTCTCACTTTTGTGGGCAGTTTTATTTTGCGAAGAGCGAGGAGGGGAAGATGGAAACTGTTTTTGACAAGCTGCATGAACAATGGATTCGTTCACATCTTGGTCGCAGGACCGGCGAAAGGAGAGGGAGGCTGGAAAGAGGACACGGGCATGCGGAAATGTGCTTTGTGCGCGACGTTTGGTGGCCGCTGATGGGGAGCCTGCAGGATTTGCATCCGGAATATGAGGTGCTGGATTGGCGCGGGCGGCCGTATTTTGCCGATTTCGCCTGGCTGCCGGGTTACTGGAAGATCATCATCGAATCAAAGGATACGGC
>CAZESH010000421.1:0-2654 GCA_964514665.1 uncultured Caryophanales bacterium
CGTCGGGATCGTCGCCGGAGTCCTTGATGGTCGCGATCTGCGCCATGTCGCGCGTGAATTCGCACTCGATCAGTTCGAACGTATGGGCAAAACCGGCCGGCAGCCATACTTCCGCCGAGCTGACGGGCTGCTGGGTGATCAGCATCGTGAGCGCGCCTTTGGCCGCTGCGGTTGCGCATGCACCGGTCGTAAAGCCGTGCCTCATCGGTTTTTGTGTCTCTTGATCATCTTGCTGCCGTACGTTCACCGGATCACCCCATCTTTTCGTTTAACTGCGTGTATCCGCCATAATCGACAGCGCGTTAAGCGCCGCCACCACGATCGTACTGCCGCCCTTGCGCCCGATATTCGTAATGAAAGGAATATCAAGCTTGCGCAGCTCATCCTTCGATTCCGCAGCCGAAACGAAGCCGACCGGCATGCCGATAATCAGGCTCGGCTTGGCGAGTCCTTCCTTCACGAGCCGGATCAGCTCCAGCAGGGCGGTCGGCGCATTGCCGATCGCATAAATGCCGCCCTCGGCTTCGCGCAGCGCCTTGCGCATCGAAATGATCGCCCGCGTCATGTTCAGCCGCTTCGCTTCCTCCATCACATCGGGATCGGAGATGTACACTTTCACGTCTCCGCCGTATTTGCGGATGCGCTCTTTACTGACGCCAACCTGCACCATTTGCACGTCCGCAACGACCGTCTCGCCATTTCGGATCGCCGCAATCCCCGCCTCGATCGCATTTGGATGAAATACAAGGCTGCGCCCGAGCTCAAAATCCGCCGAAGCGTGAATCACCCGCTGCACCACGGGATACTGTTCCTCCGTGAACGGATGCTCGCCCAGCTCTTCCGTAATGATCTGGAAGCTTTTATTTTCAATTTCTTGCGGCTGAATCGTCTGCGGCTTAAATTCCGTTTTGAAATCCATAAGACATGTCCCTCCCGAACGTTAAACGATAATGGTCTTCAATTGCTCCAGCACACCTTCATATTCCGTAAAAACCGTGCCGAATTCCAGCTCCGGTCTCGATATCAAAATGACGTCAATGCCCATGTTCAGCGCGGTTTCCACTTTCTCGTCGACGGCGCCGGTTGCGCCGCTTTCCTTCGTGACCATAACCGTCGTACCGAACTGCCGGTAGAGCGCTTCATTCATCTCCCTGGTAAATGGCCCCTGCATCGCGATGATGTTTTTTTGCTCGATGCCGAGCTCCTCGCATTTCTCCATATTGTCGCGCCTTGGCAGCATGCGCGCAATGAGCCGGATATCCGGATCACAGGCCAGATGCCGGGCGAAAACAGGCAGCGTCTTGCTTCCCGTGGTCAGCATGACGGAGCCTTTGCGGCGCTTCGCTTCCAGCGCCGCTTCTTCATACCCCGGGACGATCGTCAGCCGGGGGTGATTGTCATATACGAGCGAGGCCCGCTCGAAGCGGATGTAGGGGATGCCGGCGCGTTTGGCCGCCTGCATCGCATTGCGGTGCGCCTCCTCGGCGAACGGATGGCTCGCGTCGACAAACGCGCGACAGCCTTCTTCCGTGAGCAGCCGCACCATCTCGTCCTCGTTCAAACGGCCGGTGCGCACATCGAGCCCTTCGTCCTGCAGGCTTTTGGCTGCACTTTCCGTTACTACCGAGGCAAGCAGCTTGGCCCCGCTTCGCCGGATGCGCACGGCCAACTCCCGCGCATCGCTCGTGCCGCATAACATAAAGATCATCGCTTTTCCTCCTCGAGTTTATTTTATGTCCGATTCAGATCCGCCGCATGATCATGCACGTTGTCGACTAGGCATCTGTCCGATGAAACGACAGTGTGATAATTTATTCAAAATCATGCAGTCAGCTCCTGAAGATATAGGGTTTAAAAAGTGCAAAATTATCGGATTGCCATAAAAAGAGAGGTGAGGGTTCCGATTCGGGTGACTTTGCTTTCCGTTACAAAAGGGAGAGCCTGAGAGACCTAGAACCATGAAAGTCGGAGAACTTCGCTTTTAGCATATGCTTCGATGGTTCTTGGTCTGTCAGGTTCGGACTGGTCATTTACACATCCTTGCCGGAAGCAGGCGGAACCCGAATCGGAACCCTCACCTCCCTTTTCCGCTAAATCCGAAAGTATGCGGCCCTATATCCTCGGGAGCATGCCCACACACCATGCAATTTGAATAAATATTCACGCTTTTTGCTTCGTCGGTCAGACTCCAAGGTCGTGCTCATGATCATGATCATGATCGTGGTGATGGTGATGCTCCATATGCGCAGCCGCTGCCAAGCGATACTTGCACATGTCGCAGTTCATCGATGCACGCCCCTCGAACGCCTCGTCTACCCGGTCCAGCAGCAGCTCGGCGAGCTCGGGATGGAACCCGAAATAGTCGGCAAGCACGACGTTCCGATCCGCATGCTGCTCCGCAAATTCCGCTACCATCCGCTCGATGCGCTTGATCAGCACCCCCGTAAACAGGAAGTACGGCAGCACATAAATCGTCTTGGCCCCAAGCTGCAAGCAGCGCTCCAGCCCTTCTTCAAAAGCAGGCTCCGTCACGCCGATAAAGCAGCTTTCCGTCCATTTCACCGGAACCTGTTCCCAGAACAGCCGCGCCATTTTATAAAAATCACTGTTCGCGTCCCCGTCGCTGCTTCCCCGTCCCAGAATCAGCACGGCGG
>CAZESH010000422.1:0-2649 GCA_964514665.1 uncultured Caryophanales bacterium
GGGGAAAAATGGGGGGTCAATCTTTTTTATAAAATTCAGGAAAAAGCGGGCGGCATTGCGCAAGCGCTGCTGTTGGCCGAGGGCTTTATCACCGATAGGGATCGTTTCGTCATGCTGCTCGGCGACAATTTGTTTGAAGACAAATTACGGCCTTATACAGAACGCTTCGGCAAACAGAGAGGCGGGGCAAGCGTGTTTTTGAAGCGGGTGGAAGACCCGAGAAGATACGGTGTACCCGTTTTTTCCGGAAATGTCATTAAACGGATCGAAGAAAAACCCTCCGCTCCCCAATCCGGCTTTTGTGTTACAGGCATTTATGTTTATGACGCCGAGGTGTTTTCCATTATCCGTGGTATCGCACCATCTGCCAGAGGAGAGCTTGAAATTACCGACGTCAACAACGTCTATGCGGAAAGAGGAAAGCTGAGCTACGACATTCTGAGCGGTTGGTGGACGGACGCAGGCACATTCGATTCCTTGTCGGAAGCAAGCATGAAGCTGATGAAAGCCGGAGGGAACGGGCATGAGGATTGAAGTCGACTTCCTGATCATCGGGGCGGGGATCATGGGACTGACGATTGCGCGGGAATTAAAAAGCAGGCGTCCGGATAAGCGGATCGCCGTAATCGAGAAGGAAGCCGACACCGCCTTGCATGCCAGCGGCAGAAACAGCGGCGTCCTTCATGCCGGCTTCTATTATGCGGCAGACAGCCTGAAAGCGAAATTTACGCGTGACGGCAACAAGGCCATGCGTGAATACTGCAGCAGCAAAGGCATCCCCGTAAACGGCTGCGGCAAGCTGGTCATTGCCGGCAACGACGAGGAATTGGAAGCTCTCGGGGAATTGAAAAAGAGAGCGGACATAAACGGAGTGGAATTAATTTGGGTGGATGAAAAAGAAGCGTCGGCAATCGACCCGCAAGCAAAAATTTACAAAAAATCGCTCTATTCTCCGAATACGGCTTCAATCGATCCCGTGGCCGTCTGTCAGTCGCTTAAAAAAGATCTTTTGGACCTGGGGGTCGAATTTTATTTCGACACGCGCTATATCAGCTCCCGCGCCGGCGAAATCGCCACCAATCGTCATGTGTTTGCCTGCGGTTATCTGATCAATGCAGCGGGACTTTACGCCGATCGCATCGCCCATGATTTCGGATTCGGCAAAGCTTATACGATTCTGCCTTTCAAAGGGCTTTATCTGAAATACAGGAAGGGTGAAGCGGGAATCCTCACTCATCTGTATCCCGTTCCCGATCTGCGCAATCCGTTTCTCGGCGTGCATTTTACCAAAGCCGTCGACGGATCGGTAAAAATCGGACCGACCGCTACTCCGGCATTGTGGCGGGAGAATTACGGCGGGCTGCAAAATTTCAATCTGCGGGAGTTTATAAGCATTGCTTTCGATATGGCGCGGTTGTTTGCGCGAAATTCCTTTCACTTTCGCAGTTTGGCCTGGGAGGAAGTCAAAAAATACAGAAAAAGGCATATCGTCGAATTGGCGGAAAAGCTGGCGGAAAACCCCGGACATTGGAAAGCGGAAAACTGGAAATGGACACGGCCGGGAATCAGGGCGCAATTATTGAACAAATCCACTTTGGAGCTTGTGCAGGATTTTGTGATTGAAGGCGATGCATCATCGATGCATGTGCTGAATGCGGTCTCCCCCGCCTTTACCTGTTCCATGCCTTTTGCCGCCCATGTCGTGGACGCGGTGTTGAAAAATTGTGAAATCCCGGGCAAGGAGTGAGAAAAATTGAGAAAGGTTGCCACCAAGCTTCAAGGCGTTTATATCATTGAACCGGATGTTTTTGCAGACCATCGCGGCTATTTCATGGAAAGCTATTCGCAAAAAAAATGGGAAGAGCTGGGCTTTCGCTGCAGCTTCATTCAGGATAACGAATCTTTATCGGTGCAGGAGGGCGTAATCAGAGGGCTGCATTATCAGCTCTATCCGAAAGCTCAAACGAAACTCGTCCGTGTGCTGCAAGGAGCGGTTTTCGATGTAGTGGCAGACATCCGCAAAGGATCGCCGACCTTTGCCCAATGGATCGGGGTGGTGCTGAGCGAGCAGAACAAAAGGCAGATCATCGTTCCAAAAGGGTTTGCTCACGGGGTATGCACATTAACCTCGAATACCCGATTGTTTTACAAGGTGGATGAATATTATTCGCCGCATGACGACCGGGGAATCGCCTGGAACGATCCCCGATTGGCTGTCTCATGGCCGACAAATCATCCGATCCTTTCGGAGAAAGACCGCAGGCAGCCGCAGCTCGCCGATGCAGAGATCAATTTCATATATGAAAAAAGAGGAGGGTGAATGATGAAAACGGTTCTGGTGACGGGAGCAGGAGGGTACATCGGCAGTACACTGGTGCCCAAGCTTCTAGGCAAAGGCTACCGCGTAAAAGCGTTGGACCGTTTTTTTTTCGGAACGGACAAATTGGAGCCTCACGACAATCTGGAGATGATCCGGGAAGATTCCCGCAGAATGCATGCGGAAATCATGGCGGATGTCGATGCCGTTATCGATTTGGTGGCGATATCCAATGATCCCAGCGGAGAACAATTTCAGTCGGCGACGCATCAGATCAATCACATATCAAGGGTAAGGACCGCCCAAATGGCCAAGAAATTCGGAGTTCGGCG
>CAZESH010000423.1:0-2639 GCA_964514665.1 uncultured Caryophanales bacterium
GTGTTTCCGTCAAGCTCCGGCTTGATCTTTGTACTCCCGTGGGTAATTTTTAACGTAGTGTAGCCGTTTTTTTCTTTTATCGTGAGGAAATGCGGGCGAACATTGTTCAACAGCCACTGAATGCCGTCGGCTTCGCCTTTCTCCAGGACTGCAACCATTTTTCCGTCGCGAAATTGCGCATAGCCGAGCACTTCGATTTCCTGGGAGGGTTCCGTATTTTTTTCGGATTGCTTTACGCCCATATAGGGGACGATCGCATCGGAGCCGTTGTGATTGATCGCCTGCGCGATGCTTTTTAAGTTGGTCGGGATCAGACTTCGCGATTTGACGATCTCCCGGATTGCCTCCCCGGAGAATCGTTCGAATTTGGGCTGAGCGTTGAGAAGCTCATAGGCTTTTCCTTTGGCAATGATCATATAGGCGGTCAGACGGTTTTGCGGAACCCTCGACAACTCGTCGAATAAAGGGATAATGCCTTTTTTTTGCGCCAATTCCTCTCCGACGACGATGACCCGCCTGTGCGGGAGATAGATTTTTCTTGCCATGCGTGATTGGATCTTTTCGTTGGCTTCGCGGAGTGTTTTGCCCGTATCCGAATCGATATAGTAGCTTTTGTTGCCGCTTGTGCCGCCGCCTCCGCCGCTTGGACCGCCCATTTGTCCGGGAAGGGCGGATTCGATGGATACGCGGTACAGACCGTCCTTTTCATAGTCGACACCGGTAGCCATGACAATCGCCAAATCATTGATTTCCGTTCGGTCCCAGCAGCCTGCAGTTAAGGCGAACAAAAGCGGGAGAAGCGCAAACGGCAGATATCTATTGATCTTTATCAAGGGGATGGTCCGCTCCTTCCTGAGAGGTTTCGCCGTTTCGCTCATGAGGGATCGTTTCCCCGGTTTGTCCGCCCTCGGACAAAATCTCGCGCTGCATCCCGGAACCGATCTGCTCACCGTCTTGCTGGGGCAAGTATTGGGGGCGCTTTTTCATCATCGGCCAAGGAGCGCGGGTCAGAACGTTCCTCAGATCGCCTGCGGACATCGGAGCGGCTGGCGACAAATAGGGAATGCCGAAGGAACGAAGCCCCGCCATATGCCCCACTATCAGCATCAATCCGACGATAACGCCGAAAATTCCGAAGATGGAAGCGGCGAAGATCAGCGGAAAGCGCAGCATGCGAATGGCGATTGCACCGTTGAAGCGCGGGATGGTGAAGGAGGCGATACCGGTAATCGAGACCACAATGACCATCGGGGCGGAGACGATGCCCGCCTGAACCGCCGCCTGGCCTACCACCAGCGCCCCCAGTATGCTTACGGCCTGCCCGATCGTTTTCGGCAGACGGATGCCGGCCTCGCGCAGCGCTTCAAAGGTGACCTCCATAATCAGCGCTTCGACCACGGCGGGGAAGGGGATCGATTCCCGTGCGGCCGCAATGCTGAGCAGCAGGGTGGTGGGAATCATGTCCTGATGATAGGTAGTAATGGCTACATACAGCGCAGGCATCGTCAGCGCCAGCAGAACAAAAAAATAGCGCATGAAGCGGATCAGGGTACCCATCTCAAAACGTTCGTAATAATCCTCGTTGGCCTGCATCAAGTCCCAGAATACGGTCGGAACGAGCAGCACGAACGGGGTGCCGTCGACCATGATCGCCACTCTGCCCTGCAGCAGCGCCGCGGCTACGACGTCGGGACGTTCGGTGTATTGAACTTGCGGAAAGGGCGAATACAGGCTGTCCTGGATCAGTTCCTCGATGTAGCCGCTGTCCATGATCCCGTCAATGTTGATTTTCTCCAGTCTTTTTTCCACTTCTTCCACGATTGCGGGATCCACAATCCCTTCAAGGAAAGCACAGACAAGATTCGTGTTGCTGATCTTGCCCAAAGTCATGGGCTTCAGTTTCAAATGCGGCGTCTTCAGCTTTCTTCGCAGCATCGAGGTATTGGCCCGCAAATTTTCGATAAAGCCTTCTCTCGGACCGCGTACGACGGCTTCTGTTGCCGGTTCGCTTATAGAACGCACCTGTGCTCCGCGGATGCCCATCAGCAGGGCGGATTTGTTCCGGTCGATGAAAATGCCGGTATCCCCGCCGAGCACGGAAATCATGAAATCGCCGTAATTGTCGGCGTTTTGCATTTGCGATACGGGCAGGGACGCATTGCTGATTACGTTCACGTCATCCGAGCCGCCTTGAAAAATCATGATCGACCTAAGCGCGTCATTGACCTGCGCGGAATCGACAAGGCCGTCCACAAACACCGCAAGCGCAGGAATTTTCTGTTCGATCTCGAATTCGCGGATGACCGCATCGGAGCAGTCGGCAAACAGCTGTTTGACAATTTGCTTGTTTTTCTCCATCGACAATTCGATCGGCAGCTCCTTGAGATCTTCGACAAACTTGTAATTCAACTTGTCCAGCTCCCGCTCGATGTTGTTTTCCTTCTGCTGCTGTTTCTTTTTGACTCTCGTCTCTTTGTACATGCTGGCCTCCGGACTAACGACAAATGTCGGATGGGTTTGACATCTTTTGTTTTTCATGTAAACGTAATAGAATACAGATAATAATCGATCCGCGGAACATTGACGGCCGGGAGGTAGTCATGCACTGGGTGAGCGTCGCACTGCTATTATTCATCTTT
>CAZESH010000424.1:0-2632 GCA_964514665.1 uncultured Caryophanales bacterium
TCCCTTTATGCAAATGCTTCGATGGTTCTTGGTCTGTCAGGTTCGGACTGGACATATTCACCTCTTCTCCGGAAAGCAGTCGGAACCCAAACAGAAATCCCCCTCCGGACTGCTTATTTTTCCAGGATCATTACGCCGCGGCCTGCAAGAGGCGCAGTTCCGGACAGAAAACGTCCCGTCAGCAGGTCAACCGTCGGTTCGCTGCCGAAATCCACATCCGCCGTTTGCTCGCTGTGATTTAACAGAAAAACGTAGGTATTGCCATCCTTGCTGCGGGATACGGCTTCCACACCTGCGGGCACCTGCATCACCGGTTGAATGCCTTTTTCCGCGCATAGATCGGAGAGAAAGCCTTTTAGGAAGTCGTCATCCGGGCTCGAAGCAACATACCACGCTTTGCCCTCCCCAAAGCGGTTGACTGTCAAAACCGGCATGCCCTTATAGAAGTCCTCTCCATATTCCGCCACAACCTCCGCTCCTTCGGAATGAATCAGATCGCAGAGCAGACCGCACTCATAACTGCCGCTGAGCGAACCCCACTCACGCTGCATCACGATGCGGTTTTTCTTGTCGGGGAACAGCGCGTCGATTTCTTCCGCCCAAATCCCGAGCACGGCTCTGAGCTCACCCGGATAACCGCCTGTAGTGACGAGGTCGTTCTCACCTACGATCCCGCTGAAGAAGGTGGTTACGAATGTGCCTCCCGACCGCACAAACGCTTCAATTTTTTCGGCATAGCCGGGCTTGATCATATAAAGTACGGGAGCAATGACAATCTCATACTTGCTCAAATCCTCATCTATTCCGATCATATCCGTTTGAATGTTCATTTCATGCAGCGCTTTGTAGTAGTTATGGACTTCCTGCTCGTAGTTCAAGGCTACCGTCGGACCGCTGCTCAGCTCGATTCCCCAGCGATTTTCCCAATCGTACACAATCGCGGTCTTGGCCTCGACACGGGTATCCAGCAGCCGTTCGCCCAGCTGCTCCAGCTCGGCTCCGAGCTCCGCACACTCGCGGAATACCCGGGTGTTTTCATGACCGGCATGCTCGATCACCGCGCCGTGATATTTCTCGCACGCACCGATCGATCGGCGAAGCTGGAAGAACATGACGGAATCGGCGCCGCGGGCGACCGCCTGATAGCTCCACAGCCGCATCACGCCCGGACGCTTCAACGAGTTGTAAGCCTGCCAGTTTTGTTGGCTCGGCGTTTGTTCCATCAGCATGAAGGGCTGGCCGCTTTTCAAACCGCGCATCAAATCATGCTTCATCGCCGTGAGGCTGTATGGCGTATTGAGCGAGGGATAATTATCCCACGAGATTACATCCATATGTTCGGCCCATTGAAAATAATCGAGCTGCGGATAAGTCCCCATCAGATTGGTTGTCACCTGAATGTCCGGGGTATGCTTCTTTATCGCCTCATATTCGATGATGTAGCAGTCCAGCAGGCTTTTGGACATGAAACGGCGATAATCCAAGGAAATCCCCTGAAAATTGGTGCGGTTATTTTCCCATTCCTCGCTGAGTCCGTTGGGCGGTACAATCTCCTCCCAATCGTAAAATGTATGTCCCCAAAATCGCGTGTTCCAAGCTTTGTTCAAACGATCTAAATTTCCATAGCGCGCTTGCAGCCAGTCCCTGAATGAGGAGGCGCATCCTTCGCAATAGCAGTATCCGCCGTATTCGTTCGACACATGCCAGACCAGCAGGGCGGGATGGTTCTTATAGCGCTCGGCCAGCTTGCCTGCGATCGCCCCGGCCAATTTGCGATAAGTCGGACTGTTCGGGCAGGAATTATGCCGGCCTCCGAATGCCCGCTTCCTTCCGTAGAAATCCACCCGCAGCACATCCGGATACTTTCTGGCCATCCATGCCGGATGCGCCCCTGTACTTGTCGCCAGACAAACCCCGACGCCGTTCTCGTGAAGACGGTCCATCTGCTCATCCAGCCAGGTGAAATCATATGTATTTTCGTCAGGTTGACTGAGCGCCCAAGAGAAAACATTCAGCGTCGCCACATCGATGCCGGCAAGCTTGAACATGCGCGCATCCTCATCCCACACGCGGGCATCCTCCCACTGCTCCGGATTGTAATCCCCGCCGTACCAGATCTTTCTCTGCTTGCCGTTGATCATCCTCTGCACTTCCTTTACAATATGAATATATTTTCATTTTACTCTGTTAAATAACCTTTAAAAATATAATCATATTGGAATAGATATAATAATATTGAACTATGGCAGAGGTGAGAAAATTGGCAGTCCACAAGAGATTCGTATTTGCTCCCCATAACAAACAGCCGCTGCCGCTCTATGTCGAAAGCATCGGATACAATCATAATCAGGAAAAAATCTCCCGCCCGCAGGGATACCCTTACTTTCACTGGCTGCAAACCATGGATGGCGAAGGCACGGTTTCCTTCGCCGGAAAATCGCTCTCTCTCCCCAGACATTGCGGCGTGCTGCTCACACCCCACACGCCGCATGCCTATGAAGCCGCCAGTGATCCATGGAAAACCTTGTATTTAACCTTTGGCGGACCCGCAGCGGGAGAAATATTGGCAGCGCTGGAGCTGACCTTCTCCTCTTTTTTCCGCTGGGAGCCATCCACTCCCTTTGCCTTGTAT
>CAZESH010000425.1:0-2606 GCA_964514665.1 uncultured Caryophanales bacterium
CATCCGGACTTGTCTGCACAGGAGCTTGCCGAAAAATTGGGTCAGGCTGTTGAGGATTTATATTGTAACGAACCGGGGGATGATGTCAGCGTAGCAGTAATAAAAGCCCGCCACAAGCTCGTTGCCACTATTTTAACGGGGCCTCCTGCAGATAGGAGCACCGACGAGGCGGTGGTTACGAGATTCAAACAACATCCCGGCCTTTTGGCTGTTTGTGGAGGAACTACTGCAAAAGTTGTTGCCCGTTATTTATGCGGTAACTCACTGGAAGTTGACCTTGCTACGATGAAACCTGATGTTCCTCCATCGGCCAGAATGGAAGGTATTGATCTGACGACCGAAGGGATTCTTACCCTTACCAGAACTAATGACTTGCTACACTCAGGTGCCGACAAGGAAAAAGTAAAGTTCAACACAGATGGCGCCTCGGCATTAGTTCGTATGTGTTTGGATGTTGATCATATCCACTTTATTGTGGGCCAGAGCGTCAATCCTGCCCATCAAAATCCAGACCTGCCTCGACAGCTTGGTATGAAGCTGGCTGTAGTGCGGGAAATTGCCGATGAGCTTCGCGATAGAGGTAAGGAAGTGACCATTGAGACAGTTTAGAAGAAAGTTAAAAATTAAAATGCAAAATGCAAAGTTAAGTAAGTCATCCGTCACTTGAAGTATTCAAGTGCCGGATTCCACAATTTTGATTTTTTATTTTTGATATTTAATTTAGTTTTATGGCAGATGAGGACAACCTTATAGAGCAGATAGTCAGCCGCTACGATGGGGATGCCGGGATGCTTATACCCATGATGCAGGACCTGCAGTCAGAATGTGGCTATCTTCCGTCGGACCATCTGCGCTCTCTGGCCAGGCGGCTTGAGGTGCCGCTAAGTCGTCTGTATGCTGTAGCGACATTCTATGCGTCGTTTCGACTTGCGCCAAAAGGTGCACATGACGTGACGCTGTGCATGGGTACGGTCTGTTATCTCAAGGGTGCAAGAGATATATCAGAGGCTATCTGCAAAGAATTCCGGGTTGAGCCAGGCGGCACTACGCGTGACCGCCTGTTCACCTTCCAAGCCGTTAATTGCATGGGGGCTTGTGCGGTAGCGCCGGTGATGGTAGTGGACGGCAAATATTATGATGGCGTCACTCCAGCGTCGGCTCTTGAAATTCTTTACAGACTTGCAAAGAGAAAGGTGCCTGTTGAGAAAGAGTGAAATATGACATTACTTGGCCACAGCCGTCTTGATAGCATAGCTGAACTGGAGCGTATGCCAGAGGAGCTGCTGAGTTTGCGCCCCGCTTCAGCAAAGTCAGTACATATTTGTACCGGCCCAGGTTGTGCCGCGAAGGGAGCGGTCAGGTTATACGAGCTTTTCTGTATGGCTGTGAAGAATGCTGACGCGGATGTGGAAATCCAGGCCAAAGGCGTTGGCTGTCATGGACTATGCGAGTGTGGTCCAATTGTTCTCGTCCAGCCAGGGGACATTTTCTATCAGCGGGTTGAGGAACCTGATGTCGCTGAGATTTTTAGAGAAACAATATTGGGCGGGCGGCTGGTCGATCGCCTTCTTTACCAAAACCCTTCGACAGGCCAGAAGGCAGTTACTGTGGATGAAATACCTTTCTACGAAGTCCAGCAGCGTATTGCATTAGCCCACAACGGCCTCATCGACCCAACTAAAATCACTGACTACATTGCGCAGGGAGGATACAGTGCTCTCGCAAAGGTTTTATCCTCGATGACACCTGAAGAAATAATTTCGGAAGTGGAAATAGCCGGTTTAAGAGGTCGTGGCGGTGGAGGATTTCCTACCGCACGAAAATGGCGCTCCTGCCGCCAGGCTGAGGGTTCGCCAAAGTATGTTATCTGCAATGCTGATGAGGGTGACCCCGGGGCTTTTATGGACCGTGCTATAATGGAAGGAAATCCTCATTCTGTTATCGAGGGCATGCTCATCGGAGCTTATGCCATCGGGTCGGAGCAGGGATACATCTACGTCCGAAATGAATATCCGCTTTCGGTGGAACGCCTAAAAGAAGCGATTGAACAAGCCAAGGAATTAGGGCTTCTCGGAGAGAATATTCTGGGTACTCCATTTTCTTTTAATATCCGGATTAATCGCGGCGGTGGGGCGTTTGTCTGCGGCGAGTCCACCGCGCTGATGGCATCGCTGGAAGGCCGTCCCGGTGAACCAAGAGCTAAATATGTGCATACGGTGGAACATGGGCTTTGGGAAAAGCCTACCAATCTGAACAATGTAGAAACGTGGGCCAATATTCCGCATATTATAAATCGAGGCGGTAAATGGTTTGCCAGCATTGGGACAGAAAAATCCAAAGGAACCAAGGTATTCAGCTTAGTCGGAAAGATAAGGAATACCGGCCTTGTCGAGGTTCCTATGGGTATAACACTGCGACGTATTATTGACGAGATTGGTGGTGGTGTGCCGGACGGCAAACGGTTTAAGGCGGTGCAGACCGGAGGGCCGTCTGGTGGCTGTATACCTGCTGAGCACCTCGATGCACGCGTGGACTTTGACGAGCTGACAAAGCTTGGCTCCATGATGGGCTCCGGCGGAATGATAGTAATGGACGAGGATACCTGC
>CAZESH010000426.1:0-2499 GCA_964514665.1 uncultured Caryophanales bacterium
GTATGGGCCGCGCCGCGAACGGCTCCGATCTGGGTCAATGGGGCAACAGCAACAGCACGAACCAGCAATGGCAGTTTGTAAACTGAATTCAGTTCCCGGAACATTTTAATATTTTGCGAGTTCATTTGAGGGAGTTCCAGTTCCGCTATTTATCGAGGGGATTGGAACTTCCCTTTTTGAAATTGAAAAAAACGATGATGAGAGAAAGAAAACCGAGATCCCGAGCAAACCGTTTGCCGTATCCATTCGTTACCTAATAGGATATAAAATTTAATCATGGAGGGAACGATTTATGAAATTGAAACAAATGTTGAACAAGAAGGCTCTGTCCGGTATTCTTGTGCTTCTGATGCTGCTCCTGTCGATGAGTACCGGACTAGCCGCAAGCGCTGCAGCGGCTTCCCCATCCGAAGCAGCGGCGGTATCGGATGTGGAAATTGCCGGGAAGCTGGGTGTTTTGTTGGGAGAAGGACAAGGGTTGACAGCGGAATATTTGGCGAAGCCAACGACACGCCTGCAAGCCGCCATCATGTATTTGCGGCTCAAGGGCTTGGAAAAAGAGGCCAAGAAGTTCCAGGGAAGCGATAATTTCGCGGATGCCGGGAAGGCGGGAACTGCCATGAAGCCGCTCCTCGCTTATTTGAAGGCGCACCCGGAGCTGGGGTGGCAGGGTGTCGGGGATAATCGTTTCGATCCGTTGGCGCATGTTACCGTACAGCAATTCTATAAAGTCATGCTATCCGCACTGGGTTATCAGGCTGGAACGGATTTTTCTTATGCAGATACCCTCTCCTTCGCCAGTGAACGCGGATTCCATACCGTATCCAATCAGCACCAATTCCTCAACCGGGATATTGCAACGGCCGCCATTCAAGCCTTGTCGGCGAAGCTGAAAGGTTCGGACAAAACGCTGGCTCGATCGCTCGTTGATGCAGGCGTGCTTCAAGCGGATCAGACATTCGAGTTGTCCTATACCCGTTTGAACGGGATGAGCAGTCCGTCTCTCGGGGATTATCTGACCGATGCGCACGGCATGACCTTGTATTACTTTACCAAAGATGTCGCCGATCCAAACTCCTGTCAAGGCGGCTGTCTGCAAGCCTGGCCGATATTCAACGCAACGGATTTTCAAGTGCCGGCAGGCTGGAATGCGGATGACTTCAGCGTATTTATACGTACGGACGGCAAGCAGCAGGTTGCTTATAAAGGATGGCCGCTTTATTATTATATCGGGGATCAAAAGCCAGGGGACACAAATGGAGAAGATGTGAATCACGTCTGGTTCGTGATCAAATCGCCTGCTTATACCGTCGCCATCGGCACCAACAAGGAACTGGGCAATTATTTGACGGACGAAAACGGCAAAACGCTCTATTATTTTACGAAGGATACCATGAATGCAAGCAATTGCGAAGCAGGTTGTCTGCAAGCCTGGCCCGCTTTCCACGCCGATACTGCGGTTGTTCCGACCGGACTCGATCCCGCAGATTTCGGGGAGATCAAGCGTGCGGACGGCGGTATGCAGACCACATATAAAGGCTATCCTCTCTATTATTATATTGGCGATCAGCAACGGGGCGATGTGAACGGCCAGGATGTTCATCAGGCTTGGTATGTGATTCAACCCGGGAAGTCTTTCTAGGGTGACGGATTCAACAAGTTGTTGATCGACCGCGCTGTTCCATTATCGAGAAGCATTCAAGGGGTGAAGCGGCTTGGACAAATTATCGGATGCCGAACTTATGCGAGAGGTGCATGACAGACAGCGTTCCGCTCTGGAAGCATTATACGACAAATACGCGAAGCTCGTGTTTTCCTTTGCGATGAAAGCGGCGCGGGATGAACAGCAATCCAGAGAAATCGTCCAGCTTGTGTTCACCCGCTTGTGGACAACGACCATGATCTATGATCCCGACAAAGGAAAATTTGTGAATTGGTTGATTACCGTCACGCGGAATGTGACCATTGACTATATTCGATCACAGCACCGGCAGAGCCGGCTGGCCGAGATTGCCGCCTCCGGCTTGGGATACGAAGCGGAAACGGTTCACGATCGAACGGAAGAAGCCGCCCTCCGTAATATACAGCGTCAACGCATTCGGAACGCATGCCGGAAATTGAATGAGAAGCAAACGCAGCTAATCGATCGCGTATACTGGCAAGGATATACCCTGCAGGAAATTGCGACGCAGAACAACGAACCGCTGGGTACGGTGAAAAGTCGGTTGCACCAGGCGTTAAAGATCATGCGAAATCATCTCAGTCTGAATGAAGGAGGGGTGCGGGATGTCGAATTCTGATAAACTTGAATGCGGCTTAATGATGGATGTATTGACAGGCGAGTGTACGGAAGGAGAGCGGCTCCGGTTCGAGCGGCACCTGCCCCAATGCCCTTCTTGCAGGCGAGAGTGGGATGAGCTTCGCGGTGTATGGGAGGAATTGCCCATGGACATGGAGGAAGTGGACGTGCCGGATGATTTGAAGCAGCAAGTCATGGAC
>CAZESH010000427.1:0-2481 GCA_964514665.1 uncultured Caryophanales bacterium
GAGGTGAGAGATGCGATTTTCCGCAACATGTCCAAACGGATGGCGGAAACGTTCAAAGAGGAAATGGAATATATGGGACCCGTTCGTTTGCGTGACGTTGAAGAAGCCCAGACTCGAATTGTATCCACGATCCGCAGGCTGGAGGAAGCTGGCGAAATCATCATAGCGCGTGGCGGAGGAGATGATATCATTGTCTAATTTGATTAAACCGTCTTCTTATGTTTCGTTAGAGGAAATCAAATTGATCGAGATTTTCCAAAAACAGATGAAACAGATGAAAAAACAGGATGCCTCTTCACAAAGCAGCGAAAATAGTGCTTTTTATGAAGAGGGACAACGAAAGCTGGAGGAAAAAAGACAGCAGATCATTGCGGAAGCAAAGGGAATTGCGGAGAAGCATCGCAATGAGGCGCTTGCCGAAATCGAGCAGATGAAGCAAGCCGCTGAACAGGAAATTCAGGATTGGTGGACGAAGCAAAGGGAAGAGGATGAACGCCGGGTTTCCGAGATACACAGTCAGGGCTTGGAGCAGGGGTATCAGGAAGGCCTTCAAAAGGCAGAAGCGGAGGTCCAAGAGCAATATCGCGATCTTCTTGAAACGGCAACGCGAATTCTGGAGCGCTCCTATGAGCTGAAAAACGAAATCATTCAAAAAGCCGAGCCTTTTATTGTAGAGCTTAGCAGCGAAATTGCGCAAAAGATACTCAATCAGGAATTGTCTTTATCCGCTGATTGGTGCAAACGCTTGGTCCGTACAGAACTGGCCAAGCATCGCGAGAAGGGCTCGATCTCGGTTTACGTTGCTCCTTCACAATTCCAGCAGCTTGACAATGCGAAGGACGAGTTGGCCCTTGTAATCGGGCAGCAGGCGGAATTGAAGATTTTGCCGGATTCCACCGTAGCCGATCACGGATGCATCATCCGTACTTCGCTTGGAAGCGTGGATGCCAGAATTGAAACCCAGCTCACGGAAATCAAACAAGCTCTGCTGAAAATAGCGGAGGATAGCAGTGAACTTGTCGAACAATACGGTCAAACGGATTTGCCGGGAGAAAAAGCGGTATGAACATAAAGCTGCCCCGTGCTGATAAATACATAGCTGCGCTGAAACAGCTCGATCCGATCAAGATGAACGGGAAAGTAACCCAGGTAATCGGATTGACTGTTGAATCTGAAGGGCCGGAGGCCAGCGTCGGCGATCTTTGTTACATCTTTCCGGGCAAAGGAAAGGAGCCGATTCAGGCTGAGGTCGTAGGGTTTCGCAATAATAAAGTGCTGATGATGCCGCTTGGAAATTTGCATTCGATTGCACCTGGCTGCGAAGTTGTTTCCACGGGCCAACCGCTTACCGTCAAGGTGGGCCATGAGCTGTTGGGACAAGTGCTGGATGGACTGGGCAGACCGCTCGACGGCAGCAGCTTGTCTTCCAATATGCAAAATTATTCCACCTCCAATGAGCCGAGCAATCCTTTGAAACGTCCAAGAGTGCTGCACCCGCTCAGTGTGGGAATTCGCTGCATCGACGGTTTGCTGACAATCGGCAAAGGCCAGCGGGTAGGGATATTTGCCGGATCCGGCGTGGGAAAAAGCACCCTGCTCGGAATGGTTTCCAGAAACACTTCGGCCGATATCAATGTCATAGCGCTGATCGGTGAACGCGGGCGCGAAGTGTTGGATTTTATCGAACGTGATCTGGGACCGGAAGGTTTGGCCAGGTCGATTGTGGTGGTCGCAACCTCGGATCAACCGGCGTTGATCCGCATTAAAGGTGCGCAGATCGCTACTTCGATTGCCGAATATTTCCGTGACCGCGGCCATAACGTCATGCTGATGATGGATTCCGTAACGCGCTATGCCATGGCGATGCGCGAAGTCGGATTGGCTGTGGGAGAGCCCCCGGCGACAAGAGGATATACGCCTTCCGTATTTGCCAACCTGCCCAAATTATTGGAGCGGGCGGGCACTTCCCCGAAAGGGTCGATTTCCGCCTTCTATACCGTTTTGGTGGACGGCGATGACATGAATGAGCCGATAGCCGATGCTGTAAGAGGCATTTTGGATGGTCATATCGTGCTCGACCGGAATCTGGCGAACAAAGGACATTATCCGGCCATCGACGTTCTTAGCAGCATCAGCCGGGTGATGAAGGACATTGTTCCGGAAGCGCAAACGGAAGCGGCGGAAAATTTGAAACGAATCTTGTCTGTTTACAGACATTCGGAGGATCTGATCAATATCGGGGCGTACCAGCATGGATCCAATCCGGAAATCGATAACGCCATACATATGATAGATGAAATAAACCGTTTTACCAATCAAAAGGTATCGGAAAAAGTAAGCTATCAGGAAGCTTGTCAGCAGTTGATCCAACAATTTGCATAGGAGTTGATTGATCGATATGCGTTTCCGTTATGCTTTTCAACAAATCGTCGATTTGAAGTCCAACGAGAAGCGCCAGGCCGAATGGGGCCTGTCCAATTC
>CAZESH010000428.1:0-2460 GCA_964514665.1 uncultured Caryophanales bacterium
GGACAGCGATTGTCGAGGTGAATGAATTTCAACTTAATAATACAGATGCGGAAAAGGATATCAAATTCAAATATTTCGCCGGTTTGCGCGATCGCTTTGCCGTGATGAACAGCTCCAATTACGGGGAACTGCTGCTGGGTTGGGCGCTGAAATCGTACGACATGCGAACGGTATGGCAAATGATGCTGCACAAGCTGTGGAAGAAAGAACTGCGCAGCGAAGTACCGGTGCATCAGGACGGCTTGCCGCCGGTCGCTTGGTCTCCGAAAACGGACAAGACCGCTGCGCACGCCATGGAAGTAGCGGATAAGTGGTTCAAAACTTACAATCTGCAAGGGGTGCGGACTGGGGCCTTTGAGGCGATGATTCGCGATTTGCGCCGGCGCGGAATAGTCGTTCATATCGTACAGCTGCCAAGAACGGAATATTTCGAGCAGGCGATAGCGTCAAAATATGCCCCGCAGCAGCACGCTTTTCAAGAAAAGATCCGTTCCATCGCAACGGAATATGGAGCATCCTACGATGTCGTGCCTCCCGGCTCGCTCAAGCTCACGGATTTCCGCGATACGAATCATGTCTTGCCTTCCGGAGCGAAATATATCAGCGCTTATACCGCACAGCATTGGCTTACGAACTGACTGAATAGAAAAGCCGCTTGATGGTATTCATTTTTGCGCGGGTTTATCCGATAAATAAAAGTGCACGAAGGTTTTTGCCGAAAACCTTATTACATACGGGAGGTATGATTGTGATTAAACGAACGATTCTCGTCCTTTTATGCTTAGTACTCTTGATACCCATGTTCCCCCGCGAGAAGGCCAGTGCGGCGGCAAGCCACTTTACATTCCCAACCGAGGCAATCCAGCCGGACAGCGCGCGTGTAGTGACCAGCGAACGAATCGATTTGACGGGCACGATCAACAACGTGGCTCCCAATTCCATTACATACAGCCTCTATCAAATTGTAAATTATGGAGATCCGCTCAATCCCGCCGATGACATCATCGGGCAAAAGCGCGAGAATTCCAATACCAATATTGTGGTTACGGGCTCCAGCTTATCGGTTTTCAATCTGCAGTTGTTTCCTGGCTTGAACAAAATCACCTTTCAAGGAACACAAGGTTTTGCCACCGTTTCGGATACGATTTATATCAACTATCGCAATGGCCCCTCCTTGTATAACCTGACCGCAAATTTGGGCGGAAGCAGCTTTACCGTAAAGGATGCGCAAACGACTGTCGTATATTCATCGACGACCAACGGAAGCACCAATGCCGATATCAGCATTACAGGAAATGCCCCTAATGCGGAAAAGGTGACTATAGAGGTTAACGGGCAGACGAGAACGTACCCGGTCAGCGCTACGAACAGCTGGGTGTTCTTTGCTTCGCCGATTAATCTCAAGCAGGGCAAGAACAAAGTGACGTTCAAGCTGGAGAACGGCAATCAGGTGGTCGAGACGACCCGGGACATAGCGTTTTACAACGGAAGCGTTACCTTCTATGACGTCAATATCAGTAATAACGGAACCAATCCCAGCGCTTTGGAATATCAACCGAATTACGGCATTGCCCCGGCAGATTTGGCTAATTTGCGAATTGACGGAACCGTCATTTTGCCGAATTATTACAATAATGGAGCAAATCCGGACCCTACGAATCCGACCTCTGCCCCGATTACCATTACGATGCCGCTTGATACGGGAAGTGTCACGGATGTCGTCTACGCCACCATTCCGGCTAGTGTGAGCTACAATGTACAGGATCCATTTTTCATCATGACCTTCAGCGATACAATCGGTACGAGCATCAATAACTTGCCCGGAGCGATGAATACGAAGCTGAGCTTCGACAAGATTTATTATCCGATTATGCAAGGACAGAACTCTGTCAACATTGCCTCTGGAACAGGGCAGCCCAACGAAGGCACTTCACTGGGGAATTTGAGTTTTTCTTTGCGGGACAATACAAAATCGTACATTTATGATATCAATTATCTTCCGGGCTATACCGCTTCTTCCACAGACAGCGATTACGCCAATCTGGTCGGCGTTAACATGGAAAATGCCAGCATCTTTACGATGCCGCTCGGTGTGGAGTTTCTCATTGCCAATCCTTCATCCCTGCAGTTCGGCGGCAACTATTCCAACGATTTAATTAAAATTTTGAACATTACAGATACTAACGGAAACTCAACTTCCACCAATTTTTCTTATAAACTTGTTCTGCCCAATAACACGTACCGTTATGTAACCAAAACCGTGAATGGACAAACGCAGACCTTCTTGAAGGTCATCATGGAAATTGACAAGCTGCCGACAACGGGAACACAGACGATCCAGTTTCAACTGAACGACAGCTATACGACGATTCCTGCCAACAACGGGGCTGCCGGCCGGGTCAGCACCGAACTGAAGAATGCACCCATTACGCTTATTTACGGACCGGTCATCAAATTCAA
>CAZESH010000429.1:0-2403 GCA_964514665.1 uncultured Caryophanales bacterium
GATTTTGTCATGATCGTATCGGAGAAAGATGGAAACATCCGGGGAGTCTCCGTGGACGCCTGGCTGGATTTCATCGAGAACACGGCCAGGGTGCAGGATCCCGAACCCTGGAATTCAGAGGCTACTTACAGTTTCGATTTTGTCGATGCGACTGACAATGCCGCCAGTGTCAAGATTCAGGTATACAGGGGCGATAAGCATTTTTCCACGGACTACATGCTGCTCTATCGATTCGACACCGGTTGGAAAATCGTGAGCAAAATTTTTAAACTGCACTGATCTTTATCTAATGACTTCTTATTATGGCGCCGCCGGGGCTCCGGCCCCTGCGGCCCAGATGGCTTCTTATTCCCAAAGGACGTAAGCGTCCTGTCTTCATTCTTTGGGATGTTTCTTTCCCAGCCGCAGGTGGCCGGGCTATTCAGATACCAAGCATGCATACCAAAATCCGAAACGAGAATATTGCGGATCTCGGGTTTTTCCTTGCCTCTTGCCTCCTATCCGCACCTTCCCGGAAGCTTCGAGCTTCCGGGAAGCTTACTTTGCAATGACAAAGTTAAAAATCCAAATGTCAATTCAATACCCAATGATAAAATCCCAATGTATCATATATAATGCAGTGATAGCAAGTAAAATTCGTGACCTTTTCGCCTTTAGGGTTTATTCATGGCAAGGTACGTTTTAACCAACAAGAGATTTTCAATACCAGGAACAGACCATCTGACGCCAATGTCAGCCCGACGGTTAATCTCTCTCATTTCGCGTTCTACGGGTGATGTCGTATGATAGTCGAACCCATTATCCCTGGAGGTTGCGATTTCACCTTGAGCATTCTTCAAATGCCCAAAGGTGTTAAGCAAATGTTT
The DNA here is from genome assembly GCA_964514665.1 of uncultured Caryophanales bacterium. Lineage (GTDB taxonomy): Bacteria > Bacillota > Bacilli > Paenibacillales > KCTC-25726 > CAZESH01. The sequence continues at coordinate 867 of CAZESH010000429.1, forward strand.
TGTTCTCAATTTTTCTAAGAATATCTGGTATCGTTCTTTCATAATTTTTGTCGTTCGACTTTTGAAAAGAATATCAATAAGTTCTTTGACATACGGTTCTTTCTGTTGGTGAGGCAATCCATCCAACCAAAGGAAATGCTTCAGTTGATGAACCAGATGCCATAGACATCTTTGAATCAAAGGAGCACAACCGGTCACATTCATATCTCCGTCGTGAACGATCCCTCTGGCGTTCAAAGACTTCAGTGTCTCTTTGATGGCTTCGGCCTTGCCGGTTCTAAGAAACATTAGCCGCTTTTTCATGGTATGACGATTTCCAGCCATCTTTCCTGGTTTTGCGGTTACTGCCAGATGAATCGATACACCGCGTTCCTTTGAGCCTGCTTTGACCTTGGTTGAATCATCATAAAGGATTTCACCTGAAGCGCTTACAGGCTTTGCTCGTATCCGGTCTGCCTGCTGGTCAATCTCTTTTCGAATCGTCATCGGTGACGGGCTGATCCCCAGACAAGATTCGATGAACTTCTTGGCTTTCTTATAGGAGATGTGGCATGTCAACTCCAATTGCCTCTGCTTAAGAGCCTGACTGATACGCTCTGTGAAGATCAGGCCGATATGGTCTTTATAAGGGCAGAAACGACGACCACAAACCACACACTGGACTTGGAGTATCGGAATCAGGCTCTTGCCGAGAGCAGACTTGTAAACTCGGATCCGTCTTCCTTTGCGGATGAAACGCCGACCGCTGAAAACCGGACAATCAAAAGTAGCAATCACTTTGTTTCTCCCGTATCGAGGGCCGAGATTCTCCTTGAGCTTTGCCTCTTGATGAGAAAGAACGGTGTCAAATAATATCGTATTCAATACTACGAAACGGTTACGGTGAATCGTTTCACAAAGGGTGTTGACATGAATTGCTTTTTCTGTTACCTTTTGAGTACCCGAGAGCATCTTTTGCCTCCTTTCAGATTTTTGATAAACCCAAAAGGTAAGGTAAAAGTATGCTCTCTTTTTTTCAACACCTCATACTTTTAATAAAAGGTCACCAGTAATGTACGCTATCAATAGAATAAGCAAATTGGGGATTTGAAGTCTTAAGTATTTCCATATCTCTCCGAGTATCCCCATAATCGTCATATGTGAATTCTTGAAACTCTAAATTTAAAAGGTGCGATATAAAAGTACCGTAATGATTCATTATTTGGTTTTCATCACTAAAAATATATTCGTCCCAATTATTGGGAAAGTTTGCTTTATTTTTTTGCATTTGCGGTGTGTAGAAATTAATAACGTCAATGATATACTTTGTGAACAAATTTTTATATCTGCTCTTGCCTAAAAATTCTTTCATGTCAAGTATTGACAGTATTTCTTCAATATTAAATAAATTCATATCATAGTAGTTTTTACCATAAGACAAATCATTAATGTTATCGAATACATCTTTAAAGTGGTTATACAGATTATCAGTGTTATGATTGTAGTAAATATTCTTTGAAAGTTCTAGAAAATTTGCCATTACTGGTAAGCCTAAAGG
>CAZESH010000430.1:0-2395 GCA_964514665.1 uncultured Caryophanales bacterium
CATAACAGGGAAAAGCTATTGATAAAAACAGGGATTTTTACTTGACAAAACACAATTAAAGAGATCACCGGCGGGCAAATGGCGCACATTACTGTGGACGCAGTCGGGCACAGCAGTGTTGTCATGCAGGCGCTCAGCGCCACCGCCAATTTCGGCCAATTGGTACTTTTGGGCAGTCCGCGTGTACCGGTGGAAGGCGATTTGACAGCCCTTCTATCCGATGTTCACTTGCGTTGGATAACCATTCGCGGCGGGCTTGAATGGTTTCTGCCAAGTTATTCGGAACTTCCTCACATTTATTCACTTTACAGCAAGCAGCAGATGGTGTTTGACTGGATCAAAAGAGGGATGCTGGCGCTGGAACCTCAAATATCGCATCGTCTAAAACCAGACCAAATAAAAGAAGCGTACGACGGATTGCTTCATCATCCGGAGATTTACACCGGTGTAATATTGGATTGGGAAGAGTCAGAAAGACAAAGATAGGAGATACCTCAATGCGAAGCTTCAACTACTTTTGTAATACCAGAATCGAGATGGGGTCGGGGAAATCCGGGCAACTGCCCGAACTATTGCAAAACTTGCAAATCGGCAAATCCATTTTGCTTGTCAGCGATCCGGGAGTCGTTAAGGCGGGATTAACGACACCGATTCAAACCGCACTGGAGGCATCTGGTTGCCGGGTTGTTCTGTTTGACGGACTTTCGCAGAATCCAAGGGATACGGAATGTTTGGCCGGGGCCGAGCTGTTCAGAGAGCGGAATATCGATGCTGTGGTCGCCATCGGCGGCGGAAGCGCGATGGACACGGGAAAAGCAATCGCGCTGCTTGGTCCGAATGGGGGAACTCCGAATGATTATATCGAAGGAAGAAAAGCTTACGCCAACGTCTCCCCAATGATTTGCATTCCGACGACGGCAGGCACCGGATCGGAAGTGACACGTTCCACAGTCATTACCGAGGCTTCCACGCACCGGAAACTTACGCTTAAACACGCTTCATTGCGACCGCTTCTTGCTGTGCTGGATCCGAGATTGACGTTTACGGTGCCGAAATCCGTGACAGCGGCAACAGGTGTTGATGCGTTGGTTCATGCGATTGAAGGCTATACGTGCAAAGTCACAAATCCAATTTCGCAAGCGCTTGGTGCGAGAGCGATGAAGACGATTGTTTCCGCTTTACCGATCGCCTTTATGGAACCGGAACATGAACAGGCTCGTTATGACATGCTGGAGGGCAGTCTGTTGGCGGGACTTTGTTTCGGCTCAAGCGATGTAGCGGCAGTCCACTGCTTAGCCGAGGCGATCGGCGGATTGTACGATACACCCCATGGGGTTGCGAACGCGGTATTTTTGCCTTATGTATTGCAATTTAATACGCAAGCAGAAAAATCTATTCATGCGGATTTGGCGCGAATCATGAATTTTGCTGCGGAGTCGGACACGGATGAAATGGCGATTGGTAAAATGATTTCCGGAATCCGGGAGTTTACGGCAAAGCTCGAAATTCCGAGGTTGAAAGATCTGCCAGGTGTAAGTGAAAAGGATTTCCCGCGAATCGTTGAATTAGCTGGTCTAAATAATTCCACACCAAGCAATATCCGTACGATTGACGCAAAGGATTACATGCAAATTCTTCAACAAGCCTTCCACGATGCGATCTAGGCCGTGAAGCCTGATTTTCACATTATAATTCGGAAATCTTTTTACCGCTGTCAAGGTATCCTCTATCGATGGCTTCCCATAAATAAAGGGCTGCTATGCTGCAATAGGGCGTCCACTTATGTATATGCTCTGCCAAATAATTTCCATCCTTGCGTTCAGGCAAGTCATACAACCATCTGGCCGCGCGTTGCAGACCGGCATCCCCAACGGAAACAACGTCCAATCTTGCTAATGAAAAGATCAAGAACATTTCTGCCGTCCATTTTCCAATGCCTTTAACCTGGGTAAGTTTTTTTATGACATCAGGATCATCAAGGAGAGGCAACGTATCGAGATCTAATTCCTTATTTGCGATTTTTGTTGAAAGATCCTTTATGTATGCAATTTTTGCATACGAGACGCCTACTTTTCTTAAAGATTCTTCCTCGGTTTTTAATAGAGTTTGAGGTGTAATTTCAGATAGCAGCATTTTAACCCGACTTTTAATCGTGGCTGCAGCTTTTGATGAAAGCTGCTGTCCGATAATCGACATCACCAGGTTTTCAAAATAATGGGTTGTTACGGGGATTGATAATTCCCCAATCATGCGAATGAGATCAGAGAGTATTGGGTCCCTCTCATTGAAATGTAGAGCAATACTGTCATTTATACATAAATACTGCTGATTCTTCATTGTAAAGAAAGCTCCCCTTTCCATATTTGTCCTCTTTATTTTATTATATCCTTTATCC
>CAZESH010000431.1:0-2341 GCA_964514665.1 uncultured Caryophanales bacterium
CGAGGGGATCGGCATTGCCGGCAGATTCGGAGGTGAAGAGCTGGTCATTGTGCTTACGGATACGTCCCTGAGAGTGGAAAATCTTGCGGAAACGATTCGTCGTCGGGTGGAAAAGGAAAGCGCCGGGGTGACGATCAGTCTCGGCTTCAGTAAATACAGAAAAGGCGCTACTGCAGCCGAACTGATCGCGCAAGCGGATAAAGCCATGTATGAAGCGAAGAAAAGCGGCAAGAACAGAATTATCGGATATGCGGGGCAGCAGCGGCAGCTTTAATGATCGTGTGCGCACCAATGAGGAGAACCCCCTGATTTATTTCGTTTGATACGCAATCGGATCGGAATAACCCGCTTCGGCAAAGCCCTTCAGTCTCAGCAAGCAGCTGTCGCAAACGCCGCACGCTTGCTCGCCTCCTTTGTAGCACGAAGTGGTCAGGTGATAAGGAACCTTCATTCGCATCCCTTCACGGATAATCTGTGCTTTGCTTAAGGTGATCAGCGGCGTTTCGATGTGAAACTCGTGACCTTCAACCCCGGCTTTCGTACCGATGCGGATCACTTCCTCCATCTTCTCGATGAATTCCGGCCGACAATCGGGATAGCCGCTGTAATCCAGGGCATTGACGCCGATATATACGGCCTGCGCCGAAATCGTTTCGGCGTAAGAGGCAGCAATCGATAAAAACAACAGGTTTCTTCCCGGCACATAGGTGGCCGGTATGTCGTTTCCCGCATCCTCGCCCAGCTCCCGCTGCACCGGCACCTCAATGGAATCGTCGGTCAAAGCGCTTCCTCCGAACCGATGCAGAAATTCCAGATCGATCAGCTTACGGCGTTCGGCGGGAACGCCGTAATATTCCGCCACCTTCGCTGCATGCTCGATTTCCACCTTATGCCGCTGTCCGTAATCGAAGGTCAAGGGAAACAGTTCATACCCCTCTTCTGCCGCAAATCCCATGCAGGTCGTGCTGTCGAGTCCTCCGCTTAGAATAACTACCGCTTTTTTACTGGTCATAGTGCTTTCTCCTTTTGATGACATTTAGACGCCCCGTTTTTGGGGATCCCAAATGATTTTGTGTAGCTGCAGGCTTAAACGAACGCCGCTCAGGCCCCTATCGAGCATCAATTGTACGAGCTTGGCCGGAGGCATCGTCTCCCATACCGGACTGAACAGCGCCTGCGCCTTGATCACGTGGCCGTCCAGCACCGCGCAGGCTTCGATAAAATCGCGCTCGCTGGCAATGACGAACTTCACTTCGTCCTGCTGCCGCAAAAGCTCCAGGTTGCTAAGGACCATGCGTCCGCCTTCGCCCGAGTCGGGCAGCTTATAGTCCATGATATAGCGAACCTTGGCAGCATCGATCTCCGCCACAAACGGCTGCAAATCGATTGCACCGTTGGTTTCGATATGAATGTCCTGCAGCCGCTCTATGTTTGCCAATGCTTGCACCAAAGCAGCGGAACGTTCTCCGTACATCAGCGGTTCGCCGCCGGTCAAACAGAGGTGGGTGGCCCGCTTCCCGTTTACTTCCTCTACAATTTCACCGATCGTCATATGGTGCTCCGCCTTGCCCGGCGGGTAGCTGTAAGTCGTATCGCACCATGTGCAGCGCAAATTGCAACCAAAAAGACGGACGAAGATCGTCGGAAACCCTGCCCGGGTGCCTTCGCCTTCCACCGTCTCGTAAATTTCCACCATCGGAATGAGGCTCTCCTCGCGCATCTAGTCGGCCTCCATCCATTCCCTTGTCACTGCCGCATAGCTGGTCGGCGTTTCCCAGAGGCGAATTTCCTGGAGGATCACAGAGGGATGCAAATTTTCCTCCACCAAGGCCTGGTGAATCTGTTCGTAAATCCAAACTGCCATGTTCTCCGCAGTCGTATTCATCGGCGGCAGCACTTCATTCAAATAGCGGTGATCAAGCTTGTCGATGACGCGTTCCTTGGCGATTCTTTTGATATCGGCAAAATCGATCACAAGCCCGCGGAAATCCGTTTTCCCGAGCATGTTTACCTGCAGCTTGTATGTGTGGCCGTGCAGGTTTTTGCATTTCCCCTCGTAGCAGTGCAAGTGATGCGCGCTGTCAAAGGTGAATTCCTTGGATACCAGCACGTATTTATCATGGTATTTCAATTGGTTTTCCTGAATAGGGCTGCCCGGAAGCAGAGCCTGTTTCGGTGTTTCAAACAGCACGTTGCTTTTCATCCTCTCTTTTAAACTACGGTTCCATTATAGCATCGGCTATTTCCTGCCACAACAAAAACGAACCGGCAGCCTCCGGCCCTAAAACCGGTAATTTTTCCACGCCCGCTGATAAGCCGGCTTCTCCATGTTGTCCTTGAT
>CAZESH010000432.1:0-2337 GCA_964514665.1 uncultured Caryophanales bacterium
GGATTGCAGGCTGCCGGCCGGCAGCAAAAACAATTGGCCCGGTTTGGGGGCATATTCGCGATTGCCGATTCTCACATACCCTTCGCCCTCGACGATAAAATAAAATTTGTTGAAGTCGGGAATATAATGATCGTCATTCCATGTAAGCGGCACCTTGGTATAAGCGGCAACAGACAAATCGAGCCGGATGTTGGCGACATGTTTTTGCCAAAATGCTGCTTCACTTGAATTCATCTTTATCCTTCCTCCAATGTGCCGTAATCGCTGCTTTTCGTTCCATTATAGACCATTTTTTGTGTGATGCGTGAAAAATATGGCATTTGGCAACGTGCAACAAGTGGAGCAAGCCATGACTGACGGCGGATGAAACTTCTCTTCGGCACGGTGAACTCCAGGCGCTTTCAACTTTTTTTACTCTTCGCTTTTCGAATTTCTTTGCTGCTCTGCACCGGGACTGCTGCTATTTCGATTTTCGGCATTGGAGTCCATGTCATCCGTGCTCGCAACTCCTCCTATTTCGATTTTCGGAATTAGAGCGTTCTTCTCTCCCGTCTGGGCTGCTGCTATTTCGATTTTCGGCATTGGAGGTCCAGCCCTCCGCACACGCGACTCCTCCTATTTCGATTTTCGGCATTGGAGCGCATGGTAAACGCACAGTATTGCTTTCTATTCTGAAAAAGGGCGGAGACTTCTCAGGAGTTCTCCGCCCTTTCGTTTCGCCTTCCGTCAAGTTTCTTTGTCACGCTAAAATCCTGATCATCATCTACACCAGTCTGCCTTTGATCGTCGGAAAATCATACGGATTGAACGTCAGATTACGGGCAAAATGGAGGCTCAGATTGTCCTCATCGAAACGGCAGGTTACCGCATTCGTATCCACATCATGCCCGGTCGACATCGACAGCAGGTGGCGAATAAACTATGCATTAAATTTCAGCGATTACATCGATTTCTACCAATATATTAGCCAATTCACTGCCTACTGTTGTTCTTACGGGGAAAGGTTCTGTGAAAAATTCTCTATAAACAGTATTAAAATCATTAAAATATTTTAAATCGGATAAATGTGCGGTGACCTTGACAACATCATCCATTTTTGCCCCGCCGGCTTCAAGAATATGTTGAATGTTTAATAAAACTTGTCTGGTCTGCTCTTTTATCGTCGCTGGAGTTTCACCGGTTGAAGCATTCAAAGGTCCTTGTCCTGCCACATAAATGCGATTGCCCATTTTAATCCCTTGAGAATAAGGACCAGCCGCGGGTGGTGCCAATGTTGTTGTGATTTCTTGCTTCATGTTATTCATCTCCGATTTATATATTTTTATTATTTATTTTTCAATCACTGAACGAAGGAAATTCTGCGTTCTTATTTCCTTGGGGGATTTAAAAATATGCTCCGGGCTTCCCTCTTCAATAATCATTCCGTCTGCCATAACGATTACACGGTCGGCTACTTCCCGGGCAAAACTCATTTCATGAGTGACTACTACCATCGTCATGCCTTCTTTTGCAAGAGTTTTCATGACGGACAATACTTCCCCCACAAGCTCCGGATCAAGCGCTGATGTAGGTTCATCAAAAAGCATTGCCTTTGGACTCATGGCCAAAGCTCTTGCTATAGCGATTCTCTGTTGTTGGCCCCCTGAAAGCTGAGATGGAAAACTGTATTTTTTATCCTCCAGACCTACCTTTTTCAGCAGATCATCAACTACCTTTTCAGTGCTTTCTTTGTCCATTTTATGGGAATTCAGCGGTCCGATTGCGATATTGTCGTAAACATTCAAGTGCGGAAATAAATTGAATTGTTGAAACACCATTCCTACCGATTTTCTCATATCGCGAATGGTCGATTTTTTATCGGCTAAAATCTGACCATCAATGTACACTTCGCCACTGTCGATATTTTCCAATTTATTAATGCAGCGTAAAACGGTGCTTTTCCCCGAACCGCTAGGCCCGATAATGACCACCACCTCGCCTTTCTTGACCTCTAGTGTTATATCTTTAAGAACCGTATTTTTCCCGAAAGATTTACGTATGCTTTTGAGTAGGATCATGAATACTTATTTCTCCTTTCTATCCAATTTACCAATAACGACACCGGATAAGAAATAATAAAGTACATAACGGAAATTACAAGATAAATTTCGAATGGTTTGGCGGTCATATTAATAATCGCTTGCCCTTCTTTTACAACTTCCGTGTATCCGATAATAGAAGCAACAGAGGTATCCTTAATAAGTCCAATGTAAAAACCTATCAACGGCGGAAGAGACACCTTTAATGTTTGCGGCAAGATTATTTTTTGCATCATTTGACGATAGGTCAATCCCAGTG
>CAZESH010000433.1:0-2281 GCA_964514665.1 uncultured Caryophanales bacterium
ATAGGGGTGTTGATGACAAGGTTGATTTCACCATTTTTGATGGCGTCGACAATATTTGGCCTTCCCGCGTACATTTTGAGTATCTTTTCGGATTCCACACCATTATCGGAAAGATATTGCTGCGTGCCTTCGGTTGCCTTGAGCGTGAAGCCGAGCCCAATGAATTCACGCGCAACTTCGAGCGCTTCCTTTTTCTCGGAATCTGATACCGAAATGAGGACGCATCCCTCCTGCGGAAGCAATTGCAGGGCTGCTTCTTGCGCCTTATGGAAAGCCAGTTCGAAGGAATCGGCTAATCCCAGCACCTCTCCCGTGGAACGCATTTCAGGCCCGAGAATAGGATCGACTTCGTGAAACATATTGAATGGGAATACGGCTTCTTTCACACCAAAATGAGGGATCTTTTTATGTGAAAGCCCGAGATCGTGCATGCTGCCGCCCAACATGAGCTGGGTTGCGCACCTCACCATCCGGATATTGCAGACTTTGGAAACCAGTGGGACAGTGCGGGATGCACGCGGATTTGCTTCGAGTACATACACTTTATCGTCGGCAAGCGCATATCGGATGTTGATCAGCCCCGAAACTTTCATTTCGATCGCGATCTTTTTGGTGTAATCCTCGATGATCTTGCGGTGTTTTTCAGAAATGCTGACCGGAGGCAATACACAAGCCGAGTCACCGGAGTGAATCCCCGTAAGTTCTATGTGTTCCATGATGGCGGGAATGAATGCATCGTTGCCGTCTGAAATTGCATCAGCCTCCACTTCAAGTGCGTTTTCCAGGAACTTGTCGATTAAAATCGGCAGTTCCGGCCAGACCTCCACAGCGCGGGTCACGTAGAGCCTCAGGTCTTCTTCGTCATGAACAACTTCCTTCCCCCGTCCGCCCAGGATATAGGAGGGCCTCACCATAAGTGGATATCCGATTCGGCCGGCTATGGCAAGGGCTTCTTCGAGGTCTCGCGCCATATCGGAAGCAGGCATGGGAATTCCAAGTTTTTGCATTATATTGCGAAATCGGTTCCGATCCTCCGCAAGGCTGATGATCTCGGGGGAAGTTCCAAGTATCTTAATCCCCGCTCGTTCCAGTTCACGGCACATGTTCAAAGGAGTCCGGCCGCCAAACTGAATAATGACTCCTTCAGGCCTTTCCTTATGATAAATGCCCAAAACATCTTCCACCGTGAGTGGTTCGAAATAGAGCCTGTCGGACGTATTATGATCTGTGGAGACAGTTTCAGGATTACAGTTGACCATGATTGTTTCATAGCCGAGATCGCGCAGGGCAAAGGCTGCATGAACACAACAGTAATCAAACTCTATACCTTGACCGATCCGGTTGGGACCGCCACCTAAAACCATTACTTTCTTGCGGCCGCTTACCTCTACCTTGTCGGGAGCATTGTAAGTTGAGTAATAATAGGCAGCGTTTTCCACCCCGGAGACCGGAACCGGTTCCCAGGTTTCCACAATGCCGAGATCTATGCGGCGGCTGCGCATTTTTTCTTCAGGAATCGCAAGAAGTTTTGAGAGGTATTTATCGGAAAATCCGTCCTTTTTCGCTTGTATCAATAGGTAGTCCGGTAAGGCTTTGTTTTTATAGGTCAATATCTTTTCTTCGAGATCGACCAGTTCTTTCATTTGTTGAATAAACCATGGTTTGATATAAGTCCGCTCATAAAGCGCATCGATGGTAGCTCCCTTACGCAACGCCTCGTAAATGATAAAGATGCGCTCACTTGTGGGATGCCAGAGCATTCCCATGAGGTCTGATAGGGATCTTTTGTTGAAATCCTTAGCGAAACCCAGACCCGATCTTCCGATCTCCAGAGAACGAATCGATTTCTGAAAGGCCTCTTTATAATTTTTGCCGATACTCATAACTTCGCCTACGGCCCGCATCTGTGCCCCCAGACGGTCCTCGGCCCCTTTGAATTTTTCAAACTCCCATCGAGCGAATTTGATAGCGACATAATTTACCCAGGGAATATATTTTTCGAGGGTTCCATCTCGCCAATTTGGGATTTCATCCAGAGTCAAACCGCACGCAAGCAGGGAAGAAACATAAGCGATAGGGAAGCCGGTTGCCTTGGATGCGAGAGCGGAAGAACGTGAGGTTCGCGGATTGATCTTAATAACCACAACACGGCCGGTTTTGGGGTCGTGCGCAAACCGGATATTGGCAATGCCTATAACTCCGATGGCGTCCACGATGGTATAGGAATAATCCTGAAGCTTCTTCTGCAGCGTGGCGTCAATGGTAAGCATGGGTATAGCGC
>CAZESH010000434.1:0-2276 GCA_964514665.1 uncultured Caryophanales bacterium
GCTTTACGAAGTGGCCAAAATTGACGGCTCCAACGCCTGGCAGCGCTTTCGCTTTGTGACCTTTCCGCTGCTTATTCCGACCATTGTCAGTTCTTCCATTCTGGCGATTATCGGATCGCTTAAGTACTTTGATTTGATCTATATCATGACCGGCGGCGGCCCTAACAATTCCACGGAGCTTATGGCGACTTATATGTATAAGCAGGCTTTCACCATATTTAATATGGGGTACGGCAGCAGCATTTCTTTTTCCATGTTCCTGGTTGCGTTTGTTGCCACCCTCGCCGTATTGGGATTGGATTATCAACGCAGAAAAAGGGGGGACATCGTCTAATGCAAACCGTCAAATCATTGCCGCTGTATGCTCTGGCGCTCCTCTTGCTGATCTTTACCGGATTCCCGTTCTTTTTCATGGTCAATACCGCTTTCAAAGGCCAGTTCGAATTTATTACCAGTCCGTGGAATTTGCCGAAAGCGTTTAAATTTGATAATTTTCTGTTTGTGCTCAAGGGCGATTTCATCATATACTTTGCCAACAGTCTGGTGGTTTCGGCGACATCCGTCGTCGTTGTCATTCTGATTGGCGCCATGGCCAGCTATCCGCTGGCGAGGATGCGGTTCAAGCTGAACCGCGCAATTTATTTCCTGTTCATTGTAGGGATGATGATCCCGATTCACACGACCTTGATTCCGATTTACGTGCTGACCAAGAACATGGGGATTTATGATACCAAATGGGCGCTGATCGGGCCATACATCGCTTTTGCCCTGCCGATCTCGATCTTTATATTCAGCCAGTTTCTGCTGGAAATTCCCAGGGAGCTGGAGGAAGCGGCACGGATCGACGGTTCGGGGCATTACGGTGTATTTTGGCGAATCATGTTTCCGTTGCTGACCCCGGCAATCGCCACTGTGGCAATCTATAATTTCATCAATATCTGGAATGAATTCGTGTTTGCTCTAGTGTTGACATCCAGCAAAGGATCGATGACACTCCCTTTGGGATTGAGGGAATTTTACGGGGAATTCGCGGTCAACGTGCCGGGCATCATGGGGGCGCTGACATTAGGCAGTCTTCCGCTGCTGATCATCTATTTCGCAGCTCAGGAGAAAGTCGTCAAGGGCTTGTCGGCCGGAGCTGTGAAGGGATAGGTTTAATCGACTTACGGCAAGGTGATTAGCTATTGAACATTTCAGCTCTTACCTTAATTGGCGCTATCCCTTACCATGAATAAGGAAGAGGGCAACAATCGAGAGGAGAGAGTCGCATGGAATACGTTACGCTCGGGAAAGCGGGCCTGAAGGTTTCGCGGATCAGTCTGGGAACATGGAATTTCGGTACGCCCAATCCGCAATGGGGCAAGCCGGGAAAAGTGACTGCGGAAGACGCCGCTGCGATCATTGACCGCGCTGTCGAACTCGGGATTAACTTTTTCGATACAGCCAATCGCTATACGGGCGGTGAATCGGAGGAGATTCTGGGAAAAGCGTTGAAAGGACGCCGGCATGAGGCCGTGATTGCGACAAAAGTATTCGGAGCGGTAGGCAAGGGACCGAACGGCCAAGGTTTGTCACGCCTGCATATTATGCAGGAGGTAGAAAACAGTTTGCGCCGGCTCGGGACTGATTATATCGATTTGTACCAGGCTCACAATGTCGATTGGGAAACACCGCTCGAAGAGACGCTGCGCGCGTTTGACGATCTGATCAGCCAAGGAAAGGTCAGATATATCGGGTGCTCAAACTTCCCCGCTTGGGTGCTGGCGAAATCACTGTGGGTCAGCGATGTGAACCAGTATGCGTCGTTTGTTTCGGTGCAGCCGAATTACAGTCTGGCCCGACGCGAGGTGGAAAAAGAGCTGCAGCCGCTTTGCGCCGATCAGGGTGTCGGAATGATTCTCTACAGTCCGCTGGGCGGCGGCATTTTGTCCGGCAAATACAGCAATGGCGCACCTCAGGGCAGCAGAGGCGCGGATGAACCGCATGTCGTGGAAAGAGCCGTACAATTGGAAAAAGGTGTGCAGGTCGTTCGCAAAATTGCCGAATCGCTCGGAAAAACGCCTTCGCAGGTCGGTCTTAACTGGATCATTCATCGTCCTGCGGTTTCCTCCGCGATTGTCGGGGTAAGCCGTATGGAGCATCTTGAAGACAATGTGGGAGCTGTAGGCTGGAAGCTGAGCGAGCAGCAAGTGAAGGAGATCGACGAAGCTTTTCCCGCTTGACAACTTTGTGATTTTGCATTCAATGGCTGGCCAGCCCGACATATTTGTCATAGG
>CAZESH010000435.1:0-2262 GCA_964514665.1 uncultured Caryophanales bacterium
GCGCCATGCCCTGCAGCAGCCTTTTGGTTTTACGCCCGACCTGCACGGTTCCATGTATAAGTTTTGCCCTTTCAGGCTTATCCGTTTTAGGCTTCCACAAATGTATGGCGGTATCCCCCTTTCCCGCTGCATAGGATATGGCTTAGTATTGCCAACCGCATTTTTTTTCAATCCTTTGTGCAAGAAGGGGGCAACTTTTCGAAAAAACAAAACGTATGTAATTTTGGGGGTGGAAAATATTTCAAAGAAGGGCTGGAACTGCGTGGATCCCCTATTCTCCTCAGATACAAAAAAAGAGCTGCGTCGAAAGAGAAATTTCGCTTTTCGCTTGAACACTTTTTTTCTGCTCATCTTTTTGATGTTCTCGGTATTGATTATCCGTCTCGCCTATTTGCAGTTTGTACAGAGCAAACAAATTCTCAAAGCGGAAAATGAAACGCAAACGCAGAGCTTTGCGATTGCTCCGATCCGCGGAAGGATTTATGACCGAGACGGCTATCCGATTGCCGTTACCTCATCCGAACAGTCGCTGTTTTTTCGCGTGGAGCCGGGACAGCTCAAGCAAGCGGAAATCCTTGCCGCCAAACAGCTGGCCGAGGTATTCCATAATTATGGCGATCCCGCAGGCGACCGTCCCGATGCCGCCGAAGTTTTGAAGCGCATGGATATCGGAACGGATATGAGAGGAGAAAGTACGGTAATTCATAACTACAACTGGATGCCGAGGAGAATCAAGAGCCGCTTGTCGGAACGTGAAATTGCTTATATCGAAGCTCATCACGATCAATTCCCGGACTTTGATATTTCCGAGGAAAGCGTCAGAAAATACGATGGCAGCAACATTGCCGTGCAGCTGGTCGGTTACCTGAGACCTTATTCCGCCGCATCCAATCTTGATTTTTACAAGAACGATCCGCATACCGAGTACATCAATGACGAGTATGTAGGCCTCGACGGCCTGGAATTGATGTATCAAAATCAGCTGCGCGGTCAAAACGGCTCTAAATCGTATCCGGTCGACAAGCTGGGGAGAATCATCGGCCCGGTTACGATACAGACCCCGGTAAAAGGAAAAAATCTGTACTTGACTATACAAAAGGACGTTCAGTTAGATGCCCAAAAAGCGATTATCGAAGGATTGAAGGAAATCAACCAAAAGGCGGACCAGCACATCAACCCCTTCACCGGGCATCATCCCGTGGCCGGATACGCCGTGGCGATGGAGGTCGATACCGGCAAAGTGGTGGCCATGGCCAGCATGCCGGATTATGACCCGAATGAGTGGCAGGGCGGATTAAGCAGCAAGGAGTATCAGAACATTCAGGTGAACTCGGAGAATGGCACGATTCGCGAAAGATACGCCGATTTGCCGGACAAACTGCGGGCCAAGCAGCCTTCCTCGCTTGTCCCGCCGGGTTCGACGATCAAGCCCTTGACCGTACTGCTTGGCCTGAACGAAGGGCTGATTACGCCCGATGAAACCTTTAACGATCCAGGCTGCTTTTACTTCGGAAAGAACAACTCGGCAAGAGTCTGCAATTCCAATCATGAAAAATTCGGCGTGCTGAACGCCGCCTCCGCTATTGCAAACTCCGCCAATACCTACATGGCGGCCATGGTCGGAAACCGCCTGTACATGAGCAGCAGAATCAAAAATCCAGTGCAAGTGTGGGATCGCTATATGAAAGCGTTCGGACTTGGCGTAACGACCGGCAGCGGACTGCCCGGGGAAATCAGCGGGGATATTTATTATTTCGAGGACGCCAAGCGATACAAAGCGCAGTCTCCCCTTATTCTCGGTTCTTTCGGCCAGGAAGCGCGCTACACCACGCTGCAGTTGGCGCAATACTGTGCAACGCTGGCCAATCACGGCAAAAGGATGAAGCCTCTATTTGTCGATCATATTACGGATTATGACAATCATGCGCTGCAGCAAATCAAGCCCCAAGTGCTGAATGAGACAAAGTTTCCCGCTGCGGATTGGAAGGTCATTGAGAAGGGCATGTCGGGCGTGTTTGTGACGGGATTTGACGGGGGACCCCGAAAGGATGTGCATATTACGGGGGCTGACGGCACGAAATACCCGGTGCTGCGCAAAACCGGAACCTCGCAGTCTGACATAGCCGGACAATTGGTCGAGAACGGCGTGTTTATCGCTTACGCCCCGGCGGACCACCCCAAGCTTGCCGTTGCCGTGGTGATTCCCGACGGCGGATACGGGTCTTGGAGCGCTGCCCCGATAGCGCGCAAAATTTTTGATTC
>CAZESH010000436.1:0-2259 GCA_964514665.1 uncultured Caryophanales bacterium
GGAAAGTATTGATAATCGATGGTGACATTCGGATGCGCTTTGGTATACGCGGCAATAAGAGCTTTGTTGGCTTCCACGAATGCGGGACTGTCCATGCTCCACCAGACAAGTTTAACCGGTTGGACGGAGCCGCCGCCGCTGGCAGTTGCGGTGCCCGGGCTGCTTTCAGTGGATTGGCTTGCATCTCCGGATTTGCCGGAATTGCTGCTGCTGGAGCAACCGGTCAGCAGCATGAATGCGGAAAAAACAAGAACAAGCACTCCCAAAAACACTTTCTTCATATTAAAACCCCTCTCATTTTGTTTATCGCGAAGGATAAACGTTATATGACAGCTTTAACGAAGTGGAGTTATGTATTCTTTATCTGCTTCGTAGAGCTCGTCAAACATTTGTCGGATTTCCGCCGGCGAGCAAACTGCGGCGCTGAGCGGATCAATCAGCAGCGCGTGATAGGCCATTTCCCTGCTTTGCTCCAGAACCGCGCCCACCGCCAGTTCGAAAAATGCCATATTACTGCGGCAAAGCGCGGCCAGGTGCTCGGGCAGCCGTCCGAATTGGGTCGGATGAACGCCGTTTTGATCCACCAGGCAGGCGACTTCCACAATGCCGTCCGAGGGAAGATTTGCGATCAATCCGCCGTTTAACACGTTGCCGTAAATAACCTGCGGCTTGTTTTTAAGAATGCCTTCCACAATGACGGCTGCGTATTCATGGCTGGACTGAAGTCCAATCGGTTCTTCGCCTGTCAGTTTTTTGCGGATTTCTTCATCGGATTCTTTGCGCCAGTCGGGCCAATTATTAGCGTAGAATCCGGTTTCGCCCCGGTAATCTTTGCCGCAATGCTGGTCGATGAGTGCTTGGCGCTTTCTGTAATACGGAATATACTCCGAGAAATGGCCGCTTGATTCAGAGACGAATGCTCCGGAGTATTTCATGAAATCCAAACGGACAGGGTCCTTCGCCAAAATTTCCGGATCGTTCATTTTTTCAATCAATGTCGGATACATATCTTTTCCGTTATGTTTCAACTCCACGAACCAAGACATATGATTGACTCCCCCGGCTCTCCATTTCAACTCCTCGTATGGAACACCCAAATATTCCGCCAATTGACTGGATGTATTTTGAATGGAGTGACATAATCCAACCACGGGAATGGAAGTCGTCTTGACCGTGGAAAGCGTTACAGCGGACATCGGATTGGTATAATTTAAAATAGTGGCGTCCGGGCTCAATTCTTCAATGTCCCTTATAATCTCCAGCCATACGGGTACTGTGCGTAAAATCTTGAAAAGCCCTCCCGGTCCCATCGTATCGCCAATGCATTGCTTGACACCGTATTTTAAGGGGATTTCAAAATCATTTTTTACCGTCTTGAGTCCTGCCACTTCAATCTGGTTGATGATGAAGCGGCAATCCCTCAGCACTTCCCTTCGGTTGGTCGAAGCCGTAACCACAAACGATTTGCCTTTCAATTCAATGACTTTTTCAACCAACTTGCGAGCGATCTCCAATCTTACCGGATCGACGTCAACAAGCGCAATTTCTCCTCCATCGAACCCCTCAATGTTAAGCATGTCCACTACAATGTACTGCGTAAAAAAGCTCCCGGCTCCAATAATGGCAATTTTGGTCATTTCATGATCTCTCCTTTTAAATTTTTTATGTTAAAAATGCAAAATCCCGAATTATTGCCGCCAGCTTATCGTTTGGAATGTAACGCACATCCACGATGGCGGCGACGGTAACCCATGAATCCAGTCGCACCATCTCCTGAATCATGCTTTGAATCCGCCTCCCAAAACCGATAACACCGATTCTCACAACATATCTCCCTAAAAGCTCTAAACCTTTCATTTCGATCTGATCAGGGCCATGACCCGCTCATGGTCAACCACGCCGCCGGTCCCTCCGAAATATTGGGTGGATAGCGCTCCGCAGGCGTTGGCATACTGCAAAAGATCGTAACCTTTCATGGCGGACAGAAAGCCACTGATAAATCCTGCATTAAAGGAATCTCCTGCTCCGGTAGTATCAACCGATGTGACCGAGAAGGGCGGACAGTCGATCCACCCATTGTCGCAGGTCAGCATAGATGATCCTTTGCCTCCTCGTTTTACTGCGATCATACCCTTGTTGGACGGAAACAACGGAATGAGTTCCGATAATTCCTCCCTGTCGAAGATATGAAGGATCTCCGTCTCGCTTGGAAGAAAAATATCGGTGAGGGGAAGCAACTGGCACAATTCATCCCGATGC
>CAZESH010000437.1:0-2249 GCA_964514665.1 uncultured Caryophanales bacterium
AGCATATACTGTAGTATCGGATCATCAAGCCCAGGGGGAGGTTAAGCAAGATGAATTTTTTTTATGTGGTTAGCGGGAAAAAATTAAAGCGTCTATTCGCCATTTTGGTTGCGTCATTGTTCATTATCGGAATCGTATACACGGAGAAAGATCAAATCAGCGTGCTTTCCGGAAATGAGCCATCAGCCATTTACAGCGTTGCAACAAACAAAAAAATGATCGCACTTACATTCGACATCAGTTGGGGAGATAAACGCGCCGAACCGATCATCGATATCCTGAATCAAAAAGGGGTCAAGAATGTAACCTTCTTCCTTTCTTCGCCCTGGAGCAAGAACCACCAGGAAATTGTCAAAAAGATCGTGGAATCCGGCTTTGAGGTCGGCAGTCACGGACACAAATTTGTCAATTACAGCAGCCTGAGCGATGAGGAAATCCGCAAGCAAATCAGGACGGCCCATCAAGTATTGACCGAGGAAACGGGTACGGCGCCCAAACTGATCCGTCTGCCGAACGGCGATTTTGACCAACGCGTGCTGAAAATCGCCAACCAGCTTCATTATACGGTGATTCAATGGGATACCGATTCGCTCGATTGGAAAAACATCGGTACCGACAATATCGTGGGTCGCGTTGTAAGCCATGCCCACCCCGGGGATATCGTGCTGATGCATGCCAGCGACTCGGCTAAAGAAACCGCCAAAGCGCTGCCGCTGATCATCGATAAATTAAAGCAGGAGGGCTACCAATTCGTGACGGTGTCGCAATTGATCAGTCAAACCAAGCTGGATCAAAAAGAAGTCCGCGATCAAAATTAACAACCAGGGTGTCGGGACTCACAGCAAAAGAGCCGACTTTGCGTTAGCTCTTTTTTGCTGCGACCAGCTTGTGCAGCTGCAAAATTTGCCAGCTGTTGCAGGCAAACAAAGGAATCACCATAAAAAAGGTTGATGCCGGATTGTTGACCTTCAGCGCCGGCACGGACTCAATGGCTGTAATCGCCGACATCAAAAACAAAGTGGGAATCCATGCGGAAGCATTCGTCATTCTCACCTTCCAGTAGGAAACGCCCCATCCTGCCGCCAAGAGCAGCAGGGGAAGCACCATATAAGACCATAAGACTTTTTCTTCAAAATTGATATACCTCAAATAAGCGGTATCGAACATAACCACGATAATCAGGAATACCTGAATCAGGTTCCACCAATATTTTTGGCGAACGATGCTGATCGCAATATAATTCAGCATTAAATATGCGAAAAAGCCCATCTGACTAAGCACACTGAACATCAAACCGGCCAAGAGCATTTCAAAGAGATTAAAGCTCAGTCCGGAAACGCCGGGCATTTGCAAATTTTGGTCCGTCAGCTGCAGAACAATTCCTGCCGCAAGAGCCGCTGCTGCTCCGATCAACAGGGTTGTTCCGAATAAATGCATCCATTTTTTAAAAGTCAACTGGGTTCTCCTCTTTCCTCCCGAACTTTACTGCACTTCCATCATTTTATCAACCCTCTGTCAAAAAAGCCAATATTTAAATAGCGGCTTGATCTTATAAACAACAAACAGCGGTCGCATAATAAAGGAAGCAATCAAAGCGGGAATAACCGCAATAAACCGGCGAAGGGAGAGCTCGCTCTTATGTTTCGCTTCAACCATTACAAATCATTAACCGCAGGACTGATTTCACTTGCTATCGCCTTACTTCTGTCCTCTTGCGGCTCTAATAATTCCGGAAGCTCCGGCGGCATGCAAAGCTACAATGAAACCAAAACCATGGTCATGGATATTTTGAAGACAGAAGATGGACAAAAAGCCATCAATGAAGCCATGAAGCAGCAGGGCGAAAGCGACGGGAAAATGAAGCTGCTCAGCTCACCCGAGGGTCAGCAAATCCAGCTCGCTGTAAAAGATGTATTAACCGATCCAAGCTATTCCAAGCATCTCAAGGAAATGGTAACCGACCCGAAATTCGCAGGTGAATTCGCCAAAGCGATCGAGAAGGAAAACAAGCAAATTCAAAAGGATTTAATGAAGGATCCGGAATATCAAACGATGGTGATTACGGCAATGAATAATCCCGAATTTAAAAAAATGCTGCTTGAAGTTATGAAAGGGCCGGAATACCGCAAACAAGCAATGACGATCATGAAGGAATCATTGGAAAGTCCGCTGTTCCGGGTTGAAGTGATGGATCTGTTCAAAAAAGTGCTTGAAGAAGAGACCAAGCCGAAGGAGCAGAAGAAAAAAGG
>CAZESH010000438.1:0-2245 GCA_964514665.1 uncultured Caryophanales bacterium
TCTCCCGCTCGTCATAACAGCAGCGGATCAGATCCTCAAGCCCGAGAATTTCCTTTTTCAACTGCATTTCCTCCGGGATCATCCCGGCGTTTTTCAACAGCTTGTAACCGACGCGAAGCTCTTCCGGCACATGGGACAAATCTTCAAATTGCAGAGGCTTGCCTTTTCCAGGGAGATTTTGAAAATCACCCTTTTCCAGGGCTTCGCGAATTTTTTGCTCTGCCAGCATGCCGGCAAAATCCATCATTATCCCTCGCTGTCACTGGTTTTTACCTCTCCATCTTACCACAGTACAACCGCTTCGTGCAGTATTCTGCTCGGCTGAGAAGATTCGTTATTTTTCCCAGTTCCAATACTCAATCCTCGGAAGATAGATGTGAGACAAATATTCGCTGGCCAGACTGAATCCCACAAATGAAATCATCTGCCAATCGATTTGCTTCAGGATGCCCATGTCCGATCCCGCCTTGTCGATTTTTCTATAGCCTATGTTCCGCCAAGGTTGTTTCATGCGGAGCACCGACTTGAATCCGGGGAATTTCCCGCTCCAGGGAAATCAGCCTGATTGACACAAAGGATTTATAGAAAGGATAGAGAATAATACGATAAACCAATTCACGTTTACATAAGCAAATAAAGGAGAAATCAGAGCGAATGGAAACCGAGCGTTTGACAAAAAGACAAGCCCGCCGCTTCCTTCTCGCGCATCAAGGCCTGCTGAGCGGCTGCGGCAGCGCCGGGAAAGAGGGAATCGTCGATTTTATCCGGCGTGTAGGCTGTATTCAGTACGACCCGCTGAATATTGTCGGACGCAACGCGGAGCTTGTGCTGCAGTCGCGTTTTGCAGACTTCAGCCCGGAGCTGCTTCATCAGCTCCTCTACAGCGATCGGATGCTGCTGGATGGTCTGGACAAGGTCATGTCGATTTATCATCGTGAGGACTGGCCCTACTTCAAGCGATTTCGCAGCGAAGCGCTAAGAAAATACAACGGGGTGGAGCTGATTGCGGACGTGCTCCCGGAGGTCCGCCAAAGATTGAGCGAAAGGGGGCCGCTTTCTTCCGGCGACCTTGATTTCAATCAAACCGTGAACTGGGCTTGGGCGCCTACGCGGCTGGCAAGAGCCGTGCTGGAGAGCATGTATTTATGGGGAGAGCTCATCGTCCATAACAAGAAAAACACGAGGAAAATTTATGATTTCGCTTACCGCCATATTCCGGCGGAACTGCTCGCTGCCGAGGATCCCAACATCACGGAGGAAGAGTTCTGGGATTGGAGGGTGGAAAGGCGGATCGGCGGCGTCGGGCTGCTGTGGGGCAGAACGGGAGATGCCTGGATCGGCATGGCAAAGCTGAAATCCGCAGAAAGACAGGAAGCGATATCCCGGCTGCTTGATCAAGGCAGGCTTGCTGCCGTTCAGGTTGAGCATGTCCGTGAGCCCTTTTACGTCAGGACCGACGATTTGCGGCGTATCAGAAAGGAGCGCAACCTCGACGCCAACATGCCGCGCGCGCGCATATTGGCTCCTTTGGACAATTTGCTTTGGGATCGCCGACTGATCAAGGAATTGTTCGCTTTCGACTATAAATGGGAAGTTTATATTCCTGCCTCGAAGCGGAAATACGGCTATTACGTGCTGCCTATTTTATACGGGGACTCGTTTGCGGCCCGATTCGAACCGGGCTTCGACAAAGAAAGCGGCACGCTGATCATCAAAAATTGGTGGTGGGAGAATGGCGTTTATTCCGAGGAGGCTCTGATGGCGGAGCTGCAAAGCTGTTTCCGGCAATTTGTCCGCTTTCTCGGCGGACGATCGCTTGCGATCGACCGCCGTCTCGCGGAGCAGAAAGGAATCGGCAGCTTAAGGTTTTGAGCCGTAATAGCTTTCCGTCAATTGATCCATAATGCGGCTGGTTCTTGCCGCCGATTCCCCGCTGCTCGGACAGTTTCCCAGTCCGAGAATGGCATTGACGACTGTCTGGATGAGCGGCTGCTGAATATGATCCGGCGGCGGGAAAGCCCATTCCCGCTCACCGCCTTCGGTGACCAGCTTGATCGCCTCATGACCGAAGGTCGAAAAGACCAATTTGCCCTTGCTGCCGACGATTTCCGTACAGTCAACCCGCTCATAGGCGGAAAAGCACCATGTACCGGTGCCGTGAACGCCTGAGGCAAACTTGTATACCCCGGAAACAATATCCTCCGCTTCATATGCGCCGCTCTGATTGGAGGCGAAGCCGCAAGCC
>CAZESH010000439.1:0-2244 GCA_964514665.1 uncultured Caryophanales bacterium
CTCCTGATCGGTTTGCTGCAGGGCAACTCTTGCATTTTCAACGCCGATCTGCAGGTTGGAGTTATCGGGGCTGCTGACATTCTTAAGCTGATTTTGCGCTTGATCCAGCTGGTCTTTCGTAGCCAAGCCATCATCGTAGTCATTTCTTATTTTATTGTAATTTACCGTCGCGTTTTTCAACTCGCGAAACGCCTGCTCCCTTGTCTTCTGCAGAACAGTTTGTGCGGTCCTAAGGGCAAGCAGCGCCTGCTCCCTTCTAAATTCCGCATCGGCGGAATGCAGCTTGACGATCGCTTCCCCTTTTTTCACGCGGTCCCCGCGGTTTTTCAAGATTTTTTCGACATCTCCCCCTGCCTTTGCGATAATATCCAAGGAAAGGGACGGTACGATATCCGCAGCAATTTCGGGAACGTCGGTAATTTGATTTTTGCCCACCTTGATCACATTCACACTTTTTGGCTGCTGCTCCGGGCTTGAAGATGCACTGCCGGTCATGGATTCGGTTGCAGATGAACAGGAAGCAAGCATGACCGTACCCAGCACGATGAAGATTAAGCCTTTAGCGCTTTGTCCCGCTGTCCGCAGCAGTCCCCGTCTTGATCGTTCCATAAGGCGTGTCCTCTCTTTTATAATTTTTGGCGTTCCTGAGATCAAGGTAAATATTGTTCCATATCTCTTCTTTTCGTTTTGTTCACTACAACGCCGAGCAAATTCGACTTCATCAGCTCGAGATCCTCTTTGATTTTTTTCGCTTCCGCCCGCTTCAGCTTGCCATGTTCGACCACCAGCAGCACGCCGTCGCTTGCAGTCGCAATCAGCTTGGCATCCGTCAAGTTTAAAATAGGCGGAGTATCGATCAATATCGCATCGTACTGCTGCTTTAGTTGGGCAAGAAGTGCAGATAACCGGTGCGATTGCAGCAATTCCGAAGGATTCGGAGGCAATGGACCTGACGTGATCAGCGAGAGATTGGGAATGTGAGATTCCTTCAGGATGTCATACAAGGACGTCTGATCGGCAATATATCCCGACAGCCCCCTGAGATTGTCCACGCCGAATGCAAGATGAACCGCCGGATGGCGCAAATTTGCATCGACCAGAACCACCTGTCTTCCCGCCTGCGCAGTCGCTATCGCCAAATTCACGGCTGTGGTGGTCTTTCCTTCCCCCTTGTTGCCGGAAGTAATGCTTATCGTTCCGATCTTGTTTTTCCTAGCAAGGCATTCCAAGTTAAACCTTAGCGAGCGGTAAATTTCCGAGTATGCCGAGTTCGGATTTTTCTGCATGATCATCTTCGGCTGGATTTTTTTAGCGGCTTCTTGAGCTTGTCGCATGAGAGGCTTCCCCCATATGGATATCAGATGCACGTCTGGAAGACGGCTTTAATTGTTTGTCTTTCATCCTGGGAACCACCGCCAGAGATGATTTGTTGAAAATTTCCCGAATATCGGCTTCCGTCTTTAAGGTATCGTCCATGGAATCGATGAAGAAAATGATGCCGATGGCTACGACCAATGAAGCGGCAAAACTCAAAATGATCCTTTTGAAATAGGAGTGCGAGTTGGGATTCACAGGCTGCGGATTGTCGTTTGCCTGAGCCGGATTCAGGATTGTCACGCCTGCAATTTTGACAATTTTGGGCATTTCCGATTTGATCACTGCTGTGACGTCGTTGGCGATTTTTACCGCTTTGTCATAAGAATCACTTTGCGCTGCAATCTTGATGATCTGAGATTGGTTCATATTGGAAACCTCAATGGAAGAGCCGAGCTGACCTGCAGTCATGCCCAGATCCGGATACCATTGAATGACTTTATCCAGAATAACCGGGGTTTTGATGATCACGCTGATCGACCCGTAATCCACCTGCTTCTGCTGTTCGTCGACATTGACCATAAATTCGCTTGAGGCTTGATAGATCGGGTAATAGGTATTGGAAGTAAATACCGCAGCCAAAATTGTGAACACAAATGCACATGCGGCCATGATCCAGAGATGCTTTCTGAGTAGCACAAAATATTTTTTGAGACCAATCTCCATTATTCCCCTCCTAAAATTGCAGTTCAATCCAATTTATACTGGACCGATAAATGATACTAATTGTATCTTTCATTACAGTAATACTTTATGATACTTTTTGTATCATGTCAATTACCTTTTCCGCAACATTGATTTCGGGGAGGGATTTCTATTTCTTAGTTCGACTGCTTTCCGGCGGAGATGTATGAATGACCAGTCCAGACC
>CAZESH010000440.1:0-2239 GCA_964514665.1 uncultured Caryophanales bacterium
AGCCGATATTGTCGGCTTGATCGTAGACAACCTCTCCAACCTTGCTTAATTCATCGTTAAGGCGGGCCAACTGCCCGGCTTTCATCCCCTTGCCGTTGTCTTCAACGACAAGGTTCAGCAAACCGTCTGCCGACAGTGCGCCGGTGATTCTCAGCTCACCCGGACGTTCCCCCTCATAACCGTGTTTGAAATAATTTTCCACTACCGGCTGAAGAAACATTTTCGGCACCTCGAGATGCTTTGCCGCCTCGGCAATTTCGATGTGCACATTCAGCTTATTGCCGAAACGCTCCTTCTGTAAATCAAGGTAGGTTTGTATATGTTCGATCTCATGGAATAAAGCGGTCCGGCTTTCCCCGGTATTCATGCTGTACCGCATCATTTTTCCCAGCGAGGTGATCAGACTGTAAATTTTCGGCACGTTGTGATGCAGCGCGGACGTCGCGATCGACTGCAGCGCATTGTATAAAAAATGGGGATTGACCTGGGCTTGCAAAGCTTTCAGCTGATTGGTCTTGTTGGCGATTTCCAAGCGATATTCGCGCAGGATCAAATTGTTGATCGTCTCCATCATCGTACGGATTTTTCTGGCCAGCAAGCCGATTTCATCGCTGCTGTCGACGGAAATATCCGCCTCGAGATGGCCCGTTTGCACCTTGTTGGCGTAATTGATCAGCGCCTTTATCGGTTTGGTAAAGCGGAAGGAAATATAGACGGTCGCAAGCGCGGCGACGATCAGAAAGAGCGCGATGATGAAGCTGTTGATTTTGGTAATCGTGTTTGCGTCCTGGTACAAATAAGCGTAGGGAATGGTTTTGACTACGATCCAATGCGTGTAATTGGTGTCCAGCCTGTTATAAAAAACGATCCCCTTGAAGCCGTCGTTATTCCAATGGTAGCTGCCGCTCGTTTGACCGGCGGGAATATGCCGCAGCCATTCGCTGCCGACGGGCTTTCCTGCTTGATCGTCCTGCAGGGAGAGCACAATGCGGCCGGCGGAGTCCAGCACATACAATTTTTCGTGGCCGGAATTGGAAAGCTGGCTCAAAATGCGCCTGATCGTGTCCGTTTTGAAATCGAGCGACAAATAGGCGATCACCTTTTGCGTCGGCATGAGAAAAATCGGGCGGTGAAAGGTAAGCACCTGCTCATTGGCGGCAATCGATTGCGGCAGCGTTACGTGGATCCCGTAATGATCGGCTTTATGGGTCGTTTCCACAAAAGCGCTGATCGATTCATCCGGGGCATGCGGGTACTGGAAACCGGTATTGCGCTGCCGTCTGAACAGCCCGCCGATCATCAAATTGGACTGGCGGTTGTTGGCCACATAAAGATGCAGCTGGTAAAAATCCTTCACGGACTGGTACATATTGAAAAGGTTTAAAAATACCGTATCCTTGCTGCTGACGAAATCCGTTCCCGCCCCATTTTCCGCATCCTTGCTTCTTTCCAATACGGTATAGAGCGAACGGGGATTGTTGATGCCGCTGTAGATCGACAGCGAAACCTGGTTGATGTTGTTCAAATAATTGGTCAAATTGGTTGTTCCAAGCGAGATCAGATTGGCATTGTCGCGGACGGTTTTTTTCGTGACGGTGTTTTTGGTATACACATAGGACATCGCCATCGATGTCAGCATCGGAATCATCGTGGCGGCCAGCAGGAAGATCATCAGTTTGTTGCGGATACTGTTCCTGAGCATTGAAAGCGCCTCCACATCAATTTAAACCGACAACAGGTTTAAATCGATTTTAGCTTGTTTGTTCGCTGCAGGTCAATATATTCCACCCTAACCATCACAAGCTTAGGTGGCTTCCGGGGGCTTCAAACCCTATACTTGTATTAGTTTCAACCAAGATGACGGATTATGGAAAGGGGAGCGGGGGTTTTGCAGCGCAGAAAAATCAGCGAGTGGGTTCAGCAGACGGTTTTCGTCGGACCCGGGCTCGTGTTTTTTGTAATTATCGTGATCATACCGTTTTTACTCGGATTTTATTATTCGTTTACCGATTGGAACGGACTTGATCTGAATAAGGCAAGCTGGTCGGGGATGAACAATTTCGAACGGATTTTCCTGCGGGACGATTTGTTTTGGCAGTCGTTTTGGTTTACGGTTCGCTTCACCTTGGTGACCGTAGCGGCGACGAATATGCTGGCGATATTATTGGCCTTGATCCTGTATCGGCCATTGAAGCTCAGGAATTTTCTTAGCACGGTATTCTTCATGCCCAATGTGATA
>CAZESH010000441.1:0-2227 GCA_964514665.1 uncultured Caryophanales bacterium
CCCTCGCGTCCGGCGTCCGTGGCAATCACGATCTCCCGCACATCCTTGCGGTTCATTTGAGTCTTCACGGTCTGGAACTGCTTGCCGCTTTGCTTGATGACCACCAATTGCATGGATGCGGGCAGCATCGGCAGGTCCTCGAGCCGCCACTGCTTGTATTTGTCGTCATAAGCCTCGGGATCGGCCAGTGTTACCAGATGACCCAGCGCCCATGTCACGATATAGGCGTCGCCTTCGAAATAACCGTTTGCTTTTTTATGGCATTGAAGCACTCTCGCCAAGTCTCGGCCGACTGAGGGCTTCTCCGCCAGCACCAATGATTTGGACATGCTGACATTCCTTTCGCTATAAATCAGATATACTTAACTGTAACATAAAATAACGGCGTATCGAAGCCCGGTTGGGACTGTGATATAATCGTTGCTATATGCAGGGTGGCAATGGTTTTTGATTTTAATTGCCCGTTTGGGGAGTGGATCCGGTTATATCCGGAGAGGGATTTCTGTTTGGGGTGATTTTGCATTCCGTCGCCTAAGGGAGGGCCTGAGAGACCTAGAACCATGAAATGTCGGAGAACTTCCCTTTATGCAAATGCTTCGATGGTTCTCGGTCTGTCGGGTCTGGACTGGTTATTATCCACATCATCGCCGGAAAGCAATCGGAACCCCAAACAGAAATCCCTCTCCGGACTTCATGGTTACGCACCCGAATGCTTATGGTTTAATCAAAATCGAAAATCTAAGCGCTTAACATATAGAATCAGGAACTATTAGCCGCCCTTAAATGGCATTTGCACGCGATTTGGAAAGGATGATCGTTCATGTCCGACAGCATCCGATTACAGCATGGAGACGCGTTGAAGCTTTTTTCCCGGCTGCCCGATCAGTCCGTTGATCTCATCATCGCCGATCCCCCCTATAATCTGGGAAAAGACTACGGCAATAATCAAGATTCGCAGCAGTTCGAGGACTATATCGCCTTTTCGCAAGCTTGGTTGAGCGAGGCCCGTCGGGTGCTGAAACCGAGCGGAACGATCTATCTCTTCATGGGGGTCCGCTATATATCCTACCTTTATGAAATCATCGACCGCCGGCTGAACATGACCTTCAACAGCTGGATTACCTGGCATTACACCCAGGGGATCGGCAAGATCAGAGGCTTCTCGCCAAGGCATGACGATATCCTGATGTTTACCAAATCGGCGCAATTTACATTCAATCTCGATGCCATCCGCATCCCGCAAAAATATTACCGTCAGCGCAACAATATGCGCGGTGCCAATCCCGGCAACGTCTGGGAGTTTTCCCATGTGCATTACTGCAACCGCAACCGCAAAAACCATCCGACGCAAAAGCCCGAAGGGCTGATCGAACGGATGGTGCTGGCTTCCAGCAATAAGGGCGATACCGTACTCGACCCCTTCGCCGG
Organism: uncultured Caryophanales bacterium; assembly: GCA_964514665.1. GTDB lineage: Bacteria > Bacillota > Bacilli > Paenibacillales > KCTC-25726 > CAZESH01. Next base: position 1,429 of record CAZESH010000441.1, read on the forward strand.
GAGCGGAACGACGCTGAGAGTTTGCCAGCAGCTGCAGCGGAAGGCAATCGGCTTTGAAATCAACGGCGACTATGTGCAAATGGCCAATGACAGGCTGAAAGCCCCATTCAGCGGATTCGACAGCATCGATCCGAGAATGAAGCGAATCCCCCGGGATCTAAGCGATGTCCAGCTTCGCAAACAGTATTTGCAGCAGCATGCCGAATGGTTTCTCAAGCACCATGAAAACCAGCTTGAAGCATTCCGCAGGGAAGTGTCAAAGCTGTACGGTGAAGAAGAATAACCGGGGGCATTCCCGGACTGAGAAAGAACGCTGCTTTCATCTGTTGGCAGACTAAAAAGTGGACACACCTCGCCGAGCTTTTCCGGGAGCTGTAATGCGATTAATCACTGGCCTGATGGTGCGGGTCGGTGCTTTCATTTTGGCAGGGATAGAAAAAGACACAGACAGCAAAAGCGCCCTGTGTCCATTTTAACAAACCTCATGATTGTTTCAGGGAGGTTCAGGTATGTCAAACGATTAAAAATCCAACGATCAACAAGGATCCTATTACGGTTGACCAAATAATGCACCTGGACATTTTTTCGGCAGTGAATTTTTGTTGAAGATCCATCTTTGAGAATATATAGCCTAGAATTAAAAACAACAGTATATCGAAAACTCCATGCGTTATCCAGTGGTGTCCTGTGAGAACTTTCATCGCATTCATAACCGGTTCAACAGTTTCTTTCAAAATAACAAGCAAACCATTGAAAATACTAACGATTGTAAATGACAAGCCAAATCCAACCGTTGACT
>CAZESH010000442.1:0-2208 GCA_964514665.1 uncultured Caryophanales bacterium
GATCAAGCCAGCTTGTACAGTCTGGTCGATCATGTGATCATCATGGCCTACGATGAGTATTATTCCGGCAGTTCTTCACCCGGTTCCGTTTCCGGCATACCTTGGACGAAAGAGGGCATCGAGGAGTTCCTTTCCTACGGGATTCCCCGCGACAAGCTGGTGTTGGGCGTCCCGTTCTACTCGCGTTTATGGAAGCTGGATGCCAGCGGCAAGCTGGTCGGCAACCGCTCCCTGCTGTTAAAGGATATTCCGCAGCTGCTGGAGGGAAAAAAATACGTCAAACAATGGGACGACACCTATCAGCAGTTTAAAATATCCTATACGGAGGACGGATACCGATATTTGTTCTGGCTTGAAGACGAAAGCTCCCTCCTGCTGCGGCTGAAGCTTGCCGAGCAATATCATTTGGCGGGAATTGCCGCTTGGCGTCTGGGACATGAACCGGCGTCCATTTGGCAGACGCTGCTGCAGGAAAAATAACAGCTGTAAAGAAGAACAGGCCCCGGCGAATTTGATATTCGCCGGGGCTTTTTCTCGTGCTTCTTACCAAAGCGGGCCGCTTCACAATTGATCCAAAACGGACGGATCCGTGGTCGGTGCCTGGCAGGCAAAATTCTCGCAAACGTATATTGTCGCTTTTCCATCAAGCGGATGCTTATCTTCCACATCCTTCATCAGCTCGCGGTACTGCTCGTCGAACCCCTCGCCGGGACGGAAGATGAGGATCGATTCGGGCAAGAATTTTTGCTGCACGCGAGCGATCATTTCTTTTGTTCCACTGTCATCCTTCGCTCCCGTAATGACGATTTCCTTGCCCCCGCCATAGGCGAACAGAACGGCCGTAAGCATCATCGCATGCCCGGCGGGATAACGTTCCACCGATCCGCCGAATGCTTCGAACTGGGCTTCCGCCGCCTCCGCCAATTTCTCGTCGCCCGTCAGCTTGGACAGCCGGATCAGATTATAAGCGGCCACGGAATTGCCAGACGGCATGGCACCGTCATAGATTTCCTTGACCCGGCTGAGCAGCTGCTCGCCGTCGCTCCCCGAGAAATAAAATCCACCTTTCTCCTGATCCCAAAACAGTGTCTGCATCTGAGCGTTCAAGGCTACGGCTTGCTGCAAATATTCGATAGCAAAGCTCGCTTCATACAGCTCGATCAAGCCCCATACCAAAAAGGCATAATCGTCCAGATAGCCCGGATAAGCGGCTTCACCGTCGCGGTAGCGGGCCAGCAGTCTGCCGTCTTCACGGCGCAGCTTGGTCAGGATGAACTTGACCGCCTGCTCTGCGCTGTCGAGATATTCCTTCTTTTGAAACGCCCTTCCCGCCATCGACAAAGCGGCGATCATCAATCCGTTCCAAGCGGTCAATATTTTATCGTCTTTATGCGGATGAATCCGCTTCTCGCGATGCAAAAACAGCTTCCTTCTCGCTTGATCGATTTTTTCCTTCAATTCTTCATGGGGCAAGCTTTTCAAAGCGGCAAATTGCCCGGTTGCATGCGTCAGCAGATTGGGGATGCTCTCCCCTTCAAAATTGCCCTGCTCGCTGATATCGAACAGCTCGCAAAACCAAGCCGCATCCTCTTCACCCAGCACGCTTTCAACCTCTTCCGGCCGCCAGACGTAAAACTTGCCCTCGACGCCTTCGGAATCGGCGTCCTCGGCGGAATAAAATCCGCCTTCCCCATCGCGCATATCGCGCAGCACATAGGCGAAAATTTGCTCGGCGATTTCCCGGTAAGCCTGTTTGCCCGTCAGTTGGTACGCTTCCGTGTAAGCAATCGCCAGCAGCGCATTGTCGTACAGCATTTTCTCGAAATGCGGCACCAGCCATTTCCGGTCCGTCGAATAGCGGGCAAAGCCGAAGCCGATATGGTCGTAAATCCCGCCGCGATGCATCGCTTCAAGCGTTCTTTCCACCATCTCCAGCTCCGCGGGATTGCCGGATTGCTTATAGTGGCGCAGCAGGAAAGCAAGATTGTGCGGGCTGGGAAATTTCGGCGCGCTGCCGAACCCCCCGTATTCCGCATCGTACGAACGGGTATATTCTTCAACAGCTTGCTGCAGCGTTTCCTCGGACACCGGTCCCTTGATTTGCGTAATCAGACGCTGCTTCGTCTCCCCTACAATTTTGTCTCCGGTTTGCAGCACGACATCGCGGTCGTTTTTCCACCGCCTCGCGATCTGCGGCAACAGCTCAGT
>CAZESH010000443.1:0-2208 GCA_964514665.1 uncultured Caryophanales bacterium
ATATGAGTATCTTTGTCGATCTTGAATCCGGTCGCATCCTTCATGCCGTTGAAGGGAAGAAAGGCCATGACATAGAACCTTTTCTCAAAGTCATAAAAAGAAGAGCCCGTAAGCTTGAAGCCATTGCCATGGATATGAATACGGGTTACCACTCAGCGGTTCAGGAGCACCTTCCCTTAGTCCCCATTGTCTTTGATCACTACCACGTCTCAGCCCTAATGAACAAAGCGATCGAGGAATTACGAAGGGAGCAACAATCTCAGCTCGACGAAGAGGGTATAGAGGTCCTCAAAGGAAGCCGTTTCCTGCTCCTAAAGAACTATGAAAAACTTGATGAGGAAAAAAAGAATCGCCTTGACCAGTTGCTTGAGGTCAATACCCCACTCTTTACCCTCCATACTATGAAAGAACAACTCAGAGAGTTTTGGGAAAAGGATTCCATCGAAGAAGCCGTTTCTTTCCTGGATACTTGGTGTACCGATGCTATGAACTCAGATATCAAACAAGCAAAATCGATCGCAAAAACCATTATGGAACACAGTCACGGTCTGTTGAATTATTATTATCACCGCATTTCTTGCGGCCTTGTTGAGGGATTAAACAATAAAATAAAAACGCTCAAGAGGCAGGCCTATGGGTTTCGGGACATGACTTATTTCAAATTGAGATTGTACCATCTACACTCTCAAGCGTACTCATTAACCGGATGAACCCATCTATTGGGAGTGACTGAATAGCCAAAATGGTTTTTGACAATCAGCATGCTGCCATATGGCAGCTTCAGAATATATTTCGATACCCTTATCCCGGCGCAATCAAAGGAATCGGTTCACTTGCGGGATGCAAGTCATCCAGTTAGGGTGTCACTCGGAAAAGGGGCAGAATACGATTATCATATGTCAAGGTATCCGTATATTGAGTTGGGGATGAAAGGTGCCTCCAATCAAGCGCAATGAGTTTCGGGTATTTGGTCTATTCTTTTTAGCAGTCTTGCTGCAGGGATTAAATTGAGAGTTTCAGATCCACCCATATGATCTCAGTTAGGCGACAAGTTGACATCTTTCACCCCCAAACTTATTGGGCAAAAAAGCGTTTCATATCGAATGCCTCTTTGTTTTTGAGCATGAAGTAAATGGCGCGACCGAGTTTATGAGTAAAGATACCCAGCGCCTTGCCTTTGTTGTATCTGTGTTCAAGTTTGCTCACATAATATTTAGCCTGGTTGGAGTCTCTCAGCATCAGGATTGCGGCCTCCTTAATAGCCCATTTAAGATGGTGATTCCCGATTTTTTTATTTGAATGTCCGGCCCATTTGCCGTCGGAGGTTTTTACGGGGCGGATCAGGCGAGCATATGATGAGAAGTCCTGAACTGTTGGGAATCTTTTGATATCATGAATTTCATATAAAATGACAAGAGCCAGGATCTGTCCAACGCCGGGGATGGACCGTAGCAGATAAAGGGTATGATAATCATGCTGGCGAGCGGTCTTTTCGATATGCCATTCGAGCTTTTTGAGGGTCTGATTGAGAGAATTGATCATTTCCAGATCTACTTCAACGCTCTTTCGGACTTCAGGGTTTTCAAACCGTTCTGCCACACCGTCATGATTGTATTTTCTTGACAGTTTTTTTCTAAAAGCCGGTAGATTGTACTGGGTATTGGTATTCTGGATATGAGCGACCAATTCGTTACTCCTACGTGAAAGATACATACGTCGGCGGAGCAGGTCCCTGGTGGCACGCCATTCTGCGGGATAGGGATAAGCTGTAGGGAAGTTCCCGCCTTTGAGCAAAAGGGCGATCTTATAAGAGTCTATTTTATCGTTTTTAGTTTTGCCGCCGTGAATGGCTTTCATGTACAGTGCATGACCCAGGACGAAGGGTATACCATGCTTGGTACAGAGATCGGCGATCCAATACCAGCAAAACACACATTCGACGCCTACAGCGATATCGTTCAGGTAGGGGGAAATAAGTTCCAGGAACAAATCCGGATCGGTTTTGATATTTTGATGTACCTTCATTTTTCCTTTTTTATCCAGGATGCAAACATACATTTTCCGAGCGTGGAGATCTATTCCGCAATAATACTTATGTTGTTGGTTGTAAAAATTCATCGGTTGGCCTCCTTTGGGTGAAATGTTAAATGGTTAGTTGCGTCTCCATTATAAATATTTCATCTGAAGGAAGGCCATAACTAGTATCAA
>CAZESH010000444.1:0-2191 GCA_964514665.1 uncultured Caryophanales bacterium
TTTGTCGGGTCGCTTCCGCCAAAGCTGATCAATACGCGGCGAATTTTTCCGTCTCTCTCTTTTGCATTTTTTCGTGCCGCTTTAAATTCCTGACGAAGCAGCGCGTACTTCGGGCCCAATAATTTCCGGCAATGGCCCGGCAGCAGATTTTCATATCGCGCATGCATATCGATATGGAGGTTTTGGTCCAATAAAATATCACAGTCGTGAGGACGATTTGCCAAATCATCGATAACCATTATGTTTTTGACATAGGGCCTCATCTGTTGTTCCCAATGGATATCCAAGCCATAGTGATCGACAATCAACCAATCGACCCGCTGCTTCCTTGCCAAAACAGCCTTCGTCTCTTCGGCATCTCCGGCTTTGGTCAAGCGATGCAAACGATAACCTCTTTTTCGTTCCACATAGTCGCAAAGGTGTCCAGGAAGTTCCCGGGAAATAAAGGAAACTTCACCCCCTTTCACCCGCAGCTCATCGGCGAGCGCTAGGCAGCGCATGAAATGGCCGGTTCCCGACTGTACAGACGCATCCACCCGAAAAACGATGTTCATCTTATTACTCAACTTGTATATAACTTTTCTAGATCCATTTTATGCAGCTGTTCGATGATCATTTTTTTAATCTCCTCTTTAGACAGCTTTTTACTTTGTGCATGACCGGCGTGGTATTTTTTTCGGGAAACTGGTATGCCATTATGGCTGCTGCTTCGTGAGATTGCGAACATGTTTTCATGCTCCATAGCTAAATACGCTTCCTCTTCCGACATTAATTCCTCTATCATTTTTTCACCGGGGCGAAGTCCGATCGTTTCGATTTGTATCTCTTTTTTCTTTATGGAAAATTTCTCCTCGGCCAATTCCATTACGGCTTCAACCAAATCCCCCAGACGAACGACCGGCATTTTCAAAATAAATATTTCTCCCCCCGCAGCCTCAGTCATTGCCTGCAGCATCAATTGGCAAGCTTCGGAGATGGACATCATGAAGCGGTACATTTCCGGATGGGTCACACTGATTTTTTTATCGTGAAAAATTTGCCTGAAAAACAATGGAATCACCGATCCCCGCGAGCCGATCACATTGCCGAAGCGAACGGTGGTAAAAACCGTCGGATTCGACCCCTTGTAATTTTCGGCCGCAATAAACATCCTTTCGGCAATCAATTTCGATGCCCCCATCGTATTCGTGGGATTAATCGCTTTGTCGCTGCTCGTCAGCAAAACCTTTTTCACCTTGTTTTCAAGCGCCGCCTTGATCACATTTTGCGTTCCGATCACATTGGTTTGGATCGCTTCAAAGGGATTGTATTCACAAGCCGGAACCTGCTTGAACGCGGCCAAATGAAAAATAAAGTCAATGTCTTTGGTTGCGTAGGACAATCTGTCCATATCCCTCACATCACCAAGCAAAAACCTCAGATTTTTGGCGGGGCCTAATTGCTGCGACATTTCGAATTGTTTATACTCGTCTCTGCTGAAAATTCTAATGGCAGCAGGCTTGTAAGCAAGCAGTTGACTGGCAAGCTCCTTGCCGATGCTGCCTGTGCCTCCGGTAATCAGAATTCTTTTGTTTTGGAACATGGATGCTCACCTTCATTTTTTATTCGCCACTTGGAAGGATTTAAGATAGAATCGTCCGATATCGAAAAACATTTAAGATCCAATGATTCAGATGGAAGATTCGCATCGTTCAATAATTCAATCAACTGAGAGCGATTATTGATCCCGCATAGAACCGTATCAATTTCTTGGATTCCCGTCACAAATTGAAGCGCCGCCTGCTTTGGAGATATTCCCATCCGCTGCGTGGCATTATGGAAATGTTCAAGATGAGTTTTCACGGAACGAAAATATTCGGGAAGACGATCGGGTTCCATCAGCAGCAAACCCTGCAGAAACACGGAACGCGCATGAATTTCGATGCCGTTTCTTTTGAGCTTGCTCAAGTGACCGCTCAGCAGCAGGCGTTGATCCAGAACATTCAGGGGCAGTTGGATGATATCAACAGGATAAAGTTCCAATATGCGGTCAATCTGCGCACTCGTATAAACGGAAACCCCTATTTTTTCGACAAATCCGCTTTGTTTGAGCTTAACCATGGTTTCTGCCAACAAATTTCCGTTATCTTTCAATATGTCGTCTGCTTGATGAATGAGCAGTCCATATAGCGATTTCTGCTTCATTCTCGAC
>CAZESH010000445.1:0-2171 GCA_964514665.1 uncultured Caryophanales bacterium
GCCCCATACGACAACCTCGCTTGCGCCTCTTGATTTTACGTAGTCGACAGCCCCCAGCAGCTCACCCGATTCTTTGACGCCGGCCGTCACCACGCGGTGTTCGGAGTTGACATAGCCGTAATCGAACATCAGCACATTGTAATGCTGGCGATGCGCCGCTTTGGCCAGCTTATAGATGGGGACCCAGATTTCTTCGCGGTTGGCTCCATATCCATGCGAGAAGATGATTGTTTTTTTGGATGCACCGCTTGGAATGTACCACCCCGATAGGGTGCTTTTACCGTTGAGGGAGGGGAATTTGACGCTCTCATACGCGGCTCCAAACATCCGCTCTGGATTCGACTGCAGCTGAAAAATCGCAGGGCGGGCCAACTTCCATGCCACATAGCCGTAAAAGGCCGTAATGGTGGCTAAACAACACAAGAGAACCAGCAAAATCCATAGGAAAAGCTTGCGTTGATAGAATCGGGTGGGAAGCGCGTAAGCCTTTTCGGCTTCCTGCAAGGCAGCGGGGTAATTTAATGTGGTTAGTTCCACTATGAATCCCTCCTCTGGATGTAAGAATTTGAAAAAGGCTAGGGATTGACAAAAATGGCAATACAGATAAGAATGGGTGTATCGACAAAAGACGTCAAAATATTTTAAACATTCTTATTTCCATAGTAAGACGTAAGTCCCATTGCCGTCAACGAAGCGCTTACATTTGTAATCCAATTGTAATGTTCCAAATATTGGACTATAGCAGGATGAAAGGTTTACGATGCTGTCATAAATAGGGTATACTTTTGTTATTCGTAACTGTGTTTCACCTTGTGAAACAATAATCTTCAAAAGGATGAAGCAGATGAATGAACAAAAGCTGACGGTAAGATCCGTCGAGCGTGCCATGGATATCCTGCTTTGCTTCACGGAATCAACGGAGCTGGGCTTGACGGAGATCGCTTCCAGGGTTTCCCTGCATAAAAGCACGGTGCATCGTCTCGTCGCTTCCATGGAAGCGAAGGGATTCATAATGAGAGACAGCGGCAATGACAAATACCGGCTTGGTTACCGCTTATGGGAGCTTTCGGCCAATCTGTCGCAAACGGATGATCCTGCCGTAATCCTGCTTCCCGAGATGGAAAAGTTGCGGGATGAGCTGGGGGAAACAATCAGTTTGTATGTCCGTGACGGCTATGAACGTATTCGCATTCAAGCAGTGCAAAGCAACCAGGCCATACGGCGGGTCGCTCCGGTCGGTGCCAGATTGCCCTTGTTTGTAGGTGCATCCAGCAAAGTGCTGACGGCATTTTCCCGGCCGGAGGTTTACGAACGGCTTGTCGAACTGCCGAATTGGCCGGGCAGTATCGAGAAGCAGGTTTTTTTTCAACAGTTGGAGGAAATTCGCCGTTTAGGCTATGCCATCAGTGTGGAGGAACGGGAAATCGGAGCCGCTGCTGTTGCCGCCCCTATTTTCAACCGCTCCAAACAGCTTGTCGCGGCTTTATCGGTTTCCGGCCCGTCCAATCGCTGGACACCGGAAAACATGAAGGAAAATGCAGTTCGGATTATTGAGGCGGCCTCGAGAATGGGCAGAATGATTCGCTGACTAGAGTTGATTTCTACAGGTAAAGTCGGGTGATGATGGCATGAGGTTTGATGTTTTGGATTTCTGGATATTCGTTGTGTTGTTTTTCATCATGATTTTTGTGTTTGTAAGCAATAAGATAACGGTGCTGCACAAGGTATATTTTTCCTTTCATATTTGCATGATGCTTTGGCCGTACAGTCAATTCGTCATTTCCATGCTGAACTATGAACCCGCAGAAGAAATCAACATCAAGCTGGCCTTTGGCGGTCTTTCTTTTCTGGGATACGGTTGGCTGGTTTTCTCGATGATTCTGACGCAGCGCATTCATACTCTGCCGAAAAGGGACTTGATTTTCCTTGCGCTGCCTGCGGCTTTGGTAACCGCCCTGGCTGCGGTAAATCCGCAAATGCTGTTTGTCAAACCGCTCAATGGAAGCTATGACGTACGGGAATATGGTCCGTTTTTTTGGGTGTTTGCGGCCGTTACCTTCGGCTATGTGGTGATTTCCATCAGCCATTTGCTGATGCGCTGGAATCTGCCTGTAGGCAAATCGATTCATAAACAGACGGTTCTATTTATTCTAGGTGTCGTTATTCTGATG
>CAZESH010000446.1:0-2165 GCA_964514665.1 uncultured Caryophanales bacterium
CGATACCGGAGCGATGTACCGCGCCATTACATGGAAAACGATTCAACAAAATTTGCAGCCCGAACAGACCGAGGCCATCATTGATATGGCCGAGAAACTGGATTTGCGTTTGCTTCCCGGCGAGAATGGCCAGCATGTGGTAGTGGATAACCTGGATATTACCAAGGAAATCCGTTCAGTTCAGGTCAATGAGAGGGTCTCCAAAATCGCTCAGATTCCGCAAATTCGCCGCCTGCTCGTTCGCAAACAAAAGAAAATTGCCGCCGCCAAGGGCGTAGTCATGGATGGGCGCGATATCGGCTCTCATGTGCTTCCCGATGCGGAGGTAAAAGTATTTCTGACTGCCTCTGTGGAGGAAAGAGCCGAACGCCGTTACCGCGAAATGCTGGAAAAGGGAGAATCGATTTCCTTCGAGGCATTGAAAGCCGATATTGCCCGCAGGGACCGTATGGATCAGGAGCGTCCGATTTCTCCGCTCGTTCAAGCAAAGAACGCGTTGCTCTTGGACAGCACCGGAATGTCGATTCACGAAGTGGTGGAGCGAATTCTGGATATGTGCCGGGAGAAAATGGGATCCGCTTAAAGGATGAATGCCCATGTAACGAGGGAATCATAATATGTATAAACAAACAGGTTTATCATTTCGCATGATTTACATGCGGAATTTGGATAAAAAAATGTAAATACATCTGGCCGCTATGATCATATGCGTCATAAGGCTTGGGGTTGGAATCGAGGAGGAAATTTAAATGACGGAAGAAACAAAATTACAAGAAACGGAAGCTCCAGCAGCTCAGGAAGCGGAGGCTACCGCAGCTGAATCTGGCAGCGCTGCGGCAGAGGAAATTACGGAGGCTCAAGCACCTGAACAATCAGCAGATGCCGGAGAATCCGCAGAAGAAGAGCAAAATCTGGATTCGATCAAAGTGCTGAAAAAAGGGGAAATTGTCTTGGGCAAAATCGTTAAAGTCGAAGACAATCAAGCACTGGTCGATATCGGTTACAAATACGACGGAATACTTCCGATAAGGGAAATGTCTTCCCTTCATGTGGAAAACGCCGATGCAGCGGTATCCGTAGGTCAGGAAGTGGAATGCAAGATCCTGTCCATCGACGACAATAAAGAAAACCTGATCCTGTCCAAACGGGCTGTGGACAGCACGCGTGCATGGCAGCAGCTGCAAGAACGTTTTGAGCAGCAGGAAGTGTTTGAAGCGGTAGTTGCCGATGTTGTCAAAGGCGGCCTGGTCGTTGATCTTGGCGTCAGGGGTTTCATCCCCGCATCCATGGTAGAGCGTCATTTTGTCGAGGATTTTTCCGAGTATAAGGGACGCACGCTGAGACTGAGAATCAAAGAGCTTGATGAAGAAAAAAATAAAGTGATTTTATCGCAAAAAGATGTGCTCGACGAAGAATACAATGCGCAAAAGATGGATTTGTTTGCCAAGCTGCAAGTCGGCGAAGTGCTTGAAGGAGCCGTGCAGCGTCTGACACCTTTCGGCGCATTTGTGGATATCGGCGGGGTTGACGGACTTGTGCATATTTCTGAAATTGCATGGCATCATGTAGAGCATCCTTCCGAGCTGCTGCAGGAAGGCCAGAAGGTTAAAGTGAAAGTTTTGAAGCTCGATCCCGACAATGAAAGAATCAGCTTGAGCATCAAAGCGAGTCAGCCGGGACCTTGGGAACAAGCGGAAAGCCAATTCAATATCGGCGATACCGTTGAGGGAGAGGTCAAACGGCTGGTAACCTTCGGAGCATTTGTCGAGATTGCCCCGGGCGTTGAAGGACTTGTCCATATTTCACAAATTTCCCACAAGCATATCGGAACTCCGCAGGAAGTGCTGGAGGAGGGCCAAAACGTGAAAGTAAAAATCCTCGATTTTAATGTAGGGGAAAAACGTGCCAGCCTGAGCATCAAGGAAACGGAAGAAGCTCCTGTAGAGCAGCCGAGACGGGAAAAACAACAGGAAACGATCAACAACGAAAACGTTTCTTTGAATAATCAAGGTCTTAGCTTTACATTGGGAGAACGCTTCGGAGATAAGCTCAACAAGCTGAAATAATATCTTGTACCGTGATTAGCGGGAGTGCTTATTAGGACTCCCGCTTTTTGGTGCGCCTCACAGTCGCACAATCTAAGTGGTTCAAATCCACTCGGTAAC
>CAZESH010000447.1:0-2160 GCA_964514665.1 uncultured Caryophanales bacterium
GCCAATACCGTGCGGTTGTAAACGAAAACAGGGAACTGTGCGGCTTCGCCCAATTCTTCCCGCTGCAAGGTTGGATCAGACTCGGCTTGGGGATGCGTCCCGATTTGTGCGGTCAAGGGCTCGGTGCCCAATTCGTCCGGGTGATTGTCGAGGAAGCGAAAAGAAAAGCACCCGCGCAACAAATTGATCTCGAGGTGCTCTCATGGAACGAGCGTGCTTACAAGGTATATGTAAAATGCGGTTTTCGATACGAGCAAACCTATGAGCGGATGACGCCGACAGGGCCTGCCGCTTTTCATTGCATGATATATTCAAATTAAATCGCGGACCAGCGGTTTAGGCTCAGAGCGTAATCTGCTGTGCGGAAGACGAAGAATCGGCAGTCATTTTCAACCAGCTGAGCAAATAACTGATCATCTCTTCTTTAAAGGGTTCATTGTGAATTTCGTGAAAAAATCCTTTCCAGATCATCAGCGTGCTGACTTCCTTTGCCCTCTCGGCAAACAGCTCGCTGGCTTTGCAGGAGGTGATTCTGTCGCCGCTGCCGTGCATGATCAGCAGGGGAATATCCAGCTCCGGAGCATGCTCCAGCGCCCACAGCCCGGCCTCCTCGATCGAAAGGAAAAGACGTGCCGAAATCCGGTCGTGCACGAGCGGATCCTGCTTGTAGCGTTCGACGCTTTCCCTGTCTCGGGAGAGCGCTTCCAAATCAAGTCCGTTCGCTTCCGTAAAAGACGGCCAAATGCGGTTGATGATTTTGCCCATTTTGATTTTATAGGGGGGCACGTCAAAGGCCAGCTTCAGCCAAGGAGCGCTTGCCACCACGCCGGCGATCTCCGGCTTGCGGCGCAGAACATAATTCAATACGATATTCCCGCCCATGCTGTGTCCGTAAAGAAAACGGGGAAGCTGGCCGAATGCCGATGCATCGGAAGAGCCCATGAACATATCAATATCCTCCATAATCGAATCGTAGGAGGGATAATGTCCGCGTCTGCCCCCGGATTTCCCATGTCCGCGCAGATCGGGAACGATTACGTTGAAGCCTTCGTTAACAAGCGTTTCAGCCAATGATTCATATCTTCCGCTATGTTCGCCGATTCCGTGAATGATGTACACAAGGCCTTTCGCATCCTTCGCATTCAACCATTGCCGGGCATAAAGTCGCACACCGTCGCCAGTACTCCCGTGATACTCGGAATAGCCCACTAAACGCACCTCGTTAAGCAAATTTATCGGGTTGATCCTATTTGCCGCCGATACGGCCTATTATACCACATTTTTCGATCAAATAAATCCGCCGTTATGCTACAATAATGAAACAAGCACTATGGAGTCCGGAGGGTTGGGTTATGACGGGGAACGAGACGATTCATATTGAGGCGGTCGCGCTCTTGAGCGCAGCGGCAGAAGCTTCCTCTCCATTGGAAACGCTTCGTCAAGGGCTTTCCGATTATCAAAACGGAAGCTTTTCCGGCATTGCCGCCAAAACTCCATATCTGTGGGAAATCGGGCTGCAGGAGCAGACGAAGATTTACTATGTAACCCTTGACTTGGATCTTTACCAGTTCAGCGGCTGCACATGCCGCAGCGGCACTTACTGCCGGCATATGGCGGCTGCTTTTTTTCATTTATACAAACGTTACGCCAATCCCGAGCAATGGATGCAGGATGTCGAAACAACCGCCGACGAAACTGCACCGGAAAAGCTTGAGGGCGAAAGTGAAGCATCCGCAGCTGTACCGGAAAACTTTATGGCAATTGCCCAAGACGCAGATTTTGCCGCAATGGACCGTTTGCTCAAGAAACTTGTCTTCCCCGACGGTTTGTCGAGCTTAGCCGACCCGGAATTGGCAATCCGGCGGTATCGAGAGGTCAAATCCGAGATTGCCGGCCGTTTTCCGCTGCCGGAAACGATTGGCTATATCCATCTTTATGTCATTCTCTTGGAAGCTATGCATGAACGCTGCCTGGAACTTTCACCGCTTTTCTCCGACGACTCAAGTGATGAGCTGCAGCTCATAACCCGCTCCGCTTCGGAGTTGCTCCGTCAAGCCGGCGAGGAAATGACAGAGGTTTTCGATACACACGAGAGCTTGGAGCCAACTGTGGTTCAGTATGTTGTCGAATTATCCGCTGCCGTCCATTCCCGTTGGACAG
>CAZESH010000448.1:0-2157 GCA_964514665.1 uncultured Caryophanales bacterium
CCTCACCTCACTACAGGAATCTGACAATTCCGCGCGCTTAAAATAAGGAACCCCCTTTAGCAATTAAAGCCAAAAGGGGAGGGCATTGTTCAGCGGTTCAGCAAGCTTCCCACATAACGCAGCAGCTCATTGGCGCAAACCGGGCAATAGCCGTGCTCGTCAATCAAACGTTTGCTGACCTCGTTAATTCGTTTCAACTGACTTTCATCCGGCGTCTTGGTCGAGGTGGTAATCTTGACGATGTCCTTTAGATCTGCGAACAGCTTCTTCTCAATCGCCTCGCGCAGCCGGTCATGCGTGCTGTAGTCAAAACGCCTGCCCTTGCGGGAGTAGGAAGACATGCGGATCAGGATTTCCTCGCGGAACGCTTTTTTGGCATTTTCGGAGATGCCGATCTGCTCCTCGATCGAACGCATCAAACGCTCGTCGGGATCCATTTCCTCTCCTGTGATCGGATCTTTGATTTTATGCCAATTGCAGTAGGCCTCGATGTTATCCAGATAATTGTCGAACAGCGTTCGGGCCGATTCCTCGAACGAATAAACAAACGCCTTCTGCACCTCTTTTTTTGCCAGCTCGTCATACTCCCTGCGGGCCAGCGAAATGAAATTCAAAAAGCGCTCCTTGTCTTCTTTAGTAATCGACGAGTGCTGATCAAGGCCGTCCTTCATCGCCCGCAGCACATCCAGCGCATTGATGCAGGACAAATCGTGGCGGATCAGCGCGCTCGACAGACGGTTGATCACATAGCGCGGATCAATGCCGGTCATGCCTTCATCGGGATATTCCTGCTGCATCTCTTTCAAGTCGGAATCCTTAAACCCTTCTACTTCCTCGCCGTCATACATGCGCATTTTCTTCAGCAAATCCATGCCTTGCTTTTTGCTTTCCTTTAAACGGGTCAAAACGGAGAACATGGCTGCCGATTTCAGAGCGTGCGGAGCGATGTGAATATGGCGCATATCGCTGTCCTTGACCAGCTTCCCATAGATTTTTTCCTCTTGTGTAACCTTGAGGTTATAGGGAATTTTCATCACGATCATCCGCGATTGCAGCGCCTCGTTTTTTTTGTTGGAAATAAAAGAGCGGTATTCCGCTTCATTGGTATGGGCGATAATCAATTCATCCGCGGAAATAAGCGCGAATCTGCCTGCTTTGAAGTTGCCTTCCTGAGTTAGCGACAGCAGATTCCAGAGAAATTTCTCGTCGCATTTAAGCATCTCCTGGAACTCCATGATGCCGCGATTGGCTTTGTTTAATTCACCGTCAAAGCGGTAAGCGCGCGGATCCGACTCCGAGCCGTATTCGGCAATCGTGGAAAAATCAATGCTGCCCGTCAGGTCGGCAATATCCTGGGATTTCGGGTCGGATGGACTGAATGTGCCGATTCCGATGCGATTTTCCTCGGAAATGAACACTCTTTCAATCATCACGTCCTCGATCTTTCCTCCGTATTCATTTTTCAGCATCATCCGGCACGAAGGACACAAGGCGCCTTCAATCCTTACCTTCAGCTCTTCCTCGATGTCCGCCCTCAGCTCCTGCGGAACCAAATGCAGCGGCTCCTCATGCATCGGACAACCGCGAATCGCATAAACCGCACCTTGATCGGTGCGGGAAAACCGTTCCAAGCCTCTTTTCAGCATCGTGACGATCGTCGATTTCCCCCCGCTGACAGGACCCATAAGCAGCAAAATGCGCTTGCGCACATCCAATCGCTTGGCAGAGGAATGGAAATATTCCTCCACCAAATTTTCCAGGGCTCGGTCCAATCCAAAAATTTCCCTCTCAAAAAATTTATATTTCCGGTTTCCGCTCTCGCCTTCCATGCCGAAAGATTGAATCATCTCATACACGCGCGCATGCGCTGTCATGGACAGATGAGGTTGTTCACTGATTAGTTCGATATAATCCTTAAAACTGCCGCTCCAAGCCAACGCCTCTGTTTCAGCCTGATGATCTGTAAATCTTTTGAAAATATCCATGGCGATCCTCCCCTCAACTGCTCACCTTGGCGTTCCCGCGAAATTACAGCGTACTAATAACTATGCAAATCGGGAAGATAAGTTTCCGAATATAGAGGAAAAACGGACAAGATGGTACAATGATTTCAAGCTTTTCTTGTCTTAAAAAAGGAGATTTCAGACATGGCCATTC
>CAZESH010000449.1:0-2156 GCA_964514665.1 uncultured Caryophanales bacterium
ATGCAGCGGGGGCCGGTACGATAATTTGCTGCAGCAGTTCGGTAGGCCTGCGCAGGCTACAGGCTTTGCGTTGGAAACCAACCGCATCATGCAGGTGGTGGAGAGTGAAGCGTGGGAGGAGCCTAACCACGTGCTTGTGCTGTATACGCAAGCGCACCGGGAGGAAGCGATCCGCACGGCAATGGAGCTGCGCCGCAAGGAAGGCGTGATGGTGGAGGCTCGCTGTGTTTCGTCCGCTGCAGACGCGGAAGCGATCCGCATTGTGGACGAGGATCATACGCAATACGAGGGCCGGCTGTATCAGGATATCGTGACATTTGTTTGAACGGAGGGAAGGAATATGCACAGCGACGTTTTGAAGGTGGCTATGCCCAAAGGGCGGATTTACAAGCAGGCATCCAAGCTGTTTCGTCAGGCGGGTATTCCCATTCCCGATGATTTTGACGATTCCCGCAAGCTGATCATTCCGCTTGCCGAGGCGCGGATGGAATTTATCATGGCCAAGCCGGTCGACGTGCCGACCTATGTGGAATACGGCGTGGCCGATATCGGCGTGGTCGGCAAGGATGTCTTGCTGGAGGAAAACAGAAGGGTATACGAGCTTCTGGATTTGCACATCGCCCGCTGCCGCATGTCGGTCATCGCGCTGCCGGATTGGAAGCCGGCGCTTCATCCCCGTGTAGCCACGAAATATCCGAATGTGGCGTCCAAATATTTCCGTGAGAAGGGGCAGCAGGTGGAGGTTATCAAATTGAACGGATCGATCGAGCTTGCCCCGCTCATCGGCTTGGCCGACCGCATCGTGGATATGGTCGAATCCGGGCAGACGATCAAGGAGAACGGACTCGTCGAGCAGGAGATTTTGTTCTCGATTACGAGCCGGCTGATCGCCAACCGGGTAAGCTACCGGATGAAAAATGAACGCATCCAGCAATTGTGCGACATGCTGCAGCAGGTGATTTCGGTCGGAGTGTGAAGAAAGTACAGGCGTACGGCCGTCAAAGTAAGGGAATAGGAGGCAGACACATGCGCGTAATACCGGCAAATGAGTTTTCTTTGCGGCGGGAGGTTGAATACGGAACGCCGGAGCAGAATGCGGTGGTAAAGGAAGTTATTGAACAGGTGCAGCGGGAAGGCGATGCTGCGGTGATCCGGTTCACCGAAGCTTTCGATAAAGTGAAGCTCAGTGAATTGCGGGTTGACCAAGCGGAGATTGAAGCCGCATATGCCCGCGTGGATGAGCCGTTTCTCACCGCCATTCGGCAGGCGGCCGCCAATATCCGGGCTTTTCACGAAAAGCAAAAGCGCAATTCGTGGATGGACATGCAGGGGGACGGCTCCATGCTCGGACAGATTCTACGTCCCCTTAGAAGGGTCGGCGTCTATGTGCCGGGAGGAAAAGCCGCTTACCCATCCTCCGTGCTGATGAACGTCATTCCCGCTCAGGTGGCCGGCGTCAAGGAAATTGTCATGGTGACGCCGCCGGCAACCGCAGGCGAACAGGGAATCAATCCCTATATATTGGTGACGGCGGCGGAGGTCGGCGTCAAGGAAATGTACCGCATCGGCGGGGCGCAGGCCGTGGCAGCACTTGCTTACGGCAGCGAATCGATTGAAGAGGTGGATAAAATCGTCGGACCGGGCAATATTTATGTAGCGCTTGCCAAGCGTTACGTCTACGGCGTGGTCGATATCGACAGCATTGCCGGACCGAGTGAAATTGTCGTGCTGGCCGATGAGAGCGGGGATCCCGCATACATTGCCGCCGATTTGCTGTCTCAGGCCGAGCATGACGAGATGGCCTCGGCGATCCTGGTGACGAATTCAGAGAAGCTCGCACACGAGGTGGAACGGGAGGTGCAGCGCCAGCTCGAAACGCTGCCGCGCCGGGAGATTGCCGCAAGATCGCTTGCCGACTATGGCGCCATACTGTTTGTCGAGAGTATGGAAGAGGCGGTTAATGTCGTCAATCGGCTAGCACCGGAGCATTTGGAGCTGATGGTGGCCCATCCGTTCGAACTGGTGGGGAAAATCGAGAACGCCGGCGCGATTTTTTTGGGCGCATACAGCTCCGAGCCGGTGGGAGATTACTTTGCCGGACCGAATCACATCTTGCCGACGAACGGAACGGCAAGATTCTCGTCACCGCTTAATGT
>CAZESH010000450.1:0-2137 GCA_964514665.1 uncultured Caryophanales bacterium
GGCCAGCATGCGCCAAATTTGCTCGGCATCGATCTCATCGCGGCTCAACAGCGGCGTTTTGAAAATCGGACTTTGGTAAACCAGCTCACGCTCGATGATGTCATATCTAGGAAGATTGAGAGGGCTGGATGTCCGCGCCAGCTTTAACCGGCTTATGATCATCTTGGTTGTGCTGGTGCCGATATCGATCCCTACACTTGTAATCCAAGGGTCATCCATAGTTTTGCTCACCCTTTCCGGCTGCCAAGCAGCACGGACAACTGGTCGCACCCTTCCTTCAAAATCACGGAAGCGAGCTGCGGCAGCGGCATTTGCTTGCTCATGCTGATGCTGCGTATTTTTTGGTAGGCTTCCTCTTCATCCAGGCCGAAAGCCTTCATTACGCTGCCTTTTGCTTTCTCGACCAGCTTGCGGTCCTCCATCGATTGCTGAAGGTTCAGCAAATCATTTTTCAGCGAATCGATTTTTTTCTTTTGACTCAAGGCGATTTCAACGGCCGGTATAAGATCCTCCTCGGATACCGGCTTCACCAGATAAGCGGCAACGCCTGCCATGCTGGCGTCCTTGACCAGTTCCCTTTGGCTGTAGGCTGTAAGCAAAAGCACCGAGGCATCGGTCATGTTGCGAATCACATTGGAAGCCTTGATGCCGTTCAAGACCGGCATTTTGACATCCATAATGACAAGATCGGGCTTGAATCTGGACACCAGATCGATCGCTTCTTGCCCGTTGTTGGCAACGCCCACGACATAATAGCCTTCCTCTTCGAGCATCTCGCGAATATCCATGCGGATGATCGGATCGTCGTCTACGATTATAATGGAGTTTTTCACTGCTCATCCTCCTTATTGACCAACGTCTTGGACAGTGGAAATGAGATCTGTGTATCCGTTCCATGAACGCCAGACTGTATATTGATGATGCCGCCCAGATTTTCTTGCACAAGGGTTTCCGTAATTTTCAATCCCAAATGTCCGCGGCGATCCACCTGGTCGGGTTCGAAGCCGCTGCCGTTGTCGGCAATGCGCAAACTGACGATCTGACCGCGTGATTGGAAGGAAACCAAAATGTCGCCTTCACTGCGGTCTACAAAAGCGTGCACAACACTGTTTTGCACCAGCTCGTTCACAATGAGCGCCAGCGTGGTGGCGATATCCGACGGAAGAACGAGTTCATCTCCCTCACTGCGGATGCGGATATCCTGTTCCGGCTTGGGTGTAGCGGAGATGATATTCTTGCATATCCGCTCCGCCACCTCTTGGAAGTGAATCGTATCCAGCCCTTCAAAGGCCAGCAGCTCATGGATAACGGCAATGCTGTTGATCCGGTTGATGCTGTCCCGATAAACCTTTTTCACTTCGTCCAGTTTACTCCTTCGCATTTGCAAGCGAAGCAGACTGGATACCGTCTGAAGATTGTTCTTGACCCGATGGTGAATTTCTTTAATGACTGCCGATTTTATAATCAATTGTTTTTCTTTTTCTTTCAAATCGGAAATATCGCGAATCAGCATCAAGCCGCCGACAATCTTCTGCTCGCGATAAATGGTTACGGTTTTGACCTCAAACGTTGCGCTTCCGAATTGCAGTTCGTTGTGAAATACGCTGTGCTGGCTCAACAGGTTGGTATGTTTCAGCTTTTCGAAGAACAGCTCGTTGATGCCGCGCCCTTCAATGCTGCCGGAATTTCCGATATGCTTCAGCAGCTCGAGAGAACGCGGGTTCGTATAAGTGACCAGACCTTGTTCATCAAACAGCAGGATGCCTTCATGCATCATCGATTGCATGCTGCCTTCGGACATGGCTACGCTGAGCAGGGTTTCACTCAATTTTTCCGTCGTTTTCATCAGCCGTTCCACATCTTTTTGCTGCTTTAATTTTTCCGTGATGTCCTGTTCCATGATTAACGCGCCGATGACCTTGCCCGTTTTCGATTCGATCGGCACGACATTTTGCTGCATCGCGATCTGTTCTTGCGAAATGCCGCGCGAACCGATGACGGGTTTGCCTGACAGGATGGAAAACAATACGGCAGGCTCGTTTTTGGCATAAGCGTATTGTCCGACAACCGACGTTTTGTAAAGCGACGGGGCGGTGGACGGTTGAGCCTGGGCAACAACCAGCGCGGTGCTTTTTTC
>CAZESH010000451.1:0-2132 GCA_964514665.1 uncultured Caryophanales bacterium
ATGTTATGTAATTCACTACTTCTCCCACGGTCGTAATCTTCTCAGCATCTTCATCAGAGATTTCAATATCAAACTCATCTTCTAATTCCATTACCAGTTCGACAACATCCAGTGAATCCGCGCCCAGATCATCTTTGAAAGATGCCTCGAGGGTAATTTCGGATTCATCGACCCCCAAACGGTCTACGATGATTTTCTTTACTCGATCGAAAATGTCATTGGACATCCGGCTCACCTCCTCTTTTGGTATTATACGAGAATTCAAATCAAATTACCATAGCGGACTTACATCACCATTCCGCCGTCTACATGAATCGTCTGTCCAGTCATATAGGAAGCCGAATCGGAGGTCAGGAACAGCACTACCTTGGCTATATCCTCCGGTTTTCCAATCCGGCTGAGCGGAATCTGCTGCTTGATGGATTCTTGAATGTCTGCGGACAGCTTCTCCGTCATTTCGGTTTGAATGTAGCCGGGTGCCACGGCGTTTACCCGGATTCCCCGACTTGCCAGTTCTCTGGCCGCGGACTTGGTCAAACCGATTACACCCGCCTTGGCTGCGACATAATTGGCCTGACCTGCATTGCCAAGCACGCCGACCACGGAAGAGATGTTGATGATCGTCCCGCTGCGCTGCTTCATCATCGGCCTGCTGACCGCTTTCAAGCAATTGAATACCCCTTTAAGGTTCGTATGAATGACCTGGTCGAATTCCTCTTCCTTCATGCGCATTATTAAATTATCCCTTGTAATGCCCGCATTATTCACCAGTATATCGATTTTTCCGAACTTTTCCAGTGTATCTTTTACCAATTGCTCCGCTTGGGCGGAATCGCCTACGTCCGCCTTGAAAATTTCGGCTCTTCTTCCCATGTCGCGAATCAAGGACGCCACCTCGGAGGCCGCTTGTTCATTTCCGGAAAAATTGATCATGACATCGGCCCCGGCTTGCGCCAAAGCCAAAGCAATCGCCCTGCCGATGCCTCTCGATGCGCCGGTTACGATTGCCGTTTGTCCGTCCAGCATCATTACCCCCACCTTTTGCAAAAATATCATACTTGCCTGCATAAATCAAAATCTGCTTCTCTTCGACCCATCCTACACGCGGGCGAATTCGGCAAGGAATTGATCAACCGCTTCAGCACTGTTCAGTGTGATGACCTTGACGCTTTTGTCCGTTTTCTTAATCAGTCCGCTAAGCACGCTTCCCGGGCCGCATTCCACGAAGGTGTCCACACCGCTTGCGATCATCCAGCGCACGCTGTCCTCCCAAAGAACGGGAGACACCACCTGTTCGACAAGCAGCGAACGCATCCGTTCCGCATCCGTTTCCGCTTGTGCCGTGACGTTGGCGACTACGGGAATTTGCGGAAGCTTCATCGTCAAGGCATCCAGTTTCATCTTGAGTCCTTCAGCCGCAGGCTTCATCAAGGACGAGTGAAAGGGTCCACTTACTTCCAGCGGAATAACACGCTTCGCTCCGGCTTGTTTGCCTTGGGCGACAACTGCGTCCACCCCTTCTTTCGTTCCGGAAACGACAATTTGACCCGGGCAATTGACATTGGCCAGCTCCACTGCGGCGATTTCTTCGCTGATTTGGGCGCAAAGCGACTGCAGCTGTTCGCGCTCGGCTCCCAATACGGCGGCCATTGCACCTTTTCCCGCCGGAACCGCTTGGTCCATCAGTTCCCCGCGTGCCCGCACGGTGGTTACGGCGGCTTCGAATTCAAGCACGCCCGCGGCCACTAATGCACTGTACTCGCCCAGACTGTGACCGGCCACATAATCGGGCTTGATGCCGCTTCTTTTAATCGCTTCGAAAATCGCCAGACTGGTTGTGAGCAGCGCCGGCTGCGTATGATAAGTCAGCTTCAGCTGATCTTCCGGTCCGTTGAAGACAAGCTCCGACAGCTTATAGCCGAGCGCTTGGTCTGCCATCGAAAACACCGCCTTAGCCGAAGCGTCGGACTCATATAAGTCCCGTCCCATTCCCACAGACTGTGAGCCCTGGCCGGGAAACACAAATGCCCATTTTGCCATGATTTTCGCTCCTTTCCGCTTACCGCGCCGCTACCAGATTAAAACCGAAGCTCCCCAAGTCAATCCGCCGCCAAATCCGACGAATACTAGGC
>CAZESH010000452.1:0-2125 GCA_964514665.1 uncultured Caryophanales bacterium
GCTCTCCACCGTTGATTTGAGTATGGTCTCAATCTGTTGCGGACTCATTTCGGGCGGACCCGTTGTGGCTTCCGGGGATGTCTCAATCTTTTTCGACAGAGCCGCCAGTTGAGGCTCGAATATGTCAAGAAGCTTACCGACCCCTGCCTCGAATTCAAGGTTGCTTGCCGCGGGCGATATGGATGCGTCGATCAGACTGTTCTCCACGGCCGGACTTATCGATGCTCCCGGCTGTGGCGGCAGCACGAGCATATAGTAACCATTGCCTGCAATGGCATTAAAGTTCTTCTGGAAAGCGGCATTTTCCGTACTAAACGGAATCATCGCAACCCAGCTGGCTTTTTGTCCCTCCAACACCATTCCGGCTACGATGGAACGTCCGGAGTCAATCCAGTCCGTACCCTGAAGCATCATGGGTACCATTGCGATCTGCTGTCCCGCTTTTGATCCCGGCGTTTGCGGCACCAGCTTTTGGATATCAGCGATCAGCTGGTCGATGTTACTTACCTTGACCATTAGCACGGGATCTTGATCAGTCGCTCCCTGTGCGTTTGCCGCCGGGGGCAGAAATCCCGCAATCAATCCTGTAAACATGCAAAAGACCATCAGCCTTAGCATCTTCCTTCTCATAATCTTTTCTCCTGTAATATTGGGGTCGGACCGCACCTATTTTTAAAATCAGTGCACCCAAATCGCTTTTTTCATTCTTCACAAACCCGATAAACCATATTCTTTATTAACTACGTTACTCAAACTGATTTTGTTCTTCCTCGGATATTAAAATTCTCCAAAATTATAGCAGTGCATTCAGTCTGCCCATACGGCAAGGTTGCGCTAAATTCTATGCACAATGGCTTATCGGCGTTTTCGGCTTCGAAAATAATCATTGTCGTAGGGGCGCCCGGCCGGGGCTGTTGCAGAACCGCGGGATTTGAGCTTATATCGCACTTTAGGCCCGGCGAGCGAGCCCCCAAAGGCAGGGATTTTGGAGGGGCTATTTATTTGACCTCGGACGCTCATCTGAAGCGAAAATCCAGCTTGAAATTATAGAGCCAAGGGACCTGTGGCTGAATTTTTTCCTTGGCGAGTTTCTCCGGCAAATTTTCATAATGGGATCGCAGGTATTCTGCTTGAGGAGCATTGTAGTAGGTGACGAGGATAGTGTCGTCGGTGACGCGGATATCTCCTTCAAGCCCTTTGAAGAAATCCTTCGCCAAATGGCCTGCGTCCCATTGAGCCACGGGCAGTCTGAGTCGTTTGCGCAGTTGATGGATAGCCGCTTCTGCAATGAGAGCCATCGTCATGTGTCCATAGCGAATGTTCAGATTAAGGGTTCCGGCACGTTTCCAACCCAATGCTTGATTGGCATTGAAGAACTCTTCGAGGTGCCAGCGCTTGGGGTAGCTGTCGATGAGGGAGTGGAGCGCATCGTCTTGACGTGTGGACAGAAAACCCTTGAAATTGTAAGCGGCGGGGTTTTCTCCGCACCGCTGAACAATCTGATAGAGCGGGAACTCACCTTGTCCATGGGTGAAACGATAAGGGCACATCGCAGCAGCAAATCCGACCCAGGGGGAATGAAAAGCCGGCGCAGGAACCTCCTTGAGCTGGCGAAGTAGGTCTGGGCTGCTTGGTTGTGGAATGAGCAAATCGAAGGAAGTGTGTTGGACAGCATGATTGAACATTTCTACGGTACAGTGTTCCTTGTCGGCCAGGACAGTCACCTTTCCTTTTTCGGGCATCAGGATTGCTTCAGCCAAGCTCAATAATCCCGGTGTAGCCTGGGTGGCAGTGCGTGCGGAGGTGCCGATGGTGAATGCCACGGGTTCTTCGCTGTCGGCATCGAGGCAAAAGAAAGTTGCAGTAGTTTTTACCGCGGCTTCGTTCTCTTTATGTCGATGACGACGGGTTTGACGTTTGGTGTAGCTACGCAAATGATGCGGGTCAATAGCCAGGAGCTGTCCCGCATAATGGCCGCTGGCCCGGCGTATGCGGCCCAGAGCTACCTGCAGCGCTTCCGCTTCGGCTACGGTATGCGCTACGAGCAATTCATGAATTGCGTGGTCGCTGGCTACGAAGGAGAGGCCGTTGACGAGTTCGAATCCTTTCTGGCTCAGGATGCGAG
>CAZESH010000453.1:0-2106 GCA_964514665.1 uncultured Caryophanales bacterium
AATGTGCGGTTTTACAAGCCGGAAGCTTCCATGGAAGAGGTGAAGCAGGCCGCTGCTGCCGCGGGACTTGGCGAATTTGCGAAAAGCTTGGCTCACGGCTTCGAGGAGAAAATCGGCGACGGGGGTCGTGCCTTGAGCGGCGGGCAGGAGCAGCGGATTGCACTTGCCCGGGCGTTTCTCAGCCGCCGCCCGGTGATTTTGCTGGATGAACCGACCGCCCATTTGGATATTGAAACTGAGGTTGAAATAAAGAAAACCATGCTTTCCTTGTTTGAGCACAAACTGGTATTTTTGGCCACCCATCGTTTGCACTGGATGCCGGATATGGATTGGATTATTGTGCTGGAGCAGGGGAAAGTCGCGGAAACGGGTACACACGAACAGCTGCTTTCGCGAAAAGGAGCTTATTTCAAATTGATCTCGTCGCAACTGGAGGGAATAAGATGAAACGGGAGGCTTGGGTCCGGCCTTATTTGCGTACATACATCCGGCAGTTTCTGTTGATTGCCTTTCTCGGAGTGCTGACCGCCTTGGCCGCTGCTTCCCTGATGTTCACCTCGGGCTTTCTCATCTCGAAGGCGGCGCTGCGGCCGGAAAACATTCTGATGATTTACGTGCCGATTGTGGGCGTGCGTACTTTTGGGATCGGCAGGGCGGTGATTCATTATATCGAGCGTCTGATCGGGCACGATACGATATTGCGCGTGCTGTCGGACATGCGCGTCAAGCTGTATCGCATGCTTGAGCCGCAAGCCTTGCTGATCCGTTCCAAATTCCGCACGGGCGATATTCTCGGGATGTTGGCCGACGATATCGAGCATTTGCAAAATTTGTATATCCGCACCCTGTTTCCCGGCATTACCGCCTTGGCCATGCTTGCTCTCTCTGTTTCGGCGTTGGGCCGCTATGACGGGCGGTTTGCGCTGCTGATGGCCGGACATCTGGCCGTCCTGACGCTGGTGCTGCCCTATGTGTCATTGCGAATTGCTAGTGCGAACGACGTCGAGATCAAACAGAGGCGCAGCAAATTGTACCGCAAGCTGACCGATGCCGTGCTCGGCATGGGCGATTGGATGATCAGCGGCAGGAAAGCGCAGTTTGTGGCCTCCTATGAACAGGATGAACGGGAAACGGCGCGGCTGGAACGAAGTTTGAACCGCTTTACAAGATGGCGCAATATGGCGGCGCAGCTCGTGGTCGGACTCGCAGTTGTTTCCATGGTTTACTGGACCGGCAACCGCTATTCGCAAGGGCAGCTTGAGGCGACGCTGATTGCCGCTTTCGTGCTTGTCGCATTCTCGCTGGCAGAGGTGTTCATACCTGTCTCCGACGCTGTCCAGAAACTCCCGCAATATCGCGATTCCTTGGATCGATTGGCTGCAGTCGGCAGCCCGGGAGATGGGCCGATCGCCGAACCGACAATGTCTGACGAGGCGGAGCGCGGGCAAAAAGCGCTTGATATCGTCAAAACCGGGGCGCACATCCGGCTCGACCGCGTTTCCTACCGCTATCGCCCGGAAGAAGCATGGAGCTTGGACAACGTAACGTTGGAAATTCCCCAAGGCAAGAAAATAGCCATTCTCGGTAAAAGCGGTGCGGGCAAATCTACCTTGTTGAAGCTCATTCAAGGAGCGATTGTACCTTCCGGAGGCAAGGTTGAAATAGGCGGTACGAGTCCAGACGCCATGGGCCAATCGATTTCCCGGGTAATTGCCGTCTTGAACCAGAATCCGCATCTGTTCGACGCCACTTTGGCCAGCAATATCCGCTTGGGAAACCCCGACGCTTCCGAGCAAGACATTCGCCGGGCGGCGAAACAGGTTGGACTGGACGGCTTGATCGAATCGCTGCCCGATGGATACCGCACCCCGATGCTTGAAACAGGGCTGCGCTTCTCGGGAGGCGAACGCCAGCGCATCGCCTTGGCACGGATCTTGCTGCAGCATACGCCGGTCGTGCTGCTTGACGAGCCTACGGTGGGACTGGACCCGACGACCGAGAGGGAACTGCTTGCAACCCTTTTTGAAACGCTTCGGGATAAAACGCTGATTTGGGTGACGCACCATTTGGTCGGCGTAGAGCATATTGATTAAGTGATTTTTGTGG
>CAZESH010000454.1:0-2091 GCA_964514665.1 uncultured Caryophanales bacterium
TCATTCAGCATGGCCTGGATGGCAGGCTCCGAGGACACCAATGAGGCGGATGGGCCATGCTCAAGAAGCGGCCAAACCGTTTGTCCATAGCAAGAAACCGTTTCCTGGATGGATGCGGTGATGTAGCTCCAGAACTGAACCCAATCGTCATCCTGTTGATCCAGTGAAACCCAGGCTGCAACTCTGCCGTGATGTCTTGCCCATTCGCTTAACACCGTCGTCTTCCCATAACCGGCAGGCGCGGAAAGCAGCGTCAGCTTGGCTCCCATGCCTTCGTCGAGCAAGCGCATCAACCTGGAACGATCAACTAAATCGTTCCGCACATGGGGGATGGTTAGCTTTGTCTTTATGATCACTTGATGCCCTCCCGCACGGATAGAAATAAACGATTGAATTTCATCTATATTTCGACAAAGGTCCCCCAAAATCCTACGTTCCGAAAAAAAAAGAGCTGCCACAGGTAAATATTACTACCTGAAGCAACCCCTATCATTTGCTTACTGCAAGGTGATATTCAATTCAAAATTAAACCCGATTTCTGCAGCAGCCGCTCCAGCATGGAGGCAACTTCGGCTCTAGTAATGTAGGACTGCGGAGCAAGCTGGTTCGCGGTTCTTCCGCCGATGATGCCCGCTTGCACACTGGCGGCGATATCGCTCTTCGCCCAGCTGGACACTTGGGTGACATCGCTGTACGCATTCAATGTCACATCGGTTCCGCTCGCGGACAAGGTTGCGCTCAGTCCCGTCAGCTTCATCGCTCGGGACAGGATCACCATGGCCTGCTCGCGGGTCAATTTGTCCTTCGGACGGAATGTGCCGTCTTCATAACCGCTGATCAGGTGATATTCATTAGCGGTTTCAATCGCCCCGCTGTACCAATCGGTCGATTTCACATCCTTGAATGAACTGGATCCGACGGTCGGCTTCAGTCCCAATGCCCGGGTGATCATCACCGCGAATTCGCCGCGTGTGGTGTTCTTGTTCGGAGCGAATTCATTGTTGCCGACTCCGCTGACGATCAGTAGCGATCCCATATGATTGACCGCTTGCTTCGCCCAATGGTTCTCCACGTCTGTGAACGACACCGAATGTGAAATAACGGCATACGTACTATTGGTTAAGCTGTTGATTTTTGCATAATACTTTCCGTCTTCTACAACGATCTTAGTGGGCACATGTTGAACCGTTCCGTCAGAATTGAGCACTACTCCCGTTGTCACCTTGCTCGGATTGACGCCGTCCGGTATGGCTACGGTTCGTTCGACATAGCTGTTGAACTTGCTGACCTCTACCGTATTTTGTTGACTACTAACCTGTATGGAGAAATTTACAGGTTTTGAGACAAGCTGGGATCCGCTCTTTTGCACTGCGTTATTCAGAGTATTTACAGTGTTTTGGGACGGTGTCGAGATCTGGACACTTACTTGAATTTCGTTTGATTGATTCGTCCCAAGCTGATTGGACAGCGAGTTGAGATTGATCTGATTGGCAGGAAGCGAGTAAGATGCCGAAGAGGTACTCACTTTCAGAACCTGCTGATTGTTCCCCATGTTTTGGATCGACTGTCCGTTCAACGTTGCCTTAAAGTTATCCGACGAATTGTTATTCTGAATCGTGATGACCCCGTTCTTGCCTTTGGAATTGATCTGGTTTTGCAATTTTTGGCCATTCACGATAAGGGTCGTGGTCGATTGTCCATTCACTTTCGTTTGGGTAACGGTACCCAGATCGTTTTGGGCATTCATCGTTACTTTCCGGATCCGGTTGTTAATCGTATCGGCAATATACACATTCCCACTGCCGTCTACTGCGACTCCATCTGGATCGTATAATTTCGCTTTGTCGGCCGGTCCGCCGTCTCCTGAATAACCCGCAATGCCGGTTCCCGCCACCGTGCTGATCGTGCCGTCCGGGGCGATTTTCCGGATCCGTTCGTTACCCGTATCGACAATATACACATTCCCGCTGTTGTCTACCGCGACTCCGACTGGATTGTTTAATTTCGCTTTGTCGGCCGGTCCACCGTCGCCCGAATCTCCCTGGCCGATTCCCGCCACCGTGCTGATCGTGCCGTCCGGGGCGATTTTCC
>CAZESH010000455.1:0-2076 GCA_964514665.1 uncultured Caryophanales bacterium
ACCCTAAATAGCGAGGGCCTACACTTCCACTTAAACTTTTGCCGTAAGTAGATTGAAATTGTTTCATCACTTGCATGGCCCCGCAACCTTCTGTGGGTAAACCTTCATCAAAATACAACTTGGGATTTACAGCTGCTGGACGAGAGTCTAATTCATCAAAAAAGAGAATAGCCTCATTAGCTACTTCATCCAGAATATTTTTTATGTCTTGTAGATCCTCTTCTATTTTCTTTACCATCTATGATCAACTCCTCTATATTTTCTTATATTAAAACAAACAGTTGATATAACAGTACACCCTATGTTAAAACTGTCCAAAGAAAATAAAGTAAGCTTAATTCTCTGTTCTCCTTTAATTGAGTGTTTATACTGCAACTTTCTTTTCTTAGCTGGTAATGCGTAAGCCTGTTACACGGAAGTTTGCTTATACTCTACGGATCCATCGGTTTGCAAACAATTACATTTGTTGAGCAAATCTGCCCGTTTAACCAAGTCGCTAAGACTTTTTCATCAGAACTCGGGTTGCCACTTTTCATTATTTCGATGTAAATCAACCTAAGAAAAAATCCCCAACATTGTGGGGAATTCTCATCTCTTCTCACCCAAAAGAAGCCAATTTAAATCTACATCAAATTTTTTATTTAATTGTAAAATCGTTTCAACTGATGGATTAAATTTATTTTGCTCAAGTTCACTCAAGGTTCCTTGTGAAATCCCCAGTGTGCAAAGGATACTTGATTAAGCCCGTGTGATTTTCTGATATGCTTTATCCTCGCGCCAATAGAATCCATTTGATCATCCGCCTCTTATTTAAAACGGTCCCGAATGATTTGAAACCATCGGGACCGTTCTAGGTGAGATTCACATTGGTCCCAATTGGTCTTAGGAACCAACTATTTTGTAAAGACACCAACATTATTGTATAAGTACCAACATTAATGTCTAGGCACCAACTTTAATGTAACCGAACATACTTTAAAAAATCACTTTGAACCCTACTCCACCGTAACGCTCTTCGCTAAATTCCGCGGCTTGTCAACGTCGTTGCCGCGGAGGACGGCCACGTAGTAGGCCAGCAGCTGCAGCGGGATCACGGTCAGGGCCGGGGCGAGCAGCGGCAGGGTGTCGGGAACGGTCCAGATCCAGTCTGTCGAGTCCGACAGTTCGGCGTCCTGGAAGGCGATGCCCAGTACGGCTGCGCCGCGGGCTTTGACTTCGCGGATGTTGCTGACCATCTTCTCCACCAGCTCCGGCTGCGTGGCCAGGGCGATCACGGGTACGCCTTCCTCGATCAGCGCCAGCGTGCCGTGTTTCAGCTCGCCGGCCGGATAAGCCTCGGAGTGGATATAGGAAATTTCCTTCAGCTTCAACGAGCCTTCCTGCGCAACGGCATAGTCCAATCCTCTGCCGATGTAGAACAGATGGTTCTTTTCCGCAAAGAATCGGGCAATCTGCTCGATCTGCTCCTTCTGCTGCAAAATTTGCTCGACCTGTCCGGGCAGCTCTCTCAATGCCGAGATCACCGACTTGGCCTGGGCATCCGGGATCGATTCCCGCTGCTGCGCCAAATACAAGCCAAGCAGGTAAAAGGCGATCAGCTGCGACGTATAGGCTTTGGTCGAAGCTACGGAAATTTCCGGCCCTGCCCAAGTGAACAGCACGTCGTCAGCCTCGCGAGCAACCGAGCTGCCGACTACGTTGGTGATCGCCATGACGCGCGCGCCTTTGCGCTTCGCTTCGCGCATGGCGGCCAGCGTATCGGCGGTTTCGCCCGATTGGCTGACTGCAATCACCAGCGTGTCCTCGTTAATGATCGGGTCGTTGTAGCGATACTCGGAAGCGACATTCGCATCCACCGGAATGCGCAGCAAATGCTCGATCACCTGCTTGCCGACAAGACCCGCATGGTAAGCCGTTCCGCAAGCGACAACATGCACGTGGCGGATGGCTTTAATCTGCTCGGCCGTCAGTTTGACCTCTTCCAGGTCAACGCGTGTGCCGTCTTCATTGATTCTGCCTCTCATCGTATCCTGATAGGCGCGCGGCTGCTCGTGAATTTCCTTCAGCATGAAATGC
>CAZESH010000456.1:0-2063 GCA_964514665.1 uncultured Caryophanales bacterium
GAGCTGCTGATGGATATTCAGGACCGCCTGGAGATGATCCGGATCGCCTTCGACAAGCGGCGGTCCAATCCGGCAGAGAACAAGCGCTCTCTGTCGCTCTCGACGAGATACCGGAAAAGGTGTTTCACGACATATATGACGCCGCATATGCCTGCATGCCGGAATGCGGACAAGAACTTGTGCCGCAAACCGTCGGCACAGCGCTCTATATCAGCGGAATGGCGGCGGGATGGGAAGTGTTGGGCGATCTGTTGGGCGAGAATGTATGGACTCCGCTTCTGGAAGTGCTGGAAACGGGTCATTTGCCGATTGGATTTGACGGAGAGCGTATCTTGTTCATATAAGCAGCGAATGGAACCAAAGAACCGACCTGCCTGGGTACAGGGGGATCGGTTTTTTTTCTCGTGATTGATGGAGAAGTTGAAATTAATAAATATTAATCTTTAATCATACCGTATTATTATCCTATTTTGCAATTCGTTTTGTGATGAAAATTCCTCCGCTATTTCATCCAGCATGAATATATTCCCGAATGAGGTATGCGCTTATAGTTAATGTAAGCGTTTACTTCAATTTGGGAGGAATAAAAATGGATTTGGTCAGGAATAAAGCTGGTTTTTGGCGCTATGAAAACTTTATCGTCTTTATCATGTTTATGGCATACGGATTCGTCATGATGGATCGACTGAGCATTGTGTATTTGTTTCACTTTATTGCGCCGGAACTTAAATTGAACAATACGGAGATCGGCTTGTCGGTATCGATTTTGTCGATATGCTGGGCGATATCGAGTTGGGTGTTTTCCAGCGTCTCCGATCTGTTGAATTCCAAGAAGTGGCTTTTGATTGCTTTTATTTTGCTGTTCTCCTTTGCTTCCTTTTCTACCGGTTTGGCAACGGGGTTGTTGGTTCTCTTGCTTGCAAGAGGATTGATGGGGGTAGCGGAAGGACCAGTTGTAACTTTGGTTCAAGCGACGGTTATCGCCGAATCGACGCCAAAAAGACGGGGATTCAATATGGGCACGGTGCTGTCCGCAACATCCTTGCTGGGCATGGTGTTGGCTCCGTTGCTGGTGGTTAGCATTGCAGAACATTCCAATTGGCATAATGCCTTCTACTTGCTGGCGGTGCCGGGGGTCGTCGTGGCTCTTATTTTGATAAAATGGATGAAAGAGCCTGTTATGTCATCCGGTGCTTCGAAGAGCGCTAGCAAGCCGCGGTTGGCAGATTACAAGGAAGCGCTAAAAAACCGCAATGTTTGGCTGTGCACCCTCATTTCCATCGGATTTATGACTTGGCTGTTTGCTTTTACCACATTTGCACCCGGATTTTTTATTGAAGTCGACAAGGTGACACCAGCTCAAGTTTCATTGATTATGAGCATCTTGGGGCTTGGCGGCTTTGTTTGGGGAATTGTCGCGCCGATGCTGTCCGATCGTTTCGGGCGCAAGCCGATCATGCTCATTTTCGCTTTCCTGGGATTGCTGTCCCCGATATTTCTTGCGACAGTTCCTATGCAAGCGAGCCATTTAATGATGATTGCCTTCTTATTATCCTTTTCGCTCGGCTATTCGCCGATATTCCTGACGATCATCCCTTCGGAATCAACACCCAAGGCCTTTATCGCTACCGCAATGTCGATCATTGTTCTCGTTGGTGAAATTTTCGGAGGCACCATTGTTCCAACGGTAGCCGGAAATCTTGCTGACAAGTTTGGGATGACGGCACCGTTGTGGATGGCCTCAGGCGGCTCGCTGCTGGTGTTGATCGTATCTGCATTCCTGAAAGAAACCGCACCGGTCGTGGTGAATCAGCCAAGCCTGGCGCCGAACTTGAAAGAGCTTGAAACCTCCGCGCTGTGAGATGTCAATTATATCCTGCATCATGCAGTAAAACCAAAGCAACAATTCCTATACGCTGGAGGTTTTCTGCAAACTGAAAACCGATTACGATTAAATCAGAAATGACAGCGCTTTCTCAAAAAAATGGAGGTGTTTGAATGAGTGCAAATCGCTACACGAAACAGTTTATTGCCGGGGAATGGCAAGACGGCACAAGCAACAC
>CAZESH010000457.1:0-2038 GCA_964514665.1 uncultured Caryophanales bacterium
TGGTCATGAATGCATCCTTGTCGGAAAGAAGGCGGCACCCGAAGCGGATGCTCGCCTCTTTCGGCGGACAGACGCCTAGGAAAGCTCCTCGAATCCGGCCGAATGCATAAAGCGTTGAAAAGCGGTACAACCTTGGTCGTCATCCTTGAAAACGCCGGCATGACGAAGCACTTCCACAAATTTTCTTCCGATTTCGTGCCTTAGCTTGCTGACGGCTTCCTCTTTTGAGTTAAAAATCTCTCCTTGCTCCAGTAATTCTTCAATCCATGCCGCATGCAGATGGAGCGGATGCCCCGCTTTTTCCGCTTGCGCAGCGTTCCATCGATCGGGCTCGAGCATCAGATCGGCGATCTGTTCCGTTTCGGATTTTAACCTCCCGGGAAGAATCGCCAAGCCCATTACCTCGATCAGGCCAATGTTCTCTTTTTTGATATGATGCAGCTCGCGATGGGGATGAAAAATCCCTTCGGGATGGCTTTCGTCGGTCCGGTTGTTGCGCAGCACCAAATCAATTTCATACGCTTGCGACTCGTTGATTCTGACAATCGGCGTAACCGTGTTATGGGGAATCGCCTCGCCGTTAAAGGTGCTATGAGCATCAATGCCTGCGTCTGGATCGCTGTAGGTCTTCCACTGCTTGAATAAATGGCTGCAAGCTTGCAGAAGCTGCGATTTTTCCGTTGAAGACAAACGGATCACCGACATAGGCCATTTCAGCGTGGCAATCCGTACATCCGCAAAATGTGAATGACGATACACGGCGGTGGCCGGGGCTGCCTCAAGCGGAAAACGGTGTCTGCCCGCTTGATAATGATCGTGGTCGAGAATCGAGCCGCCGACTATCGGCAAATCGGCATTGGAGCCGATAAAATAATGGGGAAATTTATCAACGAAAGCCAGCAATCTGGAAAAGGTCCCGTCAGTCAGCTTCATCGGCACGTGCCGCTGATTGAAAACGATGCTGTGCTCGTTATAGTACAGATAAGGCGAATATTGAAAATACCACGACTTGCCGTCAAGCTCCAGCGGAATGATCCGGTGGTTTTGCCGCGCCGGATGGCGCAGATTGCCGGAAAAACCGACGTTCTCCTCGCACAGCATGCACTTCGGATACTTCGTCGTGCTCAAGCTTCGCAGCGCGGCGATTTCCTTGGGATCCTTCTCGGGTTTGGAAAGATTGATCGTGATCTCCATATCCCCGTATGCCGAAGGATGCAGCCAGCGCTCATTATTGCGGATACGGTCCATTCGGATGTAATTGCAGTCGATGCACATTTGGTAAAAATGCTCTGTCGCCGCCTGCACGCCCGAGCTTTCCGTGTCCGCCGCAAAACGCCGTGCCGTCTCCGCCGGCCGCGGCGTAACGATCCCCATGATTCGGGCATCCATCAAATCCCGTGCGGTCGTACCTTCTCCGCCAAGCAAGCCGTTTTGTTCCGCATAGTCCAGCAGTACGCGCAAAAGCGAATGGGGAGCGTCTTGCGGAATTTCCTCAATCTCCAGATCATTTGCCGGCGCATCGAAGCGAAACAGATCAAGCAGCAGATTGCGGCAGTAATGCCTATCGAGCGGTTCAATCAATTGCTGCCGCAGCGCAAACGCGACAAGCTGATCGATCGCGTCCAGCGCTTGCGCTGCGGTGATGCTTCGGTTGCCGTTCATTTGCTCTTCAACTCCTTTCGACCGGCTTCAGCGGGTCTTCGCATAGCCGTGCGGATGGGCGGAATGCCATTTCCAGGCGTTTTCTATGATTTGCTCCAGTTCATAACGAAGCGGCTTCCAGCCGAGCTCGTTCTTCGCCTTCTCGGCCGATGCGACGAGCACCGCAGGATCGCCGGGACGGCGTTCATGCAGCTCGGCGGGAATGGCCGCTCCCGTCACGCGGCGCGCGGTTTCAATCACTTCAAGAACAGAATAGCCGCTGCCGTTGCCCAAATTATAAGCGCCGCACGCTCCGCCTTGGCGGAGCTTATCCATGGCCAGCAGATGCGCGTCGGCAAGATCGCTGACGTGAATATAATCGCGGATGCAGGTGCCG
>CAZESH010000458.1:0-2016 GCA_964514665.1 uncultured Caryophanales bacterium
GCCGATGACATAGCTCTTGCGTTGGCCGCAAAGGACTTGCGAATGGAAGCGCCCATCCCGGGAAAATCGGCAATCGGAATTGAAGTGCCCAATCCGGAAATTGCCATGGTCACGATCCGGGAAGTCATGGAAAGCTCGACCTTTCACGAATCGAGCTCCAAGTTATCGATTGTGCTTGGACGGGATATTTCCGGTCAGCCGATCGTGGGCAATTTGGCCAAAATGCCCCATCTATTGGTAGCGGGAGCAACAGGCTCGGGTAAGTCGGTATGCATTAACGGAATTATTACAAGCATTTTATATAAAGCCAAACCGGACGAGGTTAAATTCTTGATGATTGACCCGAAGATGGTTGAGTTAAATGTATATAACGGCATTCCCCACCTGTTGGCGCCGGTAGTGACCGACCCTAGAAGGGCCTCGCTCGCTTTGAAAAAGGTTGTTGTGGAAATGGAAAAACGCTATGAATTGTTTTCCAAATCCTCTTCGCGCAATATCGAAGGGTATAATACAATGCCGGCCGCGAGCGGCGGCGAGCCGCTTCCCTATATTGTCGTAATTGTCGACGAGTTGGCCGATTTGATGATGGTTGCCGCCAATGACGTGGAGGATGCCATTTGCCGTTTGGCGCAAATGGCACGGGCTGCAGGCATTCATTTAATTATCGCCACACAGCGTCCTTCAGTAGACGTCATTACCGGATTGATCAAAGCCAACATTCCCTCTCGCATAGCCTTTGGCGTGTCCTCACAAGTTGACTCCCGCACCATCTTGGACATGGCCGGTGCCGAGAAACTGCTGGGAAGGGGAGATATGCTGTACCTGCCGGTGGGGGCTTCCAAGCCGGTACGTGTGCAGGGTGCTTTCGTTTCCGATCAGGAGGTGGAAGCCATCGTAAATTATGCGCAATCCCAGGAAAAAGCGGAATACCGCGAAGAGCTGGTACCCGAAATCGAAGAGCAATCGGATGTTGATGGAGAGCCTTTGGACGAGCTGTACGATCAAGCCGTTCAGGTCGTACTGGAAGCCAAGCAGGCATCGGTCTCCTTGCTGCAGCGCAGGCTGCGGGTAGGCTATACGAGAGCGGCACGCTTGATCGATTCGATGGAAGCAACCGGCATAGTCGGTCCTTACGAGGGCAGCAAACCAAGAGAGGTTCTAATCACCATGGAGCAGTTTCAACAAAGCCGCATCAGCTCATAATAAAAACTCCTATCGGTTCATTTCGTAAAGGAGCGGCCGCGTTTAAAGCTTATCTTTAGAGAAGAATAATTCTGCACGCCTTTTCTCATAATAATTCTTGATTTCCATAACGTGTCTACATCAAGATGAGAAAGGTTGAGCACGGATGCAGAAACACTTAATCGCGATTACGATCTTGATTGTGATCGGACTGCTTGCTGTACAGCAATTTAAAATCTCCTCTGAAGATCAGACAACCTTCGGCCGGACAACCTTAAAATACGGCTCTCAGGGAGCCGATGTAAGAGAACTGCAGGGCAGGCTCCATTATCTCGGCTATTATAAAGGAAATATAGACGGGGATTTTGGATATGTGACCTTAAAATCTGTCAAATATTTTCAAAGCAGCTTCGGGATGAAGGTTGACGGTATCGTCGGTGCAAAAACAAAGCTCAAATTGTGGAAAGCCACGCAAAAATGGCGCCCGACAGCCAATCAACAAAATATCGGATCGACCAAAAGTTCGATTCCCAAAGTTCAAGGCGGAAGTGCAATGGGTTTATCTCAGAATGATCTCAAGCTGGTGGCCAACGCTGTTTACGGCGAATCGCGCGGCGAACCCTACATCGGGCAAATTGCCGTCGCTGCCGTTATTTTAAATCGCATAAAGTCGCCAAATTTCCCAAATTCGATCTCTGGTGTTATTTTTCAGCCCGGCGCCTTTACGGCGGTTGCCGACGGCCAAATTTGGCTGCAGCCTAACGCGAAAGCAGAAAAAGCGGTTCAGGACGCTTTTAACGGATATGACCCTTCAGCCGGAAGCATCTATTATTT
>CAZESH010000459.1:0-2004 GCA_964514665.1 uncultured Caryophanales bacterium
GATTAGAGCGGATTCCCTTTCGGTTTTTTACGGAAAACGATTGGTTTATTCTAAATGAGCATGCACGCCAAAACATCGGCCAGCAGTTAAGCAAGTTTATAGATAATACGCTTTATTACGCCAAAAAAGAAAAGGATTTTGTGATTCGTCCGCTTGCTCTGCCGATAATAAAAACCGTCATGGAGGGACGCCACGTGGTGGTGGTTGTGCGCGGAAGCGGCTACAAGGAGGACCTTCAGGCGCTGCGCGATTATATCGAGGACTACCGCCCCGTGCTGATTGCCGTGGACGGAGGTGCAGATGCGCTTCTGGAATACGGTTACATGCCCCATATGATTGTGGGGGACATGGACAGCATTTCCGATTCCGCGCTTTATTCCGGTTCGGAAATATTGGTTCACGCCTATTCCGATGGAACTGCGCCGGGAATGGCCCGTATCGAGCAGCTTGAACTGAAGGCGGAGCGGATTGCCGCTCCGGGTACGAGCGAGGATATCGCCATGCTGATTGCCTATGAGAAAAATGCGGAATTGATCGTGACGGTGGGCACGCATACGCATATGATGGATTTTCTGGAAAAGGGCAGAAAAGGAATGGCCAGCACGATGCTGGTAAGGATGAAAATCGGCTCCCGCCTCGTTGACGCCAAAGGCGTATCGCGCTTGTACCGCCGTCCGTTAAAGTTGAAAAGCTTGTGGTATATCCCGGCTGCGGGATTTTTTCCTGTCATCATGCTCGCTTTGATTCATCCCGGCTTTCGCAAATTTTTGGGGATGATGTGGACTTATGTGAAAATCCGCATGCTGTGATGTTCGAGGATACTTAGGCTATTTGGAGGGATTCTATGCTTTCCAGTAAATATCATATCGGATCGA
Source organism: uncultured Caryophanales bacterium (assembly GCA_964514665.1). GTDB lineage: Bacteria > Bacillota > Bacilli > Paenibacillales > KCTC-25726 > CAZESH01. Next base: position 876 of record CAZESH010000459.1, read on the forward strand.
TCATCGCTATATTTGTAGCGCTCGGAATCGGTATACTGCTTGGAGGCACGCTCGGACAGCAGTGGATGCGGCAGACGGAGCAAAGCATGATGAGCATGCTGATGGAGAAATATGACCGTCAAATCACGGAAAATCAAAGGATGCAAAAACAAATCATGTCCTTGCAGCTGATGAATAAAACGGTCAATCCGCTTCTGGATCATAAACGGGTAATGTGGGTCAGGCCGACCGGCTCGGAAAACGCGATTTTTTCCATGCTGATGAGTGTTGCGGGGGCGGATCTGTACGAGATCGATTCCGCTTTGTTCTCCACGCTTGCGGGTAGCAGCGTACAGGGCAAGGATGGAATGCCGCCCGACCTGATCGTGATATCGGACCCGACCGCAGCGAGTCAAATATCCGCGGAAGACGGCATGGAAAGCCTGTCGGCAGAGGGATCCCTGCCCAAAGTAATCGATGTCAGCGGCAGAACAGAGGCTTTACGGGAGCCGAAAGATGCCGTCGATTTTATTTTGTATTTGAAAAAAATATTGGAGGAACAAACGCATGCGACCGTCAGTTTCTATCATTATTCCGGCTTGGAATGAAGAAAGGCTGCTGCCTGTCACTCTAAATGCCCTGAAGCCGGGCAAGCAGGAAGGCAAGTGGGGTGAAATCGTGGTGGTGGACGACGGCAGCTCGGACAATACGAATCAAGCCGCAGCTGCAGCCGACAAGGTAATCCGCCAAGCGCGCAATTTGGGCAAGGGCAAATCGTTGGAATCCGGCTGGCGCAGCGCCAGCGGCGAGATTGTGATTTTTCTTGATGCCGATCTGGGCGAATCCGCCGCTTTGGCCGACCAACTTTTGGCACCACTGCTGAATGGTCAATATGATATGAGCATTGCACGCTTTCCGGCACCGCGCAATAAGGGCGGACTGGGTATTGTCAAGGGCTTGGCTTCAAGGGGAATTTACGCGCTGAGCGGATATCGGCCTTTTGAACCGCTTTCCGGCCAAAGAGCGATCCGTCGCGAATTGTTGGAACGAATAGGCGGATTGGCCGAAGGCTTCGGCATCGAGGTCGGTTTGACGATTGACGCCCACCGCTCGGGCTTCCGCATATGCGAGGTTCCCGTAACGTTTAGAC
>CAZESH010000460.1:0-2001 GCA_964514665.1 uncultured Caryophanales bacterium
CGGTGTTAGTGCCCCCAATGTCCAGACCAACGAAATAATGCTACATATCCCTATACCTCCACGAGATCACTTAGCATTAGAATTTTGATAAACAGCCTTCCCCTTAACGTATGTAGCCTTCAGATGTAATTCTTGATCCAAGAGCAAGAAATCGGCATCCTTCCCGCGTTCCAGCGATCCCTTTTGTGCAGACAAGCCCGACTGTCTTGCAGGTACACTGGTTAGTGACGGAAGTATGGTTTCTAACGGAAGGCCTGTGAATTTCAATACATTGCGCAATGCCGCTATCATCGTTAATGCGCTTCCCGCAAGAGTAGAACCGTCTCTGAGCTTAATTTCGCCATCCTTCATGATTACTGGACCGTAATCTCCATCGGGCAGTCCCGCACAAGAAACGGCGTCCGTAATCATACATATCGAATTCGGCCCCTTTAATTTGAACAAAAGTTGAACAACAGCGGGATGAACGTGGATGCCGTCGCAAATCAGTTCAGTTGTCAATTCCGAAAGCAGCATGCCGGCACCTGCGACACCGGGCTCACGATGGTGCAAAGGACTCATTCCGTTGAAATGATGCGTAGTATGTGAAACCCCCCTCAAAACCGCCGTTCTCATTTCTTCGAAGGTTGCATCCGTATGGCCTGCAGAAACCGTGATGCCTTGGTCTGCAAGAAACGATACAGCTTCCAATCCTCCCTCCAGTTCCGGGGCCATTGTTACGATGCGGATTGCTTGACGCGAAGCTTGAAGGTAATCCTGAAACTTCCTGATGGACGGGGGTTGAATCCATTCGGGTGATTGGGCGCCTTTGCGTTTCGGACTAATGAAGGGACCCTCTAAGTGTATTCCGCACAAATCCGCACCACTCATGCGTCCGACAGCCGACGAAGCAGTATCAAGCACACTAACAAGATTATCGTGGCTTGCAGTTGAAGTAGTGGCTAAAAAGGATGTTGTGCCGTGAGAAGCGTGAAAATGGCTCATTCCTTCCAATTGTTCCAAAGAGCCGTCTAATACGTTAAAACCTCCTCCTCCGTGCACGTGAACATCGATAAAACCAGGCAGCAATAAACTGCCCCCGCAATCGACCTTGTCATAACCTTCCGCATCGGAAAAGTCTTCGTGAACTCCTCCGACACGGACAATGGTTCCTTCCCCATTCACTAACATCTTTGCGTTATCGATCGGTCCGTTCGGAGCATAAAGCTTGGCATTATAATAGAAAGTTCCTGTATTAGGCATTTGACCACCACCCGCAAAATTTTTCAGTCCGATAAAGAGCTTCAACATTGTATAATACATTCCTGCAAAAATTAATAAAAACTAAGCTCTTTTATGCCTATAAAGATTTCCGAATGTCTTCTACCGAATGCTTAAACAAAAGGGCTTTGTCCGTATCCTCAAAAATCGAAGCACCCGCAAACATCTGAATCCCCCATGAAGCAACTCGTGAAGACGCGGCTTCGGTGAGATTCTCTGGAAAATCCAGAACATCCAGTATCAGCTGAACTTTGCGGTCGTCAGGAACAAATTCAGGTGAACGTTCAAGCCACTCCCTCCCCCAACTCCGCTTCCGTCCGCTCTTTTTGCTGTAAATAAGAGGTGTGAACACATCGATGGTTTCTGCCATCATTTGATAATCCTGAGCGAATATTCTGGTCAGCGCCCCATCGAATTCATCAGGAGTCCATGGGCACATATAGGCTCCGACAATGCATCCGGGTAACATTTCTTTGACCAGGCCCGCATAATGCAGTGTAAAATCAGCGATTTTTCGGCATTTGCGGGTTTTCCATTCATCGGCATATTTCGATAATATTTCTTTTGGCGTAGAAGCATCCACATCGGCAGTGCTGCAGAAATCTTCGATGCATGCAGGGCAGAAACAGCTTTCCTGCAGATCGGGATCGGGAACCTCGAACCAGCCCGCATAGGTTAAGTAATCAAGCCAGATTCCCCTCGGCTTGAACTTCCGTAAGCCCTCCAGCAAATGCTCTTCGA
>CAZESH010000461.1:0-1988 GCA_964514665.1 uncultured Caryophanales bacterium
GTATTTACGGTTTTCAGGATGATGGGGCGGCGGTGGACGAAAATTCCAGTGTTAATCCGCTTTCGACTTATGCCGTCGCGAACCTGAAGGCGGAGCAGGGCGTGCTCCCGCTTGCGGATGAAAGTTTCTGTGTGACGGTTATCCGCCAGGCTACGGTATTCGGTTATTCCAAGCGGATGCGCTTTGATCTCGCGGTGAACGGTATGACGCTCGGGGCTTGGAAGGAAGGTGTCATTCGTCTTATGAGGGACGGTAGCCAGTGGCGACCGATGGTGCATGTACAGGACACGACCGATGCGATGTGCTTGCTGTTGGAGGCGGATGCTGCCGCAATCAACGGCCAGATTTTCAATGTGGGCGCAAACCGCAACAATGTCAAGCTCGGAGAGCTTGCCGAAAGCATCAGAAAGGTATTGCCCCAAAAAGTGGACATTGCCTGGTACGGCGACCCGGATCACCGCTCCTACAAAGTCGTTTTCGACAAAATCGAGACGGTTTTAAATTGGCAGGCAAAATGGAGTGTGGAAGAGGGCGCGCGGGAAGTGTTGGAAGCGCTGGAAAATGGCAGCGTTCCGGCGATGGAGCAAACCGTCACATTAAATTGGTATAGAGAGCTGGCCAAATGGCGGCGGATCATCCGCGAAACGGAAATGTACGGCGGGATGATCGATATCGGGAGCCGGGTTTCGGATGAATAGGTGGGTGCTGTTGGGTGCGGGCGGGCAATTAGGCTCCGACATCCGCGAGATGTTCTCCATTCATGGCGGCAGCGTTCAGCTCATTCCCGTATTTCGCAAGGATTTGGATGTGGCTGACTGGCGCCACATCTCCGATTATTTGCGGACGTTGCACCCCTTTGACGTTCTGGTCAACTGCACGGCCTTTCATCAGACGGATCAATGCGAGATGAATCCGCTTCAAGCCTTTTCCGTGAACGGCGCGGCGGTCGGGGAAATGGCCAAATATTGCAATCGGACGGGAAGCGTCTTGATTCATTTCAGCACGGACTATGTGTTTGACGGAAGAAAGACGACGCCTTACCGGGAGGAGGATCCGACCGGTCCGCTCAATGTGTATGGCGTTTCCAAGGTTGCCGGGGAGCAGATGATTAGAGCTTATCACGACCGCTTCTTTATTTTCCGCGTATCCTCGCTGTTCGGACGCGCGGGGTCGGGGGGGAAAGGCGGAAACTTTGTGGAAACGATGCTGAGGCTGGCAGCTGGAAAAAAAGAAATCAAAGTGGTGGCGGATCAAGTGATGTCCCCGACCCACACTTGGGACGTGGCCTTTATGCTGAGAGAGATTGCAAAACAAGGATTTGATGAATACGGCACCTATCATTGCAGCGGAACGGGCCAATGCAGTTGGTACGAGTTTGCCGAAACGATATTTTCCATGTGCCAAAAAGAAGTGAAGCTTCGACCGGTCTCCAGCCGGGATTATCCAAGCCTTGTCAAACGACCGGACTACAGTGTGTTGGACAACGGCAAGTTGAACTCCGTTTACGAAATGCCGCAATGGCAGAAGTCGTTGGCCGACTACCTGAGAATGAAAAATCATATTCAAATCCGGTAAAGGAGTTGAGCGCATTGCCTCCTCAAGATTTGTGGAAGCAGGGACAACAGGACGGTTATAAACTGGGATGGGAGCACGGCCGTTTCATGGGGAAATGTCGGGCGTTGGCCGATCGCTTTCACGAAGAGGAGCGGCAGCTTTGGCCGATCAAGGTGCTGTATGTAAAAGCGGACGGGAGTCCTTACTCCTCGCTGGATGCGGGGATTGAGGGCGCTTTGCGGGGGTTGGCAAGCCAAGTGCTGGCAGCGGGGCCGCGGGAGGATGTCGCTGCAGTGGCCGAACGGGAAAAACCGGATCTCGTGCTTGTGCTGGATGCCGCGGGTGCTTCTTTTCCCGCCGAAAAAGCGGAGGCGCTGCGAAGCAAGGGCTTTAAAACAGCCGTCTGGTTTCCGGATGACCCCTATCATATCGAC
>CAZESH010000462.1:0-1954 GCA_964514665.1 uncultured Caryophanales bacterium
TACGTATGGCTGCCTTCATCGTAATTATAGATGTGCAGGGTCACGGGTTTGCCGACGGTGACGGTAATGTTTCCATTAATAAAGGCGTCATGCAATTTTCCGTCGGGTGCCAATTTGGAACCTGCTTCAATCGTCATATAAATGTTATCCGCTTTTTGAACGGATGGTTGAGCCGATGGCTGCGCGGTTGGCTGGTCGGTGCTCTTTTGAGATGTATCTATGTTCATTTGCTTCGTGTTCATCGTGTTGTTCACTGCATTCTGATTTCCGCATCCTGCCAATAATATCATGGCCGCAGCCGATACAATCGTCAATCCGTTGATTATTGCTCTTTTCATCTCCAACACTTCTTCCTTTTGTTTTTTTGAATTCCTTGATTACATCGTACTGCGGCAGCCTCTCGTATGTAATCGGGAGAATTCCTGAACTTCCTTTGTCGGTACCCTTAATTTGGAGTAAGGGAACTCCCCGGCCCGCTAAGGCAAAAAACGGTAAAAATATAGGGGAATGCTTGCGCAAAATTCAGAGGATTCCCCGAATTACAAACTGCTGCGCAAAGGCTACAATAAAACCAGAAAGGACAGCAAGACTTTTCTCGGCAGGCGGTTCCATGACAACTTGATAGGGAAAGGCAGGATAATAAGTTCATTGCAAGACGGTATTGTGAAATAAATCACATTTATTTTCCAAGATCTACTTTATACTTAAGGCATAAAGCAAACTGAGTAAATGGAGAGTGATTGATAATGGCTACCAAAACCATCGTTGTAGGCGGCAATTTTGCCGGTTTGACAGCAGCGCTTGAATTAAAACGCAAGGGCGGCAAAGACCATGACGTTACGCTGCTCAGCAATCAGACCGTATTTACATTCATCCCTTCTTTAATCTGGGTTCCTTTAAAATGGAGGGAAATCAAGGACATCACGATTCCGATCGAGCCCGTACTGAAAAAGGCGAAAGTGAATTTTATCCATGCCGAAGCGCTGGAAGTAGATCCTGATACCAAAATATTGAAAACAGACAAAGGGAACTTCACTTTCGACCATATCGTACTTGCTACCGGCCCGAAAGTCGTATATGACGTGGCCGAAGGGTTTAGAGAGCATGTTCACTACATCGGGACTCCCGGGGGCGCCATGAAAACGAGGGCCGCGCTTGAGGAACTGAAGAAAAACCCCGGTCCTGTGGTGATCGGCGCAACGCAAAACGCCGGCTGCATGGGCGCCGGATACGAATTCCTGTTCAACATGGACAAATGGCTGCGGGAGCAAGGAATCCGCGACAAGGTTGACCTTTACTGGCTTACGCCGGAAGCCTATCTTGGCCACTTCGGCATCGATGGAATCAAATTCGGCAAGGAAATGCTTACGGCCTTTTGCAAAATGTACAATATTAAATACCGCACGGAAGTGGGCGTCGAGAAAGTAGAGGATGAGACCATCCATCTGACCAACGGGGAGGCGCTTCCTTACAAATTCGCCATGATGATGCCCCCCTTCCACGGCGTAGACTTTATTAAAAACTCGCCGAAATTGGAGGCAACGGCCACGGGCTATGTAGAGGTGAACGATGCATACCAGCATCGCAAATATCCCTTCGTGTGGGCTGCAGGCATTGCTGTCGATGTGAAGCCGCCTTTCAAACAGGGGAAAGTGCCGCATTCGGTGCCGAAAACGGGATTCCCGGCCGATGAAGCGGGTAAAGTCGTAGCGGAGAATATTATCCGCGCAGCCAAAGGCGAAACCAAGCTGAAGCAAAAGCCGTTCGGCAAAATCCCCGGCATATGCGTAATGGATGCGGGCAAAAAAGAAGTGATCATCATCTCCAACCATTTGTTCAAGCCGCGCCAATTTGCCGTGATGATTCCCAATGTAATTTATGATTTCGGCAAACGGATGTTCGAAAAATATTTCATGTGGAAAACCAGACACGGCTATTCCAGGCTGCCTTGAAA
>CAZESH010000463.1:0-1949 GCA_964514665.1 uncultured Caryophanales bacterium
AATTTATCATAGAAATACTATATTTTGCCATATGGCACAAATATAGGAGGATCACTGCATCTACTGCGTCAGATGCCGTTCCGCATAGACGACTATAGCGGAACAACATCTTCTCCCGCAGGGCGGGATTTCGCTTAGATCAAGACTTGTCGTAGCGAAGCGGAGATCCCGACACGCGGGGCTTATCTGCGCCAACGCCGCCAAAGGCGGGCAAGCCTTGAAAATCGCTCGACTTAGGTTCTAAAATGGAAACAGATCATTGAGCATCAATATTCCCAATATTTTAACTGTTATCAGGATCTTGCTTACGCCCCTTTTTGTCATTTTCCTTTTAAAAGATCTGTTTCACTTTGCGCTTCTGGTGTTCACCATTGCAGCCATTACCGATGGACTGGATGGCCTTCTGGCGAGATATTTTAATCAGTACAGTGTGTTGGGTGCTTACCTTGATCCCATTGCCGACAAGCTTTTGTTGGCGTCTGCTTTTGTAAGCCTGGCTGTTCTTAAAATAATTCCCCCCTGGCTGGCAGTGATTGTTCTAAGCCGTGACATCCTAATTGTTACCGGAATCGCTGTTTTTTCATTAACGGATATTCCGATTGAAATAAATCCGAGCCTTGTAAGCAAATGGACAACGGTTGCACAGTTCTTAACGATTTTGCTGACCCTTCTTGATCCTGGTATTCCAGGAATTCAAACAACTACATGGTCGCTGTTTTGGATTACGGCAAGCCTTACCGTTGCTTCCGGCCTTCATTATGTGTACATTGGCTTGAACATTCTCCAAAATTCTTATGGAAAAAACCAAAAGGATGATTAATATATGCTTGTTTATCATTTGAATTATATCAAACACAGGAGGATACCATGTGGGAATATACAAAAACAGTGAAAGACCACTTTCTCAATCCTCGAAATGTGGGTGTGATTGAGGATGCCGACGGCGTCGGAGAAGTCGGATCCCTGGCTTGCGGGGATGCCCTGACGCTCTATTTTAAGCTGGATGGAAACAAAAAAATCAAAGATGCAAAATTTCAAACCTTTGGCTGTGCAAGCGCCATTGCTTCTTCATCGGCCCTGACAGAAATGATTCATGGCCTTACACTGGAGGAAGCCCAAAATATCACTAATGATAAAATTGCAGAATATTTAGGTGGCCTGCCAAAACAAAAGATGCACTGCTCGGTGTTGGGACGGGACGCCCTTGAGAAGGCAATTGCAAATTATCGTGGACAAGACGAAAAGAAGATCGAAGGTGAAATTGTTTGTGAATGCTTCGGTGTAACCGACATCGAGATAAAGCGCGCGGTTAAGGAAAACAGCCTGAACTCTATTGAAGATGTAACCAATTATGTCAAGGCCGGCGGCGGATGCGAAAGCTGCCATGAAAAGATTCAGGAAATTATCGACGCAACCCTCGGCCTGGAAATACCGGCAAAGAAAAAAGTCATCCGTTTAACCAATATTCAAAAAATTCGATTGATTGAAGAGACATTAGAACGAGAAATCCAACCGGCACTGAAAAAAGACGGCGGCAATATTGAACTCGTAGATGTGGATGGAAACAACGTTCTTGTGAAACTACATGGAACTTGTGCCACATGCAGCGCATCCCAAATTACCCTCAAACATTATGTGGAGTCAAAACTCAGGGAGTTGGTTGCTCCTGAGCTCCTGGTAGAGGAGGTGCACTCGTGAAGGTCATTTACGTAGACAACAATGCCACGACACAAGTTGCACCGGAAGTGCTGGAAGAAATGCTTCCTTTTTTTAATGAATTTTACGGAAATCCATCCAGCATGCATACGTTCGGTGGTATGGTGGAACATAAGCTCGTTGAAGCACGGGAACGCGTGGCCGAACTTCTGGGAGCTTCTCCGGAGGAAATCATATTTACCAGCTGTGGAACGGAAAGTGACAGCACGGCAATCCGGGCCGCGATTTTATCG
>CAZESH010000464.1:0-1914 GCA_964514665.1 uncultured Caryophanales bacterium
TCATTATGGCGGTTGTTGGTGATAATACCGGCCTGAGAGCCAGTCAGTGATACCGCATCAAGCCCCTGCTCATGCAAAGCCATACAAAGTATCGCCATGGTGATGCGCTCACCGGTGGAAAGCAACATGTCCATTTCCCGCCGCGGTGGTTTGGGGGAGATTTTTCGGGCCAAGGCCACTAGTTCGTCGGTCGTCTTTCCCATGGCCGAAACGACAATGGCAATATCATTATTTCGGCCCTTGAGTTCGGCAATCATCCGGACAATTTTGCGCAATTGGTCCACATCCGCTAAACTGCTGCCGCCGTATTTCTGAACAATGCAGGTCATATAGAAATTCCTTTCACCGATTCCATGTCAGGATAATAAGGATAAGTATAGCATAGAAGTGACTAATCTTGAAAACAGAAAATTGAGAGGCCGAAAAGCCTCGAAGCACGGATGCCAGAAAGATATTTTTTTATACACACCAAATTGTGGTGATAAATTTAATTCCAGGTGGGGGGAGATTATATGATATCCGTTACGTATATCGGTGATGGTATTGGTGGGGATGCATTAAGAATATATCTTTGAAATTGGGCCTTCCAAAACCTGTGACACTTTGTAACGCATGTAACTAATTATTTTAATATGAATTAGAACGATATGTTAATAGTATCAAATTGCTCTGGTGATTTCCAAAGCTTTGATCAAATATCAGTTAGTACAGCCGTTATTGTTTAGTGATAAGATATTACGTTATCACAGAAAATTCAATCACTTGATATTTGGTGGTTTTGCAGATATCACCAGTTCATCTAACATCTTAAGTTGGAGGTAGCTTTAACAGGTGCTGGCCCGTTGAGGAACTACTTACTTAACTTTCAGCTTCCATATGTGTGGAACGAGGTTCTTTACAATCTTTTGCTTGAGCCGGTTTTGTTTGAGTACACACTTGAGGGGTTTTGACTTCACTTCCAATAAGCACGAATTGCACGAGACACAGTCTGCTTTATCACTCCCTCTGCCTTCAAGCCAGCGGTTAGGTAAGCCAGGTTCACTGATGAGGGGACGACTCAACGAGAAGAAATCTATATTACTCTTACCTATGATCTCTTCGAGACTCTCAACGTTTCGATGGCCACCAACGACCATTAGTGGAACATCCAAGTCAAGTTTTTCAGCAGCTGGTACGTAATAGGATTGTTTTTCAAGATTGTTGATACGAGTTCGAGATTCAGGAATAGGGAGTGGGAAGAATCCAAGTTCTTTTTCTGACCGAACCAGACAATCCCACATACCGCCACTTACTTCGATAGCATCGAATCCCAAAGCTTCAACTTTTTTTGCCACTTCAAGGAAAGTATCGATGTCAATCCCTCCCTCAACGTGATCTGAACTATTCATTTTGATGAGAATTGGAAAATTATCGACACTTTGTCTTGCTTTCGCAATGATTTCTCTCAATATGGTTAAACGCTTCTCGATCGATCCACCATATTGATCGTGACGATGGTTGGTGTAGGGAGATAAGAAGGAACTCAATAACCACCCGTGAGCCCCGTGAAGCTGTACACCATCGAAACCAGCTTTCTTAACCCTTATAATGGCATCAGAATAGCAATCTACAATTTTTTTGATTTCATCAATCGACAGAGTCTTTGCTTTTTTTCTCAAGATTGGTGAAGGAATTTCCGAAGGACCGACACATTCAGCGATTTTATTGTCATGAAATACTTGTCTTCCAGCATAGTTGAGTTGTGCAAAAATCTTACAACCATTTCCCGATGCATGAACAACTTCTGCTATTTTTGCAATTTCTGCGATATAAGAGTCATCGTAGATGCAAGTTTGTCTATCGCTCGCTTTGCCTTCACGTGCCACTGTCATATGACCTGTGATGATTGCCCCGACACCACCTTTTGCGAGGTTA
>CAZESH010000465.1:0-1875 GCA_964514665.1 uncultured Caryophanales bacterium
TCGGTCTCTCCCTCCGGATTTTTCGGTTCCACTTGCTGCGGCAGCTGAGGCATGATTCTTCCGATGATGTCGGCCATCTCCTGGGCAAAGCCCGCAATAGGCTTACCTTTTTGCATTTCTGCTTTAAGCTCGGAAAGCCTATGATTGAGGTCGATGTCGGCGGTAACAAGCGCGTTTTTACCGTAAGGATCCTTGCGAAGCGCTTGCGCAACCGTATATTTCAAGGTTCCAACCCGTGAACGATCAAGCTGTCCTTTAACGTCGATCCCCACTACCGCGGTATTTCCGAATACGATGCACCTTGCATTCCCGACCTGGGGAACGCTTTCGGCTATCTGCTCCAAGTGTGCGGCGGTTTGCGCATTTGAGCGGTTCAGAGGTCTCGCGGCTTGATCTTCCGTTTGTTTCACCTTGATTTCATTATTATCGCGGGAGGGGGAAGCTTGCTTTTTTCCGGATGGGGTGCAGCCGGTCAATAACGACATCAGCAGGATCAGAATCAGTAAATACGGCATAGTTTGACTCCTTTCTAGGTTGAATTTTAATAGTTAGGTTGTCCTGAACGCTGTAATCTATGTACGATGAGTTCTCGTTTGGCGATTCTAATCTTGCATTGATCTGGAGGAACCTTAAAATGAGAAAAATATATGTATTGGATACGAACGTTCTGCTTCATGATCCGAATTCCATCTTTTCGTTCGAAGATAATGATGTGGTTATTCCTTCGGTAGTGCTTGAAGAAATTGATTCGAAAAAGCGCAATGCGGATGAAATTGGCAGAAACGCCCGTTACGTTTCCCGGCAGCTGGACGGTTTCAGATCCAAGGGATATTTGCATGACGGGGTAGCTCTGGAGAACGGCGGAAGCATCAAGGTGGAATTGAATCACCGGAGCTATGCAAAAACGCAGGAGCTTTTCGGAGAAATGACAAACGATAACCGAATCTTGTCGGTAGCGTTGAATTATCATATTGAGGAGCAGGAAAAGAAAGATCCGAAACCGGTCGTGCTGGTCAGCAAGGACACGCTTGTTCGAGTCAAGGCGGATGTGCTGGGTATCACGGCACAGGATTATTTGTCGGATCGGCTTGCTTCATTCTCCGATTTGTATCTGGGCTGCAGCAATATGAAGGTTCACCCTTCGATGATCGATGCGTTTTATTCCAACAGGGTACTGCCGGCCAAAGAGTTTGACATCAGCCGCAGTTTTTTTCCGAACGAATTCGTCATGCTGAAGGATGAGATGGGCACCTCCAAATCGGCTCTGCTTAAGGTGTCTTTGGACGGAAAGAAGCTGGAGCCGCTGTTTTTGAGCAATGAACCGATCTGGGGCATTACCGCGAGAAATGCTCAACAGCGGATGGCGTTGGAGCTGCTGCTGAATGACGAAATCCCGCTCGTTACGCTGACGGGTCGGGCGGGAACGGGTAAAACACTGCTGGCTTTGGCGGCGGGCTTGATGAAGGTGGAAGACGAACACAAATACAAAAAGCTTTTGATTGCCCGTCCGGTTGTGCCGATGGGCAAGGACATCGGATATTTGCCCGGTGAAAAGGAAGAAAAGCTCCGTCCGTGGATGCAGCCGATCTATGACAACCTAGAATTTCTCTTTGATACGAAAAAACCGGGAGATATCGAGAAGGTTTTAATGGGATTAGGCAGCATTCAGGTGGAAGCATTGACCTACATTCGCGGCAGATCGATTCCGGGCAAATACATCATCATCGACGAGGCGCAGAATTTATCCAAGCATGAAGTTAAAACCATCGTCTCGCGCGTCGGGGAAGGCAGCAAAATCATTTTAATGGGTGATCCCGAGCAAATTGACCATCCTTATCTGGATGCCAGCAGCAACGGCTTGACCTATGTGGTGGA
>CAZESH010000466.1:0-1873 GCA_964514665.1 uncultured Caryophanales bacterium
GTAATAAACCGGGCGAAAAAAAGATTCATTGTTTTCCAGGATTCCGAAAAGACTGGGGTTTTTCGATAACCTCCCTTTTGACTCTTCCAGGACTTGCCGCCCTAAGGGCGTCATCGGATAAAGTCTTACGCCAAGGCTGATACCCACACGATCCGGTTTGATCTTTTTCATCAGATGAATCGTTGTTTCAATGGATTTTCTTGTTTCGCCGGGAGATCCAAGGATTAAGTCGAACATGCAAATGATATGATGTCTGAGGCAGATTTCTCGAATTCGAGTCAAATCATCCGAGCTATAATTATGGCCGAGCCGTCGCAGCATGTTATTATCACCATGGTCGGCACCGAAATCAATTCCAACACATCCGGCGTTACGCATTACATGTGCCAACTCTTCTGTAAAAACCTCTGGAGAACAGTAGGCATACCATTTAATTTTACTTCCCAATCCTGACTCGATGATGGAATTGGATACTTCAACCGCATGGGAATAGGGCAAATTAAACTCGCAGTCACACGTATGAAATACGTTGATTCCACGGTGATAAAGATCGGTTAATTCCGCCACCGCATTTTGTGGCGGACGCAGCCTTATCGTTTTACCCTTGATAAATGGTTCCGGACAATAGGTGCACTTCATGGAACAGCCGCGTTTGGTTTCGAACCCGACTTGCCCGCCGTTTTTGAAATAATATTGATTGTCAATCAAAGATCTGGAAGCCAAATCTATTTTTTCAAGAGAAACCGGCAAGATTGCGTTTTGTTTAAAGTTGTTGTTTTCCATCCAAATCAATCCCGGCACCGTATCCAATTCAATGTTGTCTCTGAGCGCCGTTGCCAGTTTAACAAGACTATCCTCTCCGTCTCCACATATGCCATAAGGCACATCGCAAAACTTCAGAACTTCGGATGGAAAAATAGAAAAACCGACCCCGCCAAGACAAATCGGCGCATTGGTTGAACGTTTAATTGTTTCAAGTACCGGGATTGTTCGAAGCAAAGAAAAATCCTGACTTGCGAAATAGGAATCATCTATGTTTCGGATAGTAACACCGACAAGAACCGGTTTATCTGTCAAAACATCAGAGAGTTTTTTCCGCCAATCCGGTTCAATGGCACAATCCACCAAATCGACGTCTATCCCGGCATGACGGCATGCAGCGCCAAGATAGTCCAGAGACAAAGGAGTCACCGGAGGCCTCATGGGGTTCGGGTTAACAAGAACGATTCGCATTTTTCCACTCACTAAGCAAAATGGTTTCATTTTGAAAAGCTATATCATGCAATGAAAACGGAAGATCTCGTAGATAAATTCTTATCAGATATATATTATTATCCCAAAAGGACGATACCGAGAATGCAATAACTTTCTTATTGCAATTATGTGTAGTCTTCAAATTTACATTCCCGTAAGAGTTTTTCCGGTGTAATCGTGTGAAGAGCATCCAGCATTGCAATCATGAAACTACCCGGCGCAGATGCGTTTTTTGCTGCAACTTCTCCGGCCAGCCCAAAAAAGGCCAGTGCCGTAGCCGTTGCACTGACAGGGTTCTCGTCCACCGACAGGAACGCGCCAATGGTTACCGTAGCCGTGCAACCGGTTCCGGTGACGTATCCCATTAGTGGATGGCCGTTTGAAACCCGTATCACCTGTTTGCCGTCTGTAATTAAGTCTGTGGGACCTGTAACTGCAAGGACGGATTCGAGTTCGCCGGCGAGAATTCTTGCGGGTTCCTCGGCAGCCTCAACCGAATGAATCGAATCAACCCCCTTGGTTTTGGAATCGTCCGGGCGGAGGGATAAAATCTCTGATGCATTCCCGCGTATGATACTGATGCGGGTTTCTTGGATGAGTTTTTTTGCAGCGCTTGGTC
>CAZESH010000467.1:0-1870 GCA_964514665.1 uncultured Caryophanales bacterium
GGTCGACATGCGGCTCATGATCGTGCATGCGGCATCGATCATCGGAAACATCAGCACAGCTCCCGTTCCTTCCCCCAGCCTCATCCGCAAGTGCAGGCCCGGCGCAAGTCCCAGTACTTCCAAGGCAATCCTGTGCCCGGGCTCTTCGGACAAATGGGAAGCGACCAAATAATCGACTGCCTGCGGACACAAACGTACAGCGGCCAACGCCGCTGTCGTGGAAATCAACCCGTCTATGACAACGGGTATGCGCATGGCGGCGCTGCCGAGCATGAAGCCGGCAAGCGCGCACAGCTCCAAACCCCCGACCTTGTGCAGCACATCGAGCGCATCGGCCGGATCCGGCCGATGCAGCGCCAAAGCCCGGCGAACCGCATCGATTTTGTTGAGCAGCGTCTCATCATCAATACCCGTGCCTCTGCCGATCAAGCTTTCCGGAGGCTGCCCGGTAAAAGCCGCAAGAATCGCCGAACTTGCCGTGGTGTTGCCTATGCCCATCTCTCCCGCGGCGAACAGCTCCGCTCCCTGCCCGGCCTGCTCCAACGCCACCGAGATGCCTGCGCTGACAGCCGCTTCCGCCTGTTCGCGGCTCATCGCCGGCTCTAGGCACATATTCGCTGTCCCCGGCGCTATTTTTTTATCGACCAATCCGTCCAATTGCCGAAGTTCTGCAGCCACGCCGACATCCACGCAAACCACACCGGCCTTCGCGCTTTCTGCAAAGCTGTTGACCGCTGCGCCTCCGGCGAGAAAGTTATGGACCATTTGCGCCGTCACCTCCTGCGGATAGGCGGAAATCCCTTCCTGCACGACACCATGGTCAGCGGCAAAAATCACGACGCGTTTATCGTTAAAAACGTTCACCGCTTTGCCCGTTATGCCGGCCAAACGGATAATCAGCTGCTCCAAAGCGCCCAGACTGTCCTTGGGCTTGGTCAATTGATCAAGACGGGCTTGTGCAGAGCGCTGCGCCGCTTCATCCGCGGGCTTGATCCGTTCTATCGTTTGTGCAATAAGTGAAGCCGTCATCTTCTCATCTCCATGTCATGCTAATATGCAGTCCTATATACGGTTGCCTGTCAATAAAATTTGCGGAATTCCGGTCAACGGATGATCGACAATCTCCATCTCGGTACGGTATATTTCTTTGATCCGGCCGCTGCGGATGACATCCCGGGCATCTCCCAGCATCTGCAGCCTGCCTTCATGCATCAGCGCCAAGCGGTCGCAGTACTGCGCCGCAAGATTCAGATCATGCAGCACCATAAGTACGGTCAATCCGCATTCGCGCTGCCATTTTTTGACGATATCCATCACCTGGATCTGCGAGCCGACATCCAGGTACGTCGTAGGTTCATCCAGCAGCAGAACAAGCGGCTCCTGCACCATCGCGCGGGCGATCGCCGTACGCTGTCTTTCTCCGCCGCTCAGCCTGTTCAATGGCTGCTCCTTGAGGCGAAACAAGCCCGTTTGCTCCAGCACCCGTTCCACCAGTTCGTGATCGGCGCGGCTTTCCTTGTGCATCCATGCCAGGTGCGGATAGCGGCCCATCATTACCGCGTCATAGACCGTTATCGGATAAGGCGGAAGGATTTCCTGCGACAGCACGGCCAGCCAGCGGGCAAGCTCCTTGCGCGGATAACCCTCCGCGCTTTTCCCCTGCAAAAGAGCCTCGCCCTGCGTCGGCCGCAGCAAACCGGACAGCAGCTTGATCAGCGTGGTTTTGCCCGATCCGTTCGGACCGATCAGCCCGACGCTTTCCCCTTGTTTAACCCGCAATGAGAAATCGCGTATCAGCTCCTTTTCACCCGTGCGATAGCTGACGTTGCGCAGCTCGATCATCGGCTGTACCTCCTTTATGAAAAATAAC
>CAZESH010000468.1:0-1868 GCA_964514665.1 uncultured Caryophanales bacterium
ATAACATGCTCCTGCAGGTCGAGGTCTTTAACCATTTGCTGGAGGCCAAATCGGTACGATTCACCATCCACCTTCAGAACGTTCGGGTGGGTCATACCCAGAACGATGTAGATCACGGACGGCTCGGCCCTAATAATAGCCGGCATCGCCTTGAGCATCATCTCTATGCCTTTGTTCTTATTGAGCAAACCGAACGTAAGGATCGTTTTCCGGTCTTCCAGGCCGAATTTATGCTTGTAATAATTGCTGTCTACAAAGGGCAAGTCAGGGATGCCATGTGCGATGAGTTTAATTTTTCCGCCCGTTATCCCATAAATCTTCCGCAGCATATCGACGCCGCGCTTATTCATTGTGATCACCCGGTAGGAGGCTTTGCAGACATCCACCAACGCTTTGCGGTAGTCCGGATCCGGATCATCGAGAATCGTATGAAGCGTCGTGATAACGGGAGCCTTCAGCCTGTTGAGCAACAAACTTAAATAATTACCGGCTGTTCCACCAAATAATCCAAACTCATGTTGGACCGATACGAGATCGACGTGACTGAAATTGATGTAGTCGGCGGCACAAATGTAATCGCTTTTCACGTTCTGCCGAATCTCAAACTTGACCGGATTGTCATATTTAAGATCTTCCGACCGCATGGCCACGACAAGCGGCTCGAATTCGCCTTTTGCCGCGGCGGCGGTGCTGGTGATCAGGTCAGAAGTGAATGTCGCGATTCCACATTTTCTGGGCGGAAAAGAGGAAATAAAGACCACTTTTTTCGCGATACTTTTAGGCATCCGCAATATCCCATTTCAAATAGCTTAACCCAAGCTCTCCTATTTTAGGAGTAGATATTCCTTCCGTCAAGTGAATTGACAATGAACCGATCTAAAATATATTTTCCCTTACAACAGCTTTTTTGTATTATCCCCACTGAAAAATAGGAAATTTTGGAATTGTAATGCGTTTTTTCAATTTTTAACGATTTTCTGTTGCACCAGAAAGAAATTGGTTCGTATAATTGCCTACCATAGAAGTAGGAATAAAGGAAGAAACAATTATGAAACTATCAACTCGAACACGTTACGCCGTCAGGGCCATGATAGAATTGGCCAAGCACGAGACGAATCGGCCACTGCAACTTAAAATCATTGCTGAAAGACAGGAAATATCCATCAAATACTTAGAGCAATTGATGGCTGTTCTTAAATCGGCGGGATTAATCAAGAGTATCAGAGGCTCAAAGGGGGGGTACGTCCTTTCCAAAGCCCCCGACCAGATCGCACTCAATGATATTTTACGTTGTGTGGAAGGTCCTATATCAACGGTGGAATGCGTTGAGGACAGCGCCCGCTGCTCACGAGCAGCGGATTGTGCGGCCAGAGAGGTTTGGAAGCAAGTAGAACAGGCCATTGAGACGGTGCTTCAATCTATTACACTTCAAGATGTGGCTAATATGGCATCAGGCATAAAACAATCGGACTATCAAATATAGAAGGGTAGGAAGAGATTATGAGTGCAATATTCGAGGATATCACAAGTGCAGTCGGCTTTACGCCATTGGTTCAAGTAAACAAACTTGGCTCTGAAAAAGCTACCATTTTGGCAAAACTCGAATCCAAAAATCCCTGTGGAAGCGTCAAAGACCGGATTGCCTACGCAATGATCAGGGCTGGAGAAAAAGACGGATTAATCAATCCGGACACGGTAGTCATCGAGCCGACCAGCGGTAATACAGGTATCGGTTTGGCGTTCATGTGCGCCGCGAGAGGGTATCGTTTGATCTTAACCATGCCGGAATCGATGAGTATCGAGCGTAGAAAAATATTGCAGCTTTTCGGAGCGGAGCTTGTTCTCACACCCGCCGAACGGGGTATGTA
>CAZESH010000469.1:0-1863 GCA_964514665.1 uncultured Caryophanales bacterium
CCGGTTAATATTGCTTCAGACGATGCGGAACTGCGCAAGCAGATTCTGCAATCGCTGATCAACGACTTCGATATCGCCGAAGCATGCGGTTCTTTGGGCGTGGTTGTGCATTTTGGCCACTATAAGGGAAATGACCCGTTACAAGGCTACAAAAATAGTATAAAATTATGTAATGACCTTTTTGACAGCCGCGCGATGGAATCCAAGATCCTTTTGGAAAACCAGGCTGGCGGCGGTACGATGATGGGTACTTCATTTGAAGAACTGGTGGCGGTCAGACAGCTGAGCAGCCAGCCCGCAGCCATCGGATTTTGCCTGGATACCTGCCATCTGTTCGCAAGCGGATTATGGGACGGAACCAATTGGTACGGGCTTGAAAAGCTTGGAGAAGATATCGGTTTCTTCGAGCATCTGGCTGCCGTGCATTTGAACGATTCCCGTTATGAAAGCGGATTCCACAAAGACAGACACGCCAATATCGGGCAAGGCAAAATCGGCGAGCGGGCTTTTCGTGAATTTTTGGGCAGTGCCTTCATCCGCCCGCTGCCGTTGATTCTGGAAACGCCGGCCTCAAATGTTTTTTCGTACGACGAGGAAATCAGGCTTGTGCGTTCTCTTACATAAACGGAGGTGAATTAATGATTAACGTATACATGGACGATTTGCGCCGCTGCCCCAAAGGCTTCGTGCTGGCCAGGGACGCTGAGGAGTGCTTGCTCCTGCTGCGGGAAAGCGAAGTAAAGGTGCTGTCTCTCGACTATGATTTGGGTCCGAAGCAGCCGACGGGAATGGACTTGGTGCGCGCAATGATTACAGAAAATCTGTATGCCCACGAGATCTATCTGCACAGCTCGAGTCTTTACGGCAAGATGAATATGTATCAAATGCTCATCCAGCATAAACCGGAAACGATCAAAGTCGTGAACGGACCCGTTCCGGAACAGCTCTTGGAGCAAATCGGGCGATCCGAAGCCATTTAGTCAAGATACGAGGAGGGGAGCCGCTTGATCCGGCTGCAGCATATCAACTTTGTCCGCGAACAACGGGCGATATTGCACGATGTCAATTTGCATATGAAAAATGGGGAGCAATGGGTCATACTCGGTCGCAACGGCTCCGGGAAAACGACCCTTCTGGAAATGATCAGCGGTTATCTGTTTCCGAGCAGCGGCCAGGTAGAAGTGCTTGGCCAGCGCTATGGGGAGGTGGATCTGCGGGAGGTTCGCAAGCGGCTCGGTTATATCAGCCAATCTTTATTCGAAAAGCTTACGCTGCGCGATCCCGTATGGGAAGTGGTGGTGACAGGCCAGTTTGCTTATTTGCGGATGTATGAAGCGATACCCGAAGCCATAACGGACAAAGCGATCGGCATGCTGGAGCAGTTGAACATCGCCCACTTGCGCGATCAGCCGCTCGGCACGCTTTCCCAAGGGGAACGCAAGAAAGTCATGCTGGCCCGAACGCTTATGGCCGATCCGGAAATCATCGTAATGGACGAGCCCTGCTCGGGCCTGGATTTATTCGAGCGGGAAAGCATGCTGGAAAGCATCGGAACGCTGCGCCGGAACAACGTGCAGCTGATCTATGTGACGCATCACATGGAGGAGATCATTCCGCTGTTTACGCATGTCGCCCTGATTGAGGAAGGGCGGATTATAGCCGCGGGCGAGAAGGAGCAGGTGCTGACCGCCGAGCATTTGCGCAGGGCGTTTAAGGTCAATGTACTCATCGAATGGGATCACGGCCGTCCCTGGATCAAAATCGCGCAATCCCAAGAGTCCGTCCGACGGAATTAAAATCATGCGCTCAGGCTTCCGAGGATATAGGGCTCCGTGCTTTCGGGTTCGGACTGGTCACTTACAC
>CAZESH010000470.1:0-1860 GCA_964514665.1 uncultured Caryophanales bacterium
CTTCTTCTCCGGCGCGACTGAATGTGAGCTGGACAAACAGGGAAGAGTAAACATACCCAACAATCTGGTACAGCATGCCAAGCTGGAAAAGGAATGCATCGTGATCGGCGTGTCGAACCGTGTGGAAATATGGGATAAGGATACGTGGAACGGTTATTCTCAGCAGTCGCAGGAATCCTTCAACGAAATTGCCGAGAAGCTTGTGGATTTCGATTTTAACTTTTGATAGCTTGCATGTTGTCTACTATACATAATCAGCAGGGAGGCGCCAGCCATTGTTTCATCATATCACGGTGCTTAAAAACGAGGCAGTGGACGGACTGCAGGTTAAGCAGGATGGAATTTACGTCGATTGCACCATGGGCGGAGCCGGGCACAGCGAAGCAATTGCATCCCGGTTGTCGGCTTCAGGAATGCTGATCGCCATTGATCAGGATGATACAGCGATTGCCAATGCACAACGAAAGCTGGCTGCATACAGCGGCCATGTACGAATCGTTAAAAGCAATTTCCGTGAGCTGGATGAAGTGTTGAAAAGCCTGGATATCCCATGCGAAGACGGAGAATCGCAGGTGGACGGCGTGCTTTTTGACTTGGGTGTTTCCTCGCCCCAGCTCGATGAAGCGGAAAGAGGCTTCAGCTACAATCAGGATGCACCGCTCGATATGCGGATGAATCAGGAGGACGGACTGACGGCCGGAGAAATCGTCAACAGCTGGGAAGAGCGGGAGATCGTCAAAATCCTGTTCGAATACGGAGAGGAAAAATTCGCCCGCAGAATTGCCAAGCATATCATCGATGCCCGCAAAGAACAGCCGATTGAAACAACCGGCGAGCTTGCGGAAATCATCAAGAACGCGATACCCGCGGCAGCCCGCCGAAGCGGTCCGCATCCCGCGAAGCGCAGCTTCCAAGCGATAAGGATCGCCGTAAACGATGAGTTGGGCGCATTTGAAGAAGCCCTCGAAAAGGCGGTGGATTGCACTGCTGCAGGTGCGAGGATAGCGGTAATCTCCTTTCACTCGCTCGAGGATCGGATTTGCAAGCGCATCTTCGCGAAATTTGTTGAAAAATGCACTTGTCCCCCGGATTTTCCCGTCTGCGTTTGTCAGAAAAAAGGGAAACTGCGGATTATCACCAAGAAACCGATCTTGCCGGGTGCGGAAGAGCTGGAGCAAAACCCCCGGGCGCGATCGGCAAAGCTGAGAATCGCCGAGAAGCTGTAAGAAAACATATATCGCATTGCAATCGAAAGAAAAGGAGGGCTCCAAATGGCAGCCTATATCCACGGGAATTTGGCTTTGGAAGAAAGAAGCGGGAAAGAAATGAAGGCTCGTGAGCGCCGCAAAATGGTGGTTCGCAAAAAGTCCCTGCCGATTCAGGAAAAGCTGCTGTATTTGTTTGTAATGGTGATGTGTGTTGTCGTCGCCGGTCTCATTGTCTGGCGCTATGCGCAAATCTATGAAGTGAACACGAAAATCCAGCAAATTCAGGATCAGATGCAGCAGCTGGAGGAAGAAAACAAACAGCTGAAAGTGGAAGTGCTGAAGCTGCAGGACCCCAAACGTCTGTTGGATCAGGCACAGCAATTGGGAATGGCTCCTTCTTCTGAAAACGGCATCAAGGAAGTATACGGTCAACATGGATCTTCCGATAAAAAAGTAGCATTAGGTCAATAGGGGATGAAGCTTTGATGATCAAAAGGGTCAAGATTCGATCTTTCGTTTTAGGGGGATTTTTCACCCTTTTTTTTGTCGGCTTAATCGTGAAATTGTATTTTCTGCAAGTTGTGGACGCTGCCTGGCTGCTGCAAAAAGCGGAGCAAAATTGGCAGACGAGCGAAGTCATCCAGTCCAAGCG
>CAZESH010000471.1:0-1854 GCA_964514665.1 uncultured Caryophanales bacterium
ATAGGGCCAAGCGCATTATCAAGCTGGCCACCGACGAAGCGGACGAACGCGTCGAAGTTGCCTACAAAGAAGCGGACGGACATGTGAAAACCGCCATCGTCAGCATCTTGTCCGGGGTCGATTGCAAGACGGCCGAGCAATTGCTGCAGCAAGCGCAAGGTTTTGTCAAAGAGGCTATCGGACTGACCGCCGGAAAGGAGAACCGATAATGGAAATAAGAATGCTGAAACAGTCGGAATTCGATGAAGCGGTAAAGCTTTCGGATGCCATTTTCAGAGATTCCGAACAGGCATCCATGAAAGATGGCTTCTTCGATTTATATACTGAAACGGCCCATTCTTTCGGTGCTTTCGCGGACGGCAGACTCATTTCGTTCATGGGACTGCTTCCGTCCGTCGTGCGTATTGGCGACGCGGCATTGAGCGTATTCTCGCTCGGATCGGTTTGCACGCTTCCGGATTACCGCGGGAAAGGCACAGCCGGACAAATTTTGGACACGATCAAAACGCATATTGACGAAGCGGACGCTTCCCTTATGCTGATCAGCGGTTCGAGAGGCTTGTATCGTCGGGCTGGCTGCCATCTGTTCGGGAAAGTGACCCGCTATTCGCTCGAGCCGGGCAATCCGGCGTTAACCGCTTTGCCCCAACGCTCAAACACCGTCTTTCGACGTGCGGTGCGCAAGGATTTCCCGATGCTTTCGCGGCTGGCTTCGGCCCGTTCCGTCCGCTTCGAGCATAGCGTAACGGATTTATCCAGGCTCATTTTGTCCGAAGCTTATGCAAAATGCGTAAAATTGCGGCATCAGGTTTATGCAGCGGAGCTTAACGGCCGAATTGCGGCATTCGTCGTAGTCGCCGTTGCAATTGACGGACTGCAGCCAAAACACATCCCATTTGTAGTGGAATGGGCCGGCGATGCGGCCATCATGCCGCAAATGCTGGCGTATATTGTAAAGGAAGAAAATCTGAGCGCTCTGACGGTTCCCGTTCCCTGGCATGAGCATGAGCTGTTGGAAGCTTTAAGTGTTTTACCCTCGAACGAGGAAAAAAATCTGGGCACGGTTTATGTCGCCAACGCAAATCGGCTGCTTGACCAGCTTTCCCCTTATTTGCACGAGCGCGGCTTTACGCCGAAGGATTTGCGGTTCGAGCCGCAGCCTTCCGGCATGGTACGCCTTCATGCCGCCAACCACTCGGCGGAGCTCACAAGCGAGCAGTTGGTTTCGCTTTTGTTCGATCCCGGCAGCCTTCCGGATGTGTTGCCTGCTCCCTTGCAGAAAGCGGTCGAAAGCCTGCTTCCAATCCCCTTTCCCTATGCAGGCGGTTTGAACTATATTTAAACAAAAGGCTCTCGCAGTGGTTTCATTCCACGGCGAAAGCCTTTTTTCACACCACCATATTTGCGCCTTTGTTCATCAGCTGCAGCTGCACCATTTGATAATATCTGCTTTTTTGTGCCATCAGCGAGTCGTGGTCACCCCGTTCGACGATTTCTCCGCGATGAAGAACAAGAATCTGATCGGCGCTGCGGATCGTGGAGAGGCGGTGCGCAATGATGAAGGTCGTTCTTCCTTTTTTCACCACATCGAGCGCCTGCTGGATTAACGCTTCCGTTTCCGAATCGATATTGGCAGTCGCTTCATCGAGAATAAGAATCGCGGGATCGAAAGCAAGCGCCCGGGCAAAGGAGATCAGCTGCCGCTGCCCCGTCGAAAGCGTGCTGCCTTTTTCCAATACGGGCTCGTCATAGCCTTTAGGCAGCGCTTGGAACATCCGCTCGGCGCCTACCTTTCGCAGAGCATCCTCCACCTTCTCGCGGCTGACCGCCGGCTCGTTCTAGCTGACATTGGAG
>CAZESH010000472.1:0-1842 GCA_964514665.1 uncultured Caryophanales bacterium
CACAGAATTCTCGTCCTTTATAATATGCAATACTAAAACAGGAAGGAATCCGGCTTGCTTCTCATATGTCTCCGCTTCGAAGTAAAGACGATCAGCCTCAGGGATTGAAGCGATCGGTCTTTTGCCCGGCATGGTTATTTCAGGGCTCAGGATGTAGCTGTATTTCGTCCACGTATCAAATGATTGCAACTATCTTCGAGCCCACTGTTGCTTCTCATAGTTACCGACACGGCCGTAATAGGCTTCCAGCACCTCAAGACCCTGGCGATACGCTTCCCGGCTCACGGCCATTTTTTCGACAAGATCGGCTTCGCTCGTATCTGCATCCATGACGCTGGCAGCCGGGATTGTTCGATGTGGGTTGCTGGGTATAATCTGGCTCCGACCTGTATTTGAAGGCTGGCAACCAATACAAACCGTTAATAAACCGATAAGCGCCCAGGTACATGATATTCTCGCCATGATGGCCTCCTTTCTATCCCAAAACAAACGTTCTATCCTTGTTATCAATTGTAATAGCTTAATTATCATGTTGCAGCCTATCCGTCAAGAATAAACAACAAAAAAAACTTCACGACAATTCCCCATCCTTGATTTCAGTATTGATAAAAGCCTCTTTTTTCGGACCTCCAATCCAATCAGCGACTGATATTAATTGAATCCCCCGTTCAGAGCAGGGGATTTCACGGGCAATTATCGAGTATATCCATGGACGAAAAATACCCGAATGAACATAATAAAGATTGACTCGACGGACCTTTTGGTGTATAATAATATTGATAAACGCGGCGGTTTGACCATGAGGAGGTCATCTGAGGGATCGCTGTTCATTGCGCTCTTTTTATCAAGCTCGATATCGTTACAGCTTGATCGAAGGGTTCCATCGGAAATTTTTGGGGAAGGTGAATGATGAAATCGAATCGATTAACCTATGTGATTTTTTTTATTGCAACCTGCGCTCTGTTCCTGCAGACCAGTTGCGAAGAAGAGAATACCGAACCGCAAGCATTGAGTCCCGACTGGTTCAATCGCTTCCCGCCGCCGTCCGAGTGGAACACCGCTTCCACAGGCCGTTCTTCATCAATGAAGATGGCAAGAATTGCGTTCGAGAAAGTCGTTCACGATTTTGGCACCATTAGTCCTGAAACGCAAAATCTGTGCGAATTCAAGTTCAAGAACACCGGCGACGGCGTCTTAAAGATCGAAGAGGTGACAAAAGACTGTGGTTGTACGCCTTTTCTTTTAGATAAGACCGAATACGCACCCGGTGAAAGCGGGACTTTGAAAGTGAACTATGTTACAGACTCTCAGCTTGGACCAGCAACAAAAGAATTAACGGTCTTATCGAACGATATCGAAAATCCGGAAGTTACTCTGGCGATCAAGGCATTGGTTGCCTCACAAATCGATTACGAGCCGAAAATGCTGTCCCTTTCTCTTAAAGGAGACAATGCCGATTGCCCCGCGCTGAAGATTACCAGTAATGATGATCAACCTTTTTCGATAGCTTACTTCCGGTCCACAGCGAATTATATCACGGCCGATTTCGATCCTTCAGTGACATCGACAAGCTTTGAGCTTCAACCGAAGGTGGACATGATAAAATTGCAAACGACATTAAATGGCGTCATCGAGATCGGCTTGACTCATCCGGAATGCAAAAAGATCACGGTTGCTTCAAGAACGATCCCGAAATTCACGATGAGTCCAAGCACGATTACCATTCGTGGCGCCTCACCGCAAGCAGCGATAACGAAAAAAATTCGGATCATAAATAATTACGGAGAGCCTTTTAGTCTCGAAGACGCGATATCAAAAAATGGCAGCATCAGGGTCGTGAGC
>CAZESH010000473.1:0-1832 GCA_964514665.1 uncultured Caryophanales bacterium
CCATAGAGATAGTCCAGCCAGAAGACTCTGCCGATATTGGCCAGATAGATCAACACAATCAGCGGGAAACTCAAAATCGCTAAAAGGTTACCCGAAGACGCGGCTTTTTTGGCGTGCTGGTATAATGCACTGCCGTCACCGATCGAGGGAAAAGCGTGCATACCTATGGATATACCGAGCCACAACAGGAAATAGGAAATCAGACTCGGTACTTCAAAAATATACATCGGAATAAACGCCGGAAAGCAGATGAACATACACAGTAAAGAATTCACGATAAACGGCCCGACTGAGACTAAAAACGCCGTATTGAAGTTTTTAATCTCCTCGTGGGCCACATAGCCGGCCGGATTCCCGAAGCGGAAGAAGCACACGTCAAGCACCGCCACGTTTCGCAACTTACAAAACCACATATGCGCGACTTCATGGATAATCACACCGGGAAAGGTTGCAAGGGCTACAAGCTGGCCAGGTATCAGTATCATGGTGTTTCCTCTCCTTCTTTAGTCCATCCGTTTGGATATCTCTTATAAAACTCTTCACGGTCAATGATCTCGCGCGTATGCAGCCGATGAAGGATTCTCTGCGCGTATTCGGTATGAAATGCCACATGTTCCGCATTACCGTCTGCCAACGTTCTTGCCTGCTCCAGCGCCATCAGTGACATGACTTTGTATTGCTCGTCCTGAGTCTCGGCGTACTTGCAGGCATACGCAGATGCAAGCTGCCCGGCATAGGTCGGATCGTCTTTGTTTAATCCACTTAATTCTTTTGCAAGCCGCAGAAACTCATCGTAATCACCCCGATCAAAAGCAATCCCAACCTGAGCATTCATGATTAAAACATCGAGACCCGATTCCTCGTCGATTCGTCCCCGACAGGATTCCAGCAATTTCAACGCCTTTGCCGGTTTATCCTGGTTGAGTAGAAGGATCCCCTCATAGAACGCTCGATAGGCCTGAAGCCCTTCGTTTTCAGGAACACGCTGTGCTGCAGAGCTAAAATACGCCGCACCCCGCTGGATGTCGCCCGCGTTCATTGCCGATTCAAAGCACTTGAGGTCGTAGTAGGCGGAGATGAATCTGGAATTCCACACCAAGGTAAATATAACCAGAATAACCATTCCAACCAGAGCAGCCTTGATCCACTTTGGGAAAGGCCGGTTCTTGAATAATGCCTCGCACGCCGAGCAAACCGGCAACGGTCCCAACCTAACAAAATCAACATCCCCATTGTCGAGCCCACATCCGACACAGATCGTCGGATCGATCTGCTGCTGGACCTGGTCGACGGGAATTTTCTCCTCGGTGAAAATAGACTCTGCACATGGTCCGCACACGACGTCCCCACGCACCTTCAACGTGTCGTTGATTTGAAATCCCTCCTCGCATTTCTCACATATTACTTGTTTCACGATTTGTCCCTTTTGTATGAACTTGGTAAAATCATATCTCGCTTAATCGTTTATATCGGCACCTTTACCCACCCATATAAGTAGAAAATCAATTTTTTAAAGTACGCCCTCAATCAAAAAAATAGTTGCTCTTTCTCAAAAAATAACTTCAATTAACGTGAACACCATATTACAATATGAGTATATAATCACATAGTTATATAATATGAGGTACAAGATGCCGGATAATAATAAGCAACTTTTATTCGAGAAACAGGCGGAAGTCGCCAAGGCCATTGCCCATCCCTTGCGAATTGCCATTATCTATTTTCTCAAGGACGGTGAGCAATGCGTTTGCGACATCGCCAAAAACGTAGGCTCGGAGCGATCAAACATCTCACGGCATCTTTCGGTCATGGTCAAAGCCGGGGTGCTGGAG
>CAZESH010000474.1:0-1832 GCA_964514665.1 uncultured Caryophanales bacterium
AAAGGAAAACGAAGGGTGGCATGCCATCTTGGTGGAATGTCCTTGGATTATTGGTTGAAGGCGGAAGCCGGATTCATTGGTCCCTTTTATCAATGGAGCTGGTCGACAAATTTTTCTTTATTATCGCTCCATTTGTCCTGGGGGGTAAGGACTCAATTCCTTCCGTGGGAGGAAAGGGCTATGGAGCAACAGCGGATGTCCCCAGATTCAGAATTCGCGAGTCCGGATTCGTCGGACCGGATGTGGTTTTGGAAACCTACCCATCCTACTCGAGATCCATTATTTCTCCGTGGCTCTCTCAAGAAAGCGCTCCATCTGTTGGGCGAGATCTTCTGCTTTCATCAAAGAAGAAATAATCCCCACACTGGAAGCTCCAGAATTCAGTACATCGCGAACCTGATTTAGGCCGATTCCCCCGATGGCCACAACCGGAACAGATGAAGCACGGCATGCCTGAGCCAAAAGCTTCAATCCCACTGTCGGACTTGGATCAAGCTTGGTCGCTGTAGAATAAATCGGGCCGAAGCCGATATACTGAATAGGCAAATGGATGGACTTTTTCACCTGGGCCAGAGAATGAGTCGATAGCCCGATTATTTTTTCTTCTCCCAAGACAGCACGAGCGGCTTCCGGCGGTAGATCTTCCTGACCGAGGTGAACTCCACTGGCGGAGCAGCTGAGAACCAGGTCACATCGGTCATTGATGATCAAAGTTACCCCCTTTTTGAGAGCAAACTCGTTACATTGCCGCAGATCGGACAGGAGTTCCCGATCCGGCGTCGATTTATCCCGTATCTGCACGAGTTGCGCTCCACCACGCACAAGTTCCTTTAAAATGCTGAGGTGACTGGTCCTGTGTGCCAGGCTTTTGTCCGTAATCGGATATATGAGGGGAAGTGTAAAATCCATCTACACTAGTTGTTGTTTGGGAACCAGCGTTCCAGAAAGCGCGTAGAAATGCGGCCGGCGATGAAATCCGCATCATTGAGGGTTCTCTGATGCAGAGGGATGGTGGTTTGTACTCCTTCCACCACCGTCATATCCAATGCGCGTTTCATCCGGCCGATCGCTTCCTCCCTGTTTTTGCCCCAAGCGATTATTTTTGCAATTAAGGAATCATAGTAAGGGGAAATCACATACTCATTGTAGGCCGCCGTATCGACCCGAATCCCTATTCCCATGGGAGGGTGAAAGGTATGCAGTTTTCCGGGAGAGGGAAGAAACGTATCGGGACATTCGGCATTGATGCGGCACTCTATAGCGTTTCCCCGAAAGGCAATATCTTCCTGCGCGTATCCCAATTCTTCACGATTGGCAATTCGAATCTGTTCCTTGACGAGATCCAGGCTGGTAACCATTTCCGTAACAGGATGCTCCACCTGGATCCGTGTATTCATTTCCATGAAATAGTAGTGATCCTGATCGTCGACAATAAATTCCATTGTTCCGGCATTTGCATAATTGACGGCACGAGCTGCCCTTACTGCCAATTGTCCGATTTCGCCTCTCAATTCGGGAGTCATATAAGGGGATGGAGATTCCTCAATCAGTTTTTGATAGCGGCGCTGGATAGAGCAGTCCCTTTCCCCTAAATGAACCACGTTTCCATAGTGGTCAGCCAGTATCTGAAATTCAATATGCCGTGCAGTTGGAAGATATTTTTCGATGTAAATGTCTCCGGAACCAAAAGCGGAGAGTGCCTCTTTTTGCGCGATTTCCAGAGCCTTTTCGAGTTCTTCCTCCGCATACACGATGCGCATTCCTTTTCCACCGCCTCCCGCTGCCGCTTTTACCATCACCGGATAACCAATGCTTCTGGCAAGGCCTGAGGC
>CAZESH010000475.1:0-1824 GCA_964514665.1 uncultured Caryophanales bacterium
CGCCCCTATGATTGTGCAATATGGCGTGTTCAGATAAAAAGGGACAAAATAAGTTGGAACCTGGGATTCGAAACCGGGAAGGAGCCCGTAGGGCGACTGGAAGGTTTCGAATCCCAGGTTCCTTCGATCTGGCGGCGCCGTGCCCGCACAATCAGATGAAAGGGGCATATGATTAACAACACTAACCTTGGACACTGGAGCAGACTGCAAGCGAAAAGCCTCGACGCTCAGTTCATGAACGAAATGATAACGGGATTGAACTGCTCTCCCTTTGAGGCCGAAGCTATCATTGAGAAAGTTCACGAAATATACACTCCCTTGTTAGAGACGTCACAAGGCCTTAAGCCAGGGCAGATTCAAATGACGGTTATTGACAGTTCGGTAGCGCCCAATGTGCCGCTGAGAAAGGCTAAGCAAAGGCTCGTGACGTTGACCCTTTATGCCGGGCAGGAGGACATCGAAACCCGGGCGAAGGGATCGGTAGCAGCACTCCGGCAGAAACGGTTGTGCCGTATGAGCCAGGAAGCTTTTCAGCAGGGAGGTTTGCTGACGCTGGAAGACTTGGCCAATTTGTTCAATTGCGGCGTTCGCACCTTGGTGAACGACCTTGCGACCTTGCGCAAGAAGAACATCGTGCCGCCGCTGCGCTCTACGACCAAGGACATGGGCCGGGCCATTACCCATCGCCGGCTGATCATTACGCTTTGGCTGCAAGGCTTCGAATATTCCGAAATCGCCCGTAGGGCCTGCCATAGCGTTGACTCCGTGGCCAACTACGTGGACAAATTTAAACGCTGTGCCTCGCTGTTTGCCTCCGGGTTCGATGTTCATACGGTTGCCCTGATGGTAAAGCTGTCGACTCCGCTAACCCAAGAATTCCAACGCATCCACGCCGATCTCCAGGGGGTTCCCCATCGACTTCGGGAATTGGAGGAGTTCCTCAAAAAAAACCGGATCCGCAACCTAAAAAGGAGGAACCAGCTATGATTGCGAAGCCGCAGGCTCATAAACACTTTGCTTCCGCACAGAAGCGGTTCTTGCAGTCTTCTATCGAAAGCTTCCTGGACACGGAATTTCCCAGAACGTTCGGCCCTGTGATCCGAAAGAAGATGGCCGAAAAGATTGTGGATCTGGTCGATCAGCAGCTCCCGTCCAAAGATTATTTGCGACCCGGGCAATGCGTTTGGAATGCTGTTTCCATCGATACTCGGCCCGATAGCTCGAATCTCCGGCTGGTCCCGGTGATTCTTACGCTCGTGGATCCCTCCGATGTGGAACAACTTGCCAGCGGAGTTACCATGTCCATGATCGCCCGGCAGTCTATTGCCCGCATCTGTCGAGAGGCATTTGAACAGGGAGCGCTGCTGTCGATGCGCGATATCGGGTTGCTGGTATGGCGCAGCAATGCCAGCATTTCTGCAATCCGAGAAAAATGGGAAGCCGATCAAAGAACAACTTTGCCTCATATCGGAACCATTCAGGATTTTGGCACCTGCATAAGTCACAAGACCGCTATCATCCGTAAGGTGGTCTACGAAGGAAAAGACCCCCGCCGTGCGGCCGATGAAACCAAACACTCGCAGCGGGCTGTCGATCGGTATTTGAAAGACTTCCATCGAGTCAGAACCTGCTATGAGCACATGCCAGATATCGAGTTCATAACACGTACTACAGGGTTATCAAGATATCTGGTCAGCCAATACGTAAGCATCATTAAAGAAAATGAGAAGCGATCAAAAAAAACTGCTTGACAAGCAAAATTGCTTAAACTTTGGGGCTCCTTATCTCCTCTTCCCTCGACTTCCCGGGGTTCGTTTCACTCAC
>CAZESH010000476.1:0-1815 GCA_964514665.1 uncultured Caryophanales bacterium
GAGCGAAGGCTCAATGGAAGCAAAGAATCATCTTTTAAATCCTGTAACGGGCAATTTCGGCCGGATTCCGAGATTGCAGGCTTGAAATAATCCTTCCTTGCGTTCACTGCTCTTACTTTGTCTCAATTTCAAGGTCTACCTTGGCTCCGTGTGTAAGCGTATCGAGTACGGGTGAAAGCTGGCTCAACTGCTTCAGCATCTTTAGGTTCTCGGCGTCAGTCTTGACCTTGACCTTCATTCGTATATTTGTATAACCCTTTGGAGCTTCGGGATCCAGTCCAAGAAATCCGTTCAGATCCAGATCGCCTTCCAATTCTGACTCCAGTGCTTCAATATGGATGCCATTGACGGCTGCATGGGCAACCATGCCCGTAGTGACACAGCTGGCCAGGGCGTGAAGTAGGTGCTCTACTGGATTTGCGGCTTGATCTTTGCCGGCAAGGATTGGGGGTTCGTCGGCATGAAATTCAAATTTCTGCTTATGAACCATTTCCTGTTTGGCACCATAAAAATCCGAAACAGTTGTGCAGTTGTGACTGGAATCGATCCACTTATTGCGAGCCCGGAATCTGCATTTACCCAGGGCGGGATCTTTTTTTATTGCATTCACTGTTTCGTTGAGGACATTCAGGTCAATACCATTTAGCTGGTCGACTTTTAATTCTGTGGCCATCATTTGCTCCTTTCTTTTCTAGATATTTAAGCGGCATTTACCTTTAATGCGATGTTCATGGGGAAGAGGGGTTCAATAATTACCTTTGTCTACAATAATTAGAATAATCATGACATTTGATTTCAAGATACGCTATATGCGGAGATAAAACAATAAGTGTAAATACTCATTCACGCATCCGTGTTAGTACTGGTGTTTTATGGTTATGGCTGGAAATTCATGCAATCCCGACAACCGATCACGATTCCGATGGCGATCCCGGTCCCGAACCAAACATGATACTTTGGCGTATTAAATACACGGATAGCAGTCTGTATTTAGGAAATTACTGGATAAGGCTTATGATTGTTTGAACCTA
Organism: uncultured Caryophanales bacterium; assembly: GCA_964514665.1. Classification (GTDB taxonomy): domain Bacteria; phylum Bacillota; class Bacilli; order Paenibacillales; family KCTC-25726; genus CAZESH01. The sequence goes on from CAZESH010000476.1 coordinate 1,032, forward strand.
TAGGGAAATATGCCTTTTTCCTGGCACATACCCGTCATCCAAACCGGGTCACTCCTTTTTGTTGAGAGTCTTCACAGGGTATTGCGGCCTTTCCGGCTTGGGTGGCGGATTTTTTTCGAGTTCTTCCATCACCACTTCAATTGCCTTTTCCAACTGAGGATCGTGGCCCGCAATAACTCCAGCCGGGGTCTGTTCTACCTCGATGTCCGGCGGTACACCCACATTCTCAACGGGCCACCCTTCTTCAGGTGTCCAGATGGCAAGGTTTGGAGCCGTTACGTACCCGCCATCCATCAGAGGCGGGAATCCAAGCATTCCGACCAGTCCGCCCCATGTGCGCTTCCCGATCAGCTTTCCCAGTTTGAACTTGCGGAACATCCACGGCAGCAAATCCCCTCCTGATCCGGCAGTTTCGTCAATTAACATGACTTTGGGGCCCTGAATCGAGGCGCTGGGTGTTTTGAGGTCGGCGCCATAGCGCATGTTCCAGTAGGCAATTAAAGGCCGGCGCAGATGGTCAATATAATAATCGGCAATCAGTCCGCCGCCGTTAAAGCGCTCGTCGATGATGATCCCATCCTTGTACGCCTGCGGATAAAAGTAGCGTTTGAAGTAGTCGAGGCCCATTGTACTGGTATTGGGTACGTATACATAGGCAACGCGCCCGTTTGTGGCTTCATCAACCTTTTTGAGATTTCCCTCCACCCAATCACGATTGCGCAGGGCACTCTCATTGGCAATCGGAACCACCTCGACCGTTCGGGATTCCGATCCGTCCGGATTT
>CAZESH010000477.1:0-1806 GCA_964514665.1 uncultured Caryophanales bacterium
CGCTCGGGCTGACAGAGGATACCTTGGTCATCGTCACATCCGATCATGGCGAGACCTTGAATGAATACGACTGCTATTACGACCATCACGGATTATATGAAACGAATTTGCGCATTCCCTTGATTTTGCGTTTTCCCGGCAAGCTTCCCGCCGGTGGTCGGGTGAGCGGCCCGACGCAAATCAAGGATGTGATGCCGACGATACTCGAGCTTCTGGCGATTGACAGCGGCATTTCCTTTGATGGAAGGAGCCTGATGTCCACTGCGCTTGGCGGAACCATGGAAGCGGAAAGCGAAATGTATTTGACCGAGTGCACCTGGATGCGCAAGCACGGCTGGCGCACCCCCGAATGGAAGCTGATCGTGGCGCTTGAGCCAGATTTTCATTTCAAGCCCGAGGTAGAGCTGTACAACTTGATTCGTGACCCGTTGGAGCTGCGGAATGTTGCAGATCAGGAGCCGCAGATCGTGGAGCTGCTGAAAGCCAGAATGGAGGCGCATATCGCCCGCAGGGAGAAGGCAACCGGACGCACGAATCCGATGTATACGAATCTTGATTGGCACGGACTCGGCTGCGGACCGTTCACTTCATCCGAGCAAGCCTACAATTCCTTGCGCATCGGTTCGTCAACGGCCGCAAGAAGGCTGCAGGCGAAGGACGGGCAAAAGACGGAGCAGGCTGTGAAGGATTGAATCATCCACTTGAAACAAACGGGAGGTAGCGCTCATGCTGAAGGTCGCCGTAGTCGGCGTAAACAATATCGGGCGCAGACATTGCCGCGCTTACAAGGCCAATCCGGATGCGGAGCTTGCGGCGGTATGCGACCTGGACCGGGATTTGGCCAACTCGGTCGCGAACAGTTTCGGGGTCAAAGCTTATTATGATGTCAATACGATGCTGGAGCGGGAGGAACTGGATATCATCAGCGTTGCCACCGGTGGGATGGAGAACGGCTCGCATCATTTTTCTCCGGTGATGGCGGCGATTGCCGCCGGCAAAGACGTGTTGGTGGAGAAGCCGATTTCCAACCGCCTGGAAGAAGCGCGGGAAATGGTCGGCTTTGCCAAGGAAAAGGGAGTGCGCCTCGGCTGCAACCTGAATCACCGCTTCACGCCGATGGCGCTGAAAGCCAGGGAATGGATCGATAACGGCGAGCTCGGCGCACTGCTTTTTATCAATATGAAGCTGACGATCGGCAATCCGAAGGATGAGAGTCCCTGGATTCACATGCGGGCACTGCACCCCCATTCCTTTGACGTGATCCGGTATTTTGCAGGGGATATCAAGCGGGTGCAATCGTTTATGACCAAGGCGCCGGGAAGAACGGTTTGGTCAACCGCATCGATCAATCTGGAATTTGCCAGCGGTGCCGTAGGGCATTTGACCGGTAGCTACGATATGTTCAACAAGCATCCGATCGAAGCTTGCGAAGTCGGGGGAAGCAGCGGACGTTTCGTGCTCGATAATATCTACGAATCGCTGACCCTGTTCCCGCACGGCCGGGAGGAGCTCAAAGCCTACCGCAACCCGGTGCTGGGCGGGTTCCAAGGGTTCGAAGCCACCTTTGAAATGCGCCTCGGCAGTTTTGTCCGGCAGGTGAAGGAACAGGTTTCGCCGGAGCGAATCGAGGCATCGGGAGCGGATGCGCTGGCCGTGCAGGAAATCATTGAAGCAGCGATTCAGTCGCAGCTTGACGGGGGAAAGGTGATTGAAGTTGAGCGCGTTTCCCAGGTGGAAGGATAACGGAGAGGGGGGAGCAGGATGAACGATAACCCAGGGCCTGTGCTGTGGATTACCGGCTTGTCG
>CAZESH010000478.1:0-1802 GCA_964514665.1 uncultured Caryophanales bacterium
TCAAACAAGTGCTCGACCTCTTTGTCCGTAATGGCTGAGGTCGGTTCATCCATTATAATCAAATCGGCGTTGTGGGAAATCGCGGTGGCGATCTCCACCATTTGCATATTGGCGATGCTGAGGTCGACCATCTTTGTTTTGGGATCGATATTGATCTTCAATGTTTTTAACAATTCCCGCGTATCCTCGATCATTTTTTTCTTGTCGATCAATCCGGCCGCGTTTGTCGCTTCCCTTCCCAAATAAATATTCTCGGCCACGGTCATTTGCGGAATCGGGCTTAATTCCTGATGGATCATGGAAATGCCTTTATCCAATGCGTCTTTTGATCCGGAAATCTTGATTTCCTGCCCTTTGAATTTGATCGTTCCGCTATCGGGCGTATAAATGCCGAAAATGATTTTCATCAGCGTCGATTTTCCGGCGCCGTTCTCGCCCATGAGCGCGTGAACCGTACCTTTTCGGACTTTCAGCTGAATATTGTCCAGCGCTTTCACACCCGGAAATTCTTTTGTGATATTTTCCATTTCCAAGATATATGCTTCGTTCATCATCGTCACCCTTTCACAACTTGAATTGCCGCACGGTTTCCTGCAGCTTGACGGCCATGGACGACAGGGTATTGGCATGAGCCGAATTTTGCTGCAGAAAAGCCAGCTGCTCTTCCGTTGCGGACGTCACGTTTTGTGTTCCGGCTGCAATCGTCTCCGTCAAGCCGGACATTTGTTCCATGGACTGCACGATTTTATTGGAATGGGAAGAAAGCAGATGCAGCGATTCCGTTACTTTCTGTATCTGATCGGTTGTAGCCTGGGCCATGGCTTTGATATTGTTGAACAGTTCACTTGCTGCGTTGGAGGCGTGGATGCCTTCGGCAACTTCAGCGCCCATCTCCTCTGCGGACTCGGCAGCCGTCATCGTATCCGCTTGAATGCTGCCCACCAATTCGCTCACCCGGCGGGCCGAATCATTCGTTTGATTCGACAGCTTGCGGATTTCCGCCGTTACTACGGCAAATCCGCGTCCATGCTCGCCGGCGCGGGCGGCTTCTATAGCGGCGTTCAAAGCAAGCAGATTCGTCTGCGTCGCGATGTCCGAAATCGCTTTATTGATTTCCTCGATCTCTTCGGACCTCGTCTGCATTGTCTGCATCGTGCCTTCCAGCCTGTTCATCATCGCCTGGATCGTTTCCATCTGTTTCATGATCCTGCCGATTTCGATGTCTCCCGCCATCGCCTTCTCCAAAGTTTGCCCTGCTGCCTGCTTCGCCTGCTGGCTGGTCTGATCGATTTTCCGGATGTTGGAAGTAATCTCATACACCGCCTGCAAACTGTGCTCCACGCTCTGAACCTGCTTTTCGGTGCTTTCCGACAACTCCGTCATGATCTCCGTCACATGCTCTGCAGCACTTCCCGTTTCCTCCGTCCCGATTGCCACTTCTTTTGATACGGTAATGACTTCGTCGGCGCTGCGATGAATTCGGTCAACCAATTGACGCAAATTGTCCTTCATTTGATCGAACGCCTGCGCCAATTGTCCCATCTCATCCCGCTGTTTGATCGCGACACTGTCAATGGCAAGATTTCCGGAAGAAATCGCTTGCGCCGCTCCCGACAATAATCGGAGCGGTTTGGAGATGATCCTCCAGATGACGATGCCGATACCCGCCGCCAAGACAAGACTGGCCAAACTAATCAGAATAACCGTCCGCAGCGTCGCGGCAACCAAGCTGCGATTGCTTTCCTTTTCTTCCAGCATTAATTTGTTCTGCTGGTCGGATAGCTGCTTGGAAAAGCCGGAGA
>CAZESH010000479.1:0-1801 GCA_964514665.1 uncultured Caryophanales bacterium
TCTGTCAGGTTTGGACTGGTCATGTCCACATCTTCGCCGGGAAGCAATCGAAACCGCAAGCAGAAATCCACCTCAAGATCCACGGATCCTCTTACATTTCCCGATAACTGAAATAATCAAAATCCGCATGCTTGCGCGTCCCGCTCAAATCCTGCACGCACATGCCGATAAAATTCCCGGTAAAACGGATATACTCGGGAAAATCGTCAGAAAGATGGGTAATGTCCAACGGAACTCCGACACTATACCACTGCGCCTCGTCGGATGAATAGTAAAACTGAACCTGTTGCCGCTCGATGACAGCCCTCAATCCGACACGCGCAGTTCCTTCCAGAACGATATCCTGATCCAGCATTTCATCGTACCGTCCGTCAACGCTTCTGACAATATTCAGACATTTGCCGGCCTGCCCGTCGCGGCTGATGCGCAAATAAACGTAATCGTTCGTGTCATAATAAAGAATCAAACCCGCCATTTGCTGAAAGTGATCCGGCTCAAACTCCACTGCCGTCTCCGCAACGCAGCTGAAAGCCTGCTGTCTCCTTGCCACCATGCTCTGCCGATGGGTGGAGCTCATCGATTCCATGCCCTTAATCCGCAAAAATCCGCGCCTTTCCTCCAAGCTGACCCAAGAAGGGACCCTGAGTATGGAAGGATCGGGATTGAAGCCTTTCAAAATCGGATTTGTGATCACTTGATTGCTCTGCCTCCTTTGTTAGCGGATCATTTGCGCGGTCAGCGGTGCGGCGTATTCCTCATACCTCGCCTGCACGCAGCCGTCAGCGGCGTTTCCCTGATGAATGTACACGCGATGCCGCATGCTGATAACATCGCCGTCTGCCAGGGTTTTGCCGCCGCAGAAGTGGAAATTTGCCGGCGTGAAAGGGCCGTAATCGCGCACAAACCATTGGGAAGCATAGGTTTCGTTCTGCGGATGCGAGAACATCGCAATACCGGCTTCGATATAGGTTTTCACTGCCGTTTCATCCATAGCTTCCATTTTATCAAATAGTTTGCCGCTGTAGTCAACCCACTCGGTAATCTCCGCGAAAATTTCCACTTCTCCGGTTTTGCCGTTTGCAGCCGTAATCGTCCCCGTATGATGGCCGTTGATCTGTTCGTTGACGCGAATGAACGGGAAGCCCCCTTCTTTTGTATCGCCAAAGCGCACATCTCCGTTGACGGCATAGAGCTGCGTGCAGAGATCAACGTATCTTGATTCGGCGGGGAGGTTGTAGAATCTGACGCTCCTGGTTTCCTGCAGCAGAAGCTTGCCGTTCTCGTCCTGCCAATCGATTAGTGAGGTAATCTGTCCGAACACAGGACCGCCGAACATCGCCAGAAAGCTGCGGTGCGCCTGCTTGCCCTCGCCGCGGAATTCGTGATAGGTTCTGTGCCCGTTCACATCGTCGTGCCCCCACCACATGCCGTGATGGTGCAGGTGATCGTCAGGTCCGTCCTGAATCAGCGTCTTGCCTTTCGGACCGATCAGAGGATAATAATACGGCTTTGCCAGATGCGGGGAATACAGATAGCGGGTGAATAAATTGCCTTCTATGCTGACAATCACCCGCGCCCTCTCCTCCTGATGATCGAGATATACCCCGCGCGTGTTTTTCCACGGATTGTATACGCGATCCTCGGGAACATGGATGGTTCTGGCTTTTTTGGCCAGAGACAAGATCAGCTCCTGCTGACGTCCCCGCCCGGCCAAGAGGAAATCAGCAGATAGAGCGCATATTCTTTATGCAGCTCCTGCGGGTCGGCAGTCATTGCCGCATCGCTAAGCTGGCACGGAATT
>CAZESH010000480.1:0-1781 GCA_964514665.1 uncultured Caryophanales bacterium
GTCTTAGTATAACTTAGATTTTAGATTTCGTGTCTCACCCCTGGGGAGCATTATAATCAGGGCGTCTACCGCCCAAGCGGTTTGCGAAGGTGTGCTGGATCCTAGCGGCACGTATTTTTGCTCGCTGTCGCTTTTGCAGGATTCTCCCCAGCCTCCATCCTCATTTTGGATGCGGGTCAGCCACGCTACGGCTTTTTTAACGGCAGGATGCCCACAGGCCAAGCTTGCTGCCGTTAATCCGGTTATTGCGGCCCATGTCCCGTATATATAGGAAACTCCCCATCGACCATACCACGATCCATCTCCCTCCTGGCTTTTCAACAGCCAGTTTACCGCTTTTTGCACCCTCGGATGTTCCATTCTCATACCCGCATGATGTCCGAGAAACTCCAGCGTGCGTCCCGTCAAATCGACGGTTGAGGGATCGGTGGCGACTGAATTAGCCGCTTCGATCGGAAGTAAGGTCAATATTTTCTTGTTCGTGTGTTTTTCGAAGGCCGGCCAGCCTCCGTCGGCATTCTGCGTGGACAGCAGCCAATTCATTCCACGGTTCCAGGCTTGTGTGCAGGCGGGAGCGGTTTCTTTCGTTGCGGTCATTTTGCCGACCACCCTTAGCGCAGCCGTCGTATCGTCGACATCCGGAACCAGCGTGCTGATATCGGAAAAGCCCCAGCCGCCAGGCGTTGTTCCTGGACTTTTCAGGCTCCAATCGCCGTATTTCCACTGCTGTCGTGCAAGCAGATATCGGGATGCCGCGCGGATCATCGGGCTTGCCGCGGGAATTCCGGCAGACAGCAGCGAATTGGCCAGCAATGAGGTGTCCCAAACAGTGGAGGTACAGTTTTGCACGAGAATTTGTCCGGCGGTTCCGCAAGTCAGCGATCTCATTGCGCTTACCGCATTGGCAATTACGGGATGATTGACAGGATACCCCAGCGACAGCAAGGCAAAAACCATCAGAAAAGAAGCCGTGAAAAAGCTGGACAGCGTTCCGTCCGGCTCAATTCTCTCCAGCATGAAGCGTTCCGCCTGCCGCAGCGCCATGGCATGAAGCTGCGCAGGAGATCCGGGCAGGTGCCGGATACCGTCCATGATATTGCTGCAAAGCTCTCGTGAGGCATTGGAAGCACCAATCGCGTCCGTTGTGCTTTCCATGCTGTTCAGGAGAAGCTCCGACAAGTCCGGGGTTCGCTCTGTCCGCAGGGCAAATCGGCGGTTGGCGGCAATCAATATGGGCATGATGTGCACTCTTGCATAACCGGATAGATCGTAATAATTCAAAGGGAACCATCGCGGCAGCAAAATCATTTCGATCGGAATCATGATTCGTTTCGGCCAAGGATACTGCCCGGTCATGGCAAGCATGACCTTGGTGTGCATGGGGGCCTTAGACAGTCCGCCCTTTGACAGGATGGACCGCTTGGCCCGCAGCATCGGTTCATCGGATTTTCGGAAAAAGCCCGAGAACAGCAGCGCATAGTACGATTCGACAGTGGAAGCGAGATTTCCCCCATCCTCGTCATGGAATATTTTCCACGTGCCGTCAGCCTCCTGCTTGGAAGCGATTCGCTTGGCCAATGCCCGGATCAAATCCTCGTCATGAATTCCCAAGGAACGTAATAAGATGATCATATACGCATCGGTTATCGTGCCGGTATCCAAGCAAAAACGCCAGGAGCCGTCGGATGACTGGGTCCTTTGGAGAAATTCGGCCAAACGGTTGATTTCCTGCAAAATTTCCTGATCCAATGGGAAACAACCTTTCAGTGAATTTTTAAGAT
>CAZESH010000481.1:0-1776 GCA_964514665.1 uncultured Caryophanales bacterium
CTCTTGCCAATTTGGCCACATCTTTTATTGTAGGTTTCATTCGTTTTGTTCTACTCCGTTTCGCTAATTGGCGTTAAAGACGGTTTGATGATTTTGAAAACCTTTTCAACTGTCATTATAAGTGACAATTGTTACTTTTTCAAGGCTTTTTTCTGCTTTATTTTCCACTAAAAAATATCCGGACGATGTTCTAAACGGCGATTGCGGTCCAATACTCCCGCGTCAGCAATCTATTTTTTGGCCTTTTTCAATCCATGTTGTAAAATAGAGAAGAAGAAATTGCCAAAGGAGTGATTCATGTGTATGATGTTGCGATTATAGGAGCTGGACCTGCAGGTGCAAGCGCCGCGCTATTTACTGCCAAAGCGGGAAAAAGCACGGTGATCATCGACGCCGACCAAAGCGTCACAAAACGGGCTTGGATCGAGAATCATTACGGTGTTCCGGAGATTACAGGACCGGACTTGGTCGATACAGGGAAAAAACAAGCTCAAAAATTCGGAGCCGAGCTGCTTGAGGCAAAAGCGCTCAAGCTGGTTCAGGCGGACAACCTGATCACCATTCAAACCGATTCCGCGGAAATTCAAGCTAAACACGTGATTTTGGCGACCGGACTATCCATGGATATTGCCGAGCAATCGGGCCTTGCTACCAAGGAAGGAACGGAACCGAGAATCAAAACGATTTTTGAAGTCGATGCCCAAGGCAAAACGAATATCCCCGGCGTTTGGGCGGCTGGAACATGTGCAGGCGTCAGCATGCATACTATTATTACTGCCGGAGACGGAGCCAAGGTTGCTGTCAATATCATCAGCGAATTAAACGATCAGCGTTACGTGGACCACGATATTTTGAAGTCCTAATTGTTTGAAGCCCTAAATCATATTTTTGCAAATGAGGCTTCCCTCATCAGGTTCTATCCAGCTGTATGAGCGGCAATCAGCGTTTTTGACCGTCGCTCGATTCCCAAAAGAGCAGATGCCTGATGAGGGATCTCCTTAATCATGATCTATGCTTTATTTCTGGCCATCACCTCGAAGCAAGCCCTGCTTTGTGATATGGGCCTTTCCATGGATTTACTTTTGCTCTCGTTAAATTCAGGATCGCCCGCTTTGCTTACTCCCCAGAACCATTCACCATTTTGTTTATCGCAAATGTTCTGCTCGGTAAACTTCCAGCTGTTCCATACGGCATCCAAATATTTGCTTTCACGCGTCAATTGGAAAGCGTTCAAAAAACCGACGATCGCTTCCGCTGCGGCCACCAGTCTTTGTTCATATCGGTCCATCCATCCGGATTCGCCTCGTTGATCAATCCGCCGTCCGCATCGACGCCCTGCTCGAGAACGGCTCGGGCCATTTTGACGGCAATCTTCTCCACTTTGTCAACCAACGCCACATCGCCCAATACTTCCGCCGCTTCCAGCAGCAGCCAACTGCCTTCGATATCGTGACCATAGGAAATAGGGTCGGATTTCTTGTTCCAGCGCTCGTCAAAGGACAGCAGGAAGTGACCGTTGCCGGCATCAACGATGCGCTCGAGGACAACCTCCAGCAGTTCCTTCAGTTTAAGTTTCAGTTCTTCGTCCGGCCATACCCGAAACAAATTCGTATAGGCTTCCAGCACATGAAGGTGGGTGTTCATCGACTTCTTCTCATTCATATCCTTATCGCTAAGGCTCATTTGCCCGATAGTCCTCCATTCGCGGGAGAATGCCTCGAAATAACCTTTATATTGCGGATCATAGCTTTGCTTTTCAATTAAGTGAAACAACTT
>CAZESH010000482.1:0-1752 GCA_964514665.1 uncultured Caryophanales bacterium
AGATAAGGGTCATAGCCCGTTTTGATCATGCCGCCATCCTTGACGGAAACCGGAGGCTCGTCCACAATCGCCTGATCGATCCAGCCGAGAATTTCAGTGCAAGGATCGACACCGCGGACAAGCTGCTGCAAAGTTTGCGAGCCCGAACCGGCACACACTTCGAACAATTCGGGCACACGGCCCAAGGAAAGCTTCAATGCTTGAAGATCTCGGGCATTCGCCGTGCCGAAGGTAATGCGTCCGGTCAGCCGCTCCAAATCGTATACATCCCTCAATGCCTGCCGCAGCTCTTCCCGCACGATCAGCTTGTGATACAAAACGTCGACCGCTTCCAGTCTTTGCTCGATTCTGCGCTTGCTTAACAGCGGCTTGTCCACCCATCGGCGCAAAAGGCGGCTGCCCATGGCCGTTACCGTCTGGTCGAGCAGCCATAGCAGCGAACCTTTCTTCGAACGATCCCTGAGCGTTTCCGTCAGCTCCAGATTTTTCCTTGTAAAGGGATCGAGCACCATGAAATGCTGCGGTTCATAAACCTGAATGCGGGTAATATGGGTCAGCGAGCGCTTCTGCGTATTCTGAAGGTAAGTCATCAAAAGTCCGACGCTGCGGCGCATCGCTTCGTCCTGCACAGCCTCCAGCTCGGCAGGATTAAAATGCCGCTCCAGCGATTCCTCGGACAAGCTGTCCCATGGGGTAAACACACAGGGCTTTTGCCAGGCTGCAGTCTCAAGCCGAACATTCCCGATCAATCCGCTGTCGCCGATGATCTCCGCAGGGCTGTAGACGTTGATTTCATCCATCAAAACTTGCAAAGTTGAAGGAAGCGCAGCGGCATACAATTCTCCCGTCGACAAATCGCAGGCCGTCAAGCCGAAGCTTCCGTCCGCTGCCGAGAGGGCCATGATGTAATTGTTCACCGTTTCTCCCAGCGTTTTGCCTTCCATGACGGTACCGGGCGTAACGATGCGGACAATTTCCCTGCGCACAACCCCCTTCGCTTCCTTCGGATCCTCGACCTGCTCGCAAATCGCCACTTTATGGCCCTTTTCTATCAATTTGAATATGTATTGCTCAGCGGAATGATAGGGAACGCCGCACATCGGAATGCGCTCTTCCGCACCGCCTCCCCTGCCGGTCAATGTAATCTCCAGTTCTCTGGAGGCCATAATCGCATCATCGAAAAACATTTCATAGAAATCGCCCAGACGAAAAAACAGCAAAGCATCGGGCACTTCCGCTTTTACCTTCAAATACTGCTGAATCATCGGAGTGTACTGCGTCATCTTAACCCTCCAAAAATACTGCGTTTAAGTAGAACAACTTCTATTATAGCATGAAAAATTCCGATAGAGCTCATACTTTTACCGGCGCGGCCGCCAATTTCCAGCTGAAACGGATGTCCCTACGTTCATCCCATCCCGCTCCCGAGGTCAGCATTTCTAGAAAAGAATCAAGAATCGCTCCGTATGCCGCATAGTCCGGCAATGCCCGAAGCTCCCGCCACAAAGCTTCAACTTCCGCCAACAGCAAGCCCGGTTCAGTGGAATAATAAGCCTTTATCGTGCGCTTATCCGCAAAAGGCCGGCTTCCGAGCTTCCAGAAATTTTCCGCAATCAGCTTTGACAGTACCAGGATTGCGGCAGCGACGCGAGGAGAAACGATCCAGCTGGGCGGTGTGCGATATTCAAAGCCGCCGTGAAACTGCGGCTTCACGTCCCCCGGAAAACCGTAATCCGGCCTTCGCTTATTCCC
>CAZESH010000483.1:0-1752 GCA_964514665.1 uncultured Caryophanales bacterium
GAACAGGGGGCCCGGCAGTGGATTGTCGATGTCAAAGTTGCACCGTGGGGACAGGCGAAGGTGGATGCTTTGATCCCATAGTAAACACGAAAAGACCCGGCGGAATTCCGTCAGGTCTTTTGTTCAATATTGCACCAATATTATCTGTAAATTTTCAATCTATAACCGCAATCGCACTATTGGGCTGTATTTGCGGTTTCCTCTCCTTTGACATGCTTTGCCGCCACTTCCGGATCGAGCGTAAGGATCGTTTTACAGAACATGCAGCGGTCGGTTTTCCCCAACAATTTCGTTTGTTTTCCGCATTCAGGGCATTGCAGCACCACGGTCGATGTTGACATGATGCCTGCCCAAAAATAAATCGCCATACTGGCCATTAGAGTAATCATGCCAAGAACAAGAAAGATTCCGGCAAACAGAAGTCCTTTGCGCCCCCACAAGAGGATTCCGGCAGTACCCATAATCATCACAAGCATTCCACCCATGGTGAGCAGCAAGCCCCACAGGCGGAACTCATTTAATTTACTTGATTTAAAGAACATTGTTTCCCTCTTTCTTCTCTGACTGAGAATGTTCATTTTTTTTGCAGGAAAGTTCGAGATCATGTAGAAATTCTTAGATACGAATCCAAATTTGCTTCGGGTATGGAGGCATTAGAGCAATGGAACAAAAAATTACCCGCATGATCGACAGCTACGATAAGCATCCCGCGATTACAAGTGTTTTGTCATTTGATTGCAGTCGGCATATCCAGTCGATCGAGGGCTTTGACTTGCTTATACTGATTGTTACAAATGATGATCTGGAGACCGATCATATTTCCCATTATATAAAAGACAATGTTCGTATACAAGAACTGTTGATCTATACAAAGGATCTGGAAAGACGGATTTTTTCCGGGCAAAACGGCAATATCGTGCAATGGATACTGCAAGGAGAGATTGTTTTGGATAAAGGCTCTTATTTGCAACACCTAAAAAGCCAACTGATTCATATTTCCAACCCCATGATGGAGCAAAGGCTGCTGAACGAATTTTCGTGTTTTTTGCGGAAGTCTTTGTTATGCAAGCAGTACCTGCAGGAAGGGCATGTACTGGATGCATTCAGTGAAATTTTGGAGGCTTTGCGGCATTGGGCGCGGATCGCGATCATAGAGGAAGGACACGATCCGGAATTAACGGTATGGAACCAGCTGAGGAAGATTAATCCGGGTGTCTATAAGCTTTACGAAGAGTTGACTTCAAGTTCCGAAACTTTGGAACAGCGGGTGCAGCTCGTTTTGCTCGGCTGCGAATTCACCATGTTGTCGAAAATGGAAAACTGCTGTTCGCTGCTGATCCGCATTTTATCCAGCAGAAGGAATCCATGGAGCTTGAAGGAATTGATGGAGCACCCTGACCTGCAGGCCGTGTCATACGATTACGCCGTTGTCCTGCACCATTTAGTCAAGCGCAAACTGATAAAAGAAGTAGCCGTTGTCGATTCCTTGGATTTAGATCGGCTTTATTTAAAGTATACCGTTTGAATTAAAAAGGATGTTGGTTTTGCCATGGACGCCTGCTGCTTCCATTGACCGATTGATCGGCCAACAGCCTTGCAGGCGGCTTTCTTGCTGCATAGGGATACGGAGAAAGAGGCAAAATATAAAAGTTCTTTTCACAAACCATAAAATGGTCTTGACTTAACCAAACGACCTGTGTTACATTATTTCTCGCCGCTAAAAACAGCAGCCAGTGAAACCTCGGCATGAAG
>CAZESH010000484.1:0-1744 GCA_964514665.1 uncultured Caryophanales bacterium
CCCCTCCTCCGGCTGTTAGGAATGAATATAAACACCTTCACTCTGGCTTTGTCTTCTATCTGAGCCTTCCTCATAGAGAAAGGCTCAGGCTGTCGAGAAACTCCATTATAATGAAGACCTTATAGGGCTGGGGGGTATCTGCAGAGACCTGGCGGTCGCCTCCCAAAACCGGGAAAAAACCGCAATTTCTAATCCCATTTCCTGGTTTCAAGAGCGACGGAAGAAGATACCCCCCACCCGACAAAAAGACTTCATTTAATTTATACCAAATCACAGGCTTCGGCCGGCATCCAATGCGCATCCTTGCCATCCCATTTCACATTGCAGCCAATCGGATTCGTAAGCGGTTTGGAGATCGGCTTTCCCGACAGATGCTCCGCCAGCGCATCGGCCAAATCGTTAACCGAGCTCTTAGCCGATTCGCGCGGGTTATCCAGTCCGCGGCCGGTATATACCAGCTTGCGGTTTTCATCAAAAACATAGAAATGCGGAGTGCGCAGCGCACCATACGCCAAAGCGACATCCTGCGATTCATCCCTTAAATATATCCACGGGAAATGATGGTTTTTCATTTCTTCGACCATCTTCTCAAAAGAATCGTCCGCATTTGTTTTGACGCTGTTGGAATTAATGCCTACAAACCTTACGCCTTGATCGTTGAATCTCTCCGCTGTCTGGCGCGTCACCTCATTGGATCCGATTACGTACGGGCAATGATTGCAGGTAAAAAACACAACCAAAACCTTTGCGTCGGCAAAATCGTTCAAGGAATATGTCTTTCCGTCCGTGGCCGGAAGAAAGAAATCCGGAGCTTGACTGGAAAGCGACAAAGTAAAAGACATCGAACATCACTCCTTAAATTTAATTTTGGCAATCTGATCAATCTTAGTGGAACAGCTAATTTTACTATAACGGATATGCTCCCGTCTGCAAATAGAGTTACTCTTATGTAAGCCGCTTCATTTGTAATGTCAAAAAAATCGGCTTTTGCCCTTATGCCTGGGGCAGAAAAGCATGAAGCCGATTCATATGGAATTCTCTAATCTGAATCAACCTTGATACATCGGATAAGCCATCAATACAACGGTTACTAAAAAGCTGATTGCAGCGATCGTGCTGAACATCTTGGCTTTGGCCATCTGGGCGGCCGCTGCGCTGTCTTGACCCAGTTTTACGAATTTCTTCATCTTCGCCCCTGCCATTCCCGTCATGGCGGCAACAATCAGAAACAGTACAAGAATCAGAACCATCCACAGCACGGAATACTTTTCTTTGGAAATTAAATATCCTCCGGTCAAAAACTGTACGATCAATAAAAATTGTCCGATTCGGCCCGCTTGATATAATCCGCTCACAAATCCCAGCCGCGCTTCCGCAGACAGCTTTCCTGCTCCGTTCAACAGGAAGGGAAGCAGCATATAAAAGCCCATGCCGATCGCGCCAAGAATGTGTAAAAAAAGAATGAACTTGTCCATTTTCGCCTCCTGAATCTATCTAATGATTAATTCCACATTAAGTATACTTGATTCAAAACTTTTACACAAATTTTACGGGCAGGCATCCGTTAAATATTCAGGGGGATTTCTTTCGGATTCGATTTCTTTGCCAGAAATCCCCCTAGAGGTTGCCTTGGGCCTGAGTTAATTCGAAAGGGTTCTGGCACAGAGCCAGAACCCTACTCTCAAGCATACATTTCTTCAGTGGTTATTTGGCAGCTCGATTATCCTGTTACAACCTTGATCAC
>CAZESH010000485.1:0-1732 GCA_964514665.1 uncultured Caryophanales bacterium
ATTCAAAAGGTGTATGAGGACTTCGGCATCAAGGAATACCGCTTCCGCCTTTCTTACCGCGATCCGGAAGACAAGGAGAAATATTTCCCGAACGATGCCATGTGGGAAATGTCGCAACGCATGCTGCGGGAGGTGGCGGAAGAGCTGGAGCTCTCCTTTTTCGAAGCCGAGGGCGAGGCGGCCTTTTACGGTCCGAAGCTGGATGTGCAGATTAAAACTGCGCTCGGCAAGGAGGAAACCTTGTCTACGGCACAGCTTGATTTCCTGCTGCCGGAGCGCTTTGAGCTCGAATATGTCGGGGAAGACGGACAAAAGCACCGTCCGGTCGTGATTCACCGCGGCATCATCAGTACGATGGAAAGAATGACCGCATTCCTGCTGGAAAATTTTGCCGGAGCGCTGCCGGTATGGCTGTCTCCGCTGCAGGCCAAGGTGCTATCGGTTTCTTCCGCATATGACGCCTACGCCTCAGAAGTTGCGGAAAAGCTGCAGCTTGAAGGCATCCGTGTCGAAGCGGACAACCGCAACGAAAAGCTCGGCTACAAAATCCGCGCCGCCCAGCTAGATAAAATTCCGTATATGCTCGTCGTCGGAGAAAACGAAATGAACCGCCAATCGGTTTCGGTCAGACGCCGCGGCAAAGGCGATCTCGGCGCAAAAAGCATTGCCGAAGCGGCGGAAATGATCCTCGCCGACATCAAGGAAAAATCTGTGGAATAAATGAAAATGAGGATCGTTTTGAAAGTATAATAGATGAAAAAATTGGACACCCTCTTGGATAAGGGGGAGGGTATCCAATCATGTTATCCGAAAAAATCAGTCATACTCGCTGGGTGAGCGTGTTCATGCTTATTCTGATGCTCATGACTGCATTAGGCGCGATTGAATTCGGAAAAATTTACCGCGAACCGGATTCTGCCCGGCTAGAAATCACGCACTCGCACCCAGCTCCAATAATTCAGGATGCGACCCGGAAAAAAGCTTCACTTATGGTATTTTCACCGAAATACGCAGGGGCAATCCCGAATGTTCCCCTTCATGTTCCGATCCCCGAGGAACTTCCCGGCATTCTCGGCTCGGATGGAAGGATGCTTGAAATCAAGCAGGTTGAAGTTGTGGCCACGGGATATTATGCGGGTCCTGAATCGACCGGAAAAGACAAGGGCAATCCCGAGTATGGCATCACATATTCCGGGGTCAGGGTACGGCGCGATTCGGTTTCCACAATAGCGGCCGACCCGGCAATATTTCCGATCGGATCGCTGCTTTACATCCCTGAATACGGGTACGGGATTGTGGCCGACACCGGATCGGCGATCAAAGGTCACAAGATCGACCTGTATTTTGAGACCAAGGAACAGGTTTACCGGGAATGGGGCAAGAAAAAGGTCAGGGTGCTGATGATTCATAAAGGAAGCGGAACCGTAACGGAAAAAATGCTGGAGAATTTGAACCAGGCTTTTGCCAGAAAACCGCAAAAACGCTCCGTCATGTAACCAATCAAATTCAAAGAAGCGAAGAGGGTATTCAGCCTCTCGCTTCTTTTTTGGGTTAATTCTTACTGCATCATGCGATTCGGCAGGTAGAGCGAGATTTGAGGGAAAATGACGAGAAGCGCCAGCACGATGACAAACAGAATGATAAAAGGCAGAACGCCTTTAACCACCGCTTCCAGTTTTTCCTTGGAAATACCGCTGACCACGAACAGATTGAGTCCGACAGGGGGCGTGAT
>CAZESH010000486.1:0-1706 GCA_964514665.1 uncultured Caryophanales bacterium
TTAAGCATATGCTTCGATGGTTCTTGGTCTCTTTAGGCTCGGACTGGTCATGAATACATCCTTGTCGGAAAGAAGGCGGCACCCGAAGCGGATCCTCGCCTCTCTTTTAATGGCAAACGGTAGCTTTGAGCGCCCGACAGGATAGAAATCCCTCTCCATATCAATCCGCCAGTTTTTTCAGCAAAGCCTGGAGCGCTTGCCCGCGATGGCTGATCCGATTTTTCTGCTCCGCACTGATCTCCGCCATCGTTTGCCCGAACTGCGGCAGGTAAAACAACGGATCGTAACCGAATCCTCCTTCTCCACGCGGCTGCGGCAGGATATGCCCGCGAACGGCGCCTTGTGCGAACAGCGTTTCTTCGTTTTCGGGATCATGCAGCGCCAGCACACAAACAAATTCAGCCCCGCTTAGAGAAACAAAAGCTTCTCCACGCTCCGTTTGCAGCCTGATTGGCGGCTCCTTTGCCAGTCCATGCAGAAGCTTGCGGTTGTTGGCCTGATCGTCGCTCGGCTCACCTGCATATCTGGCAGAGAAAACGCCGGGTGCTCCTGCCAAAGCATCGACACAAAGTCCGGAGTCATCCGCCAAAACCGGCAGCCTTAAAATTTTGGCAATCGCTGCGGCTTTTTTCTCGGCATTTTCCGCAAAGCTTTCTCCATCTTCCACAATATCGGGCAGTCCGCTGTAATCATTAAGGTCGCGGATCCGGATGCCGAGCTTGGCGAACATTGCCGCAAATTCTTGTGATTTCCCGCGATTCCTTGTAGCCACTACCCAAGTGTCATTTGCGAATCGCATCGGATGCTGCTCCCAATATTTTATTGCTGATTTCTTGGCCGAGCACTTCTTTTTGAATTTCGATCATCGATAATATGCCGCTCTCGCCAAGCTCAAGCAGGCTTTGCAGCTCCTGTTTGCTAAACGGCGCTTCCTCGCCGGTGCCTTGAATTTCGATGAATTTCCCGCCGCCGGTCATTACCACATTCATATCCACCTTGGCCCGCGAATCCTCTTCGTAATTCAGATCCAGGCACGGCTCGTCCTGAATTACGCCGACACTGACCGAAGCCAAAAAATCGTGGATCGGATAAACGGCAAGGCGGTGTTCCTTGGCAATCTTGTCAACAGCCATGACCAATGCCACGAACGCTCCGGTAATGGAGGTCGTTCGCGTGCCGCCATCGGCTTGAATCACGTCGCAATCGAGCGTAATCGTCCGCTCCCCCAATTTGTCCAAGTGAACAACGGAACGAAGCGCCCTTCCGATTAATCTTTGAATTTCCATCGTGCGGCCGCTTAATTTCCCTCTTGCGGCTTCTCGCTGATTTCGCACCTGGGTTGCACGCGGGAGCATGGAGTATTCGGCGGTTACCCAGCCTTTGCCCTGTCCCTTCATAAAAGGAGGAACCCTTTCCTCCACCGAAGCGGTGCAGATCACTTTCGTATCCCCGATCTCGATGAATACGGAGCCTTCCGCATATTTGTTAGTGCGTGGTGTGATCGATATTGTTCTTAATTGATTGGTTTTTCTTCCGTCCGGTCTCATGCGCTTCCTCCTTAATACAAGTTCAATCCACATTAGTTTACCAAAGCGAACGGGGAAAATCACGCGCAGGCCAAAACAAAAAAGAGACTGGAGATTTCAAACCCCTAATCTGGACCCCTTGTCAAGGACACTTAAAAAGAGAGTGGGTTCATACCATTA
>CAZESH010000487.1:0-1688 GCA_964514665.1 uncultured Caryophanales bacterium
AAGCGCTGCGACTCGCTTGCAATGCCGAGCAGCTCTTCTTTCCGCCTGTCTTCACCGTCTCCCGTCCGAAAATTGACGAGGCAAACGAGAAAATCGTCAATCTCCGCCACATAACCGGCATGCTTGCGCCTGGTCAATTCCTCCACAACATTGGTGCTGACAAAATAAAGCAGCTTTACTTTCTCATTCTCGTCCATGTCCCGCAAACGGGAGAAAAAGGCGTCGTTATCCTCAAAATAAAACATCAAGACTGCGAAATCTTCGGAATCAAATCTGATGCCGAATACGGTCAATGCGCTGTCCAGCGGAATTTGCCCGTTCAATTTGCCTTTCAACAGCCTGCCCAGCATGTTGGATCTCAATATATTGTTCTGCTGCTTCAAACGCAGCTTGGTCTGCTCATGCTCGGCCAAAGACTGGTTGATCATGTTTTGCAAATATCTGAATTCATTCGACACTTTGCTTTCCGCGGACTTCGAGCGGTCGGCAAAAGACTGGATCAGGCGATTCACCGGAGAATAATTTCTCCTGAGGAAAATAAATGCCAGAACCCCTCCGCCGATCAGACTGATCAGCAAGCTGAGATAAGTAAGCGTGCGAAGATATTCCGCCTTCTTCCAAAACAGCGACCGTGGAACGATGGAAACCAATTTTAAATCGGCAGATTTGGATTTTATGTAGAAAATTTCAGAATCGGAACCGTTGTAGCGCTCATAGAAGAATCCCGAATCGTCTTTCAATTGCGTTGCGAAGGATAAAAGCCGCGGATTGGATTTCGTATTGGAGAGCAGAACACGATTGTCCTTGTTCAGAATATACACCGCGCCGCCTTTGAAAAATGCTTTGCTGGCCACGGTTTGCAGCAGGTTCTGGATATCCATCATGATCACGACGCTGCCTATCGCCAGGTTGGGGTCTTTGCCTCCGGGCAGGGAGGTGATGTAGGCTAACGTGTTCTTCTTCGTTCCGGAATCCATGTCCGGCAGGGAAATGAAAGCCTTGAAATTTTTCTTTCGGAGCATTCCCATCCAGTCATTGTAAGTCAGCTCTCCCCCCTCGTGCAGCGTCTCGAAGGCCAGCCTGCTGTAGCGCACCGTCCCTGGCAAAATAATCGCATCCTGGGCGTTCCAATATACATAATATTCATCGATCGAGGGATAGGAGGACTTATATAAGCGCAAATCATTCGTAACCTGATACGCCGTGTACATCGTTTCACCCAGGCTTTTGTGCGAGTACAGCAGATCCTGCACCCTTGTGTTCCATGTAATTTCCGTATTCAACCGCTCGATGTTGTCGATTTGGTTGTCGATTACATCGCGTACCTGCGTCAGCAGCGTTTCATTCGCCCTGCGGATTTCGCTTTCCAGCGTTTGAATCGATTTGCTGTATACGGCCACGCTGATGCCAATCGGCACGAACAGAACGGTCAAATACGACAACAGCCAAGTCAGTATGATACTGTGTCGCTTCCGCCATATTCTTTTGACCAGCACAAGATCCCTCCTGTCACTGTCCTTTTGCACCAGAAATCTGTCACACTGTTATTGAAAACGTTTGCAATTCTATTCTATCCTTTCGTTTTCAACCCTTCAAGGCCCCGATCATCACACCTTTGACAAAATAGCGCTGCAAGAACGGATAGACGAGCAAAATCGGTACCGTCGCCACCATGATCGTGGCATATT
>CAZESH010000488.1:0-1649 GCA_964514665.1 uncultured Caryophanales bacterium
GCGGAACTTGATTGGGATAGTATTGTATGAGTTCAAAACTCAAGCCTTTATTTTCCAGCCAGCCGATGGTGTCCCCGGATTTGTCGATAAAAGCACGCACAACCCTGGGATTGATTTTCGTCCAGTGAGCCCATTCCATAGCTGTTTTAAAAAGAAGATCTTTAGGAGCATCGATACCCAGCCGTTTTTGAACCGGGCTTTCCGCCCCGAAAATGTCATGGGCCATGCCCGTGCTGCCGGTTGCAGAACCGGCTTTCTCGAGGACTATGATGCTTTTGCATCCATTTTCGGCAGCCGCAATTGCCGCTGCCAGGCCGGCGCCGCCGCCGCCGAGAATAACCAGTTGGGCTTTGAGGTTTTTTGTAGTCATTGCAGCATGCCTCCTTGATCCTGATTGACTGCGCGTGCATAATGCCACGCCGTGCGTCGGATAAGCTGTTATTGAGTTGCTCCCAAATACGGGCATTATAGCGACTGCGGATCGGATTTTATAATGGATTTGGCTGGTGATCAGAGAATTCGATGTCCAGACGCATCGGACAATTGTATGCGGATCGGGCGAGCGACAGAATATTTCTTTCTATTCACGGATTGTTTTTTTCGATTACAATCGCGATTTCATTCAAGGAATCAGAGATGCGACGATTCAAAAATCCGGCAGAAATTCAGCAGTTTCTCGACAAACTGAAATATCGCTACGAGGGAGGCGCCAGGTCTCCGCGTATCATAGAAAAGACAAAAACCGCCAATTGCTTCGATGGAGCCATTTACGCAGCTGCAGCGCTCGAAACTCTTGGATATACTCCTTTAATAGTGGACCTGGAGGCGATAGACGATGACGATCACGTCATAGCCGTTTACCACTCTCATGGCTGGGGCGCAATTGCCAAGTCCAATACAACCATGCTGCGCGCACGCGAGCCTGTTTATCGAACCATCCGTGAACTTGTGATGACCTTTTTCGACGTCTACTTCAACACAGCCGGCTACAAGAGCCTCCGCCGCTACTCCGCGCCGGTGAATCTGAAGCGGTTCGATTCCATTTTGTGGAAAACGACAGAAGAACCGCTTGATCCGATTGAGGAACATCTCTACAAAATAAGACACTTTCCGATGATTTCCCGTCAGATGGAAAGGGAGCTTTCATGGACGGGAAAAGACATAATGCGAGCGTGTTTTCTTAATTCCGACCGCAAGGGATTGTTCATACCAAAGCGCTTTACAAAAAATCCCGGCTCAAAGGCGACAAAAAGATAAATTACGGCTTTGAAAGAAATTTAACCGCGGATCTGCACGGATCCACGCGGATTTTATCCGTGCCAATCCGTGTTCATCCGCGGTTCGATTCCATTTTGTGGAGAACGACAGAAGAACCGCACGAATGACGAATGGAATCCCCGGAGCCACAGCGCAGCCGGGGCGTAAGGGCTATCGAACCGTCAGGTTGGTGGTCAGCCGGATATCATCGGAAGCTGCGCCAATCATCAGGCGCACCTCCCCCTTTTCCAGCACAAAGGCCTGCTGTGCTTCACTCCAGTACTTCAGATCCTCCGCTTTTAAGGGCAGTGTGACCGTCAGGCTTTTTCCGGCCGGAATATGCACGCGCCTAAATCCCTTCAGTGCTTTCGTCGGCCGTTGCACTTCGGAAG
>CAZESH010000489.1:0-1630 GCA_964514665.1 uncultured Caryophanales bacterium
TCTGAGAGGAATTTGCGGGACGTGGATTTCCAGGACGCCCCTAAGATTATAAGATTCTATTCATTGATTAGTGAATATCCATTTTCGGATGCTATTTGCTCTCCACTCTGAGTACTCATACTGACAGCCGGTTGTGTGATATTGAGCTTTGGAGCCAGATCCACCATTGAAAACCCCAACTCCCTAACCGCCCAATAGCAGAAAAGGCTTCTTGCTTTGACTTTTATTGGTTGCTTTCCAGGTTCAAATATTTCTTCCGGGTCTATAGAAAAAATATCAGCCACTCTTCGGCAAGCTTATCTATATCATATCCTTGCGACTTTAAGTGGTATTTGCGTTCAAGAGACTCATCAGCAATCTTTAAAACCCGTTCAACGAAATCAGAATCGCCAAGCACACGCTCATCACTTTTCAAGTGGATGTTTGCCCGCCGAAGAGACATGATAACTGCCCAGCCACCGCTGCTGCGCATAAGCCCCCCTCCGGTGAGGTCAGGGCACTTTCCTTCTATAATGCCTTTCTGAACGAATTTTTTGTAACGGTGTCGTGCAATTGATCTCTTGTTATGGAACAGTTTCAAAACATAAGCATCATCTTGCCAACCTTTTTTCTTTTTCCCCATAATAACTGAGTGCCCGCAAAAAGGATATTTATCCAAAGCTTTTATGTCAGTAACAAGCTTGGCGCGAAATGGATTAAGGTGAATATATCTCACAAGTTCAAGTAAATATGTATCTTCTTGGCAGAGAATCGATTTGTAACGATTCTGAAAAAGCTGGCCGCTTCGACGATGTCTACGATTAAAGGTCATTGCATGACCGGTCAGTAACCTGCGCATAACAGTGGAAAGCGGACAAGCACCCGTACGCAGCAAAAGGTGAAAATGGTTGGGAATCAAGGCCCATGCAAAACATTTTGTGTCGGTTTCCGAGAGTATCTTTCCCAGCCGATCCAGGAAATTAAACCTGTCAGTGTCATCTTCAAATATATTTCTTCGCTCTATCCCTCTTACAATAATATGATGAAGGGCACCTGGAGCATCAATACGTGCTTTACGTGGCATGACAGGACCATGTCATATATCAAATAATATAGAAACTTATTATTTTAGGGGCGTCCCGGTGGTTCCTTATAGATGTTAGAGCTTTCCTGCGTTATGAAGACCCTCTCGTACTGCTGCTGCAAACCTAACAAGTTCGTCTGTGGGTTTCTTCCGACCTTTGTCTGTCAATGACTGGAAAAAAGTCTGACGCAATCCAGAGCTTAGCTCAAGCTGGATGCCTGCACCGTGACGACCGCGGTTGCAGATATTTGCTTCATTCAAACCATGTAAATCTGAGTTCTCGTGAGTTTTAACAGCATAGCCGTGCCACTCCAATACCGATTTCAGCTTCGCGCCCAGTTCGTCGTCTCTACCACCCAAAAATACAGATAGTTCGTTACTTCCTTCGCCATGGATAACAACCACGGTATCTGACTCCTGCACAAGCTCAATACAACGAAGTTCATCAAAATTTGTGCTGGTAATATGAAGACGTTTGTTGTTCTTGGGCTTTATTCCTTCGAATATGGCCAGCGACAAATCATTGTTGGCCACTTCTTTAGCCACTTCCGATGTTCCCGGTTCAAT
>CAZESH010000490.1:0-1627 GCA_964514665.1 uncultured Caryophanales bacterium
GCCCACTCCTATCGTTGCCGGCAGCGCGTACGAATCGCGCAATTTTCGCAGCAGCACATCGAATTCATCCTTTTGGGCCCATGAGAACAGCAATCCGATACGGCCTTCCTCGTCCTTGAAAATGACACTGCCGTCGGTCATATGGCACTGCAGAAAATCGCGGATTTTTCCGGCGCTTTTCCACTTTTCATGCGTATCGTTAAAGGCGCCCGCAGGCTCCAGCAAAGCTATAGTCGGAAAAGTTAGGCATGGATCTCCGCTTTAGCCTGTCTGACAACCATAAATTCTGAAAAATACAATTTATTCCGCCCGCGATATCTGCTCCGAGGAAGCGGAGGCGCTCGGAAGCCGCAAAGCTGAATAGCGCTCTCCGTTCTTTCGATTGTAATGAATCGTACCATAGGCGGCAGCGGCTCCCAGCAGTGCGAACAGCCCGCCGATGCCGTATGCCGTATGCGGGCCGAACGTTTGGATCACCGCCCCGCCTCCGGCGCTGCCGATGATGCCGGCCAGACCGCCAAACACAACCGCATATGCCGATTGCCCCGTCGACCTCATTTCCGGCGGAACAATCTTGGCCAAATAGTGGATCGACGACACCAGAAACAGCGGGAACGACAGGCTGTGCAGCAGCTGCCCCGCGATCAGTGCGGAAGGGCTGCCCGCCAAGCTGTATATGGTCCAGCGGATCATATAGGCAATAGCGGCGAATGTAAAAACCGGCAGCTCGCCGAAGCGGCGAATCAGCTTGCCGGACATAAACAGCACCGGTACGGTGCTGAAGGTAGCCACCGTCCAAGCCAAACCGAACTGCGTCTTGGTCGCATTCATGCTGCTCAAATACATGGACAGCATGCTGTCATTCATGCGGTGGGGAATGGCGACGATAAGCACGAGCAGAAAAAACCACAGCAAATCCGCCCTGCGAAACAGTTGTCCCAAAGCTCTCAGATTAATCGGCGCTTGAACGGCGCGGGTATCCGCCAAAAAGAAGCCTGAAGCGATCGTAAGCAGCATCAACAGCGTAAAAACAGTCCAGAGATGCGACATGCCGACTGCAGTCATCAGCATGCCCACCAGCAAGGTGGAAACACCGACTCCCGCCTCGCCGAACAAGCGAAAGCTTCCATAGTTGCGGTTGTTTTGCTGGGCATAGGACAGCGTCAAGCTGTCCGTCAGCGGCACAACAGCGGATTGAAAAAAGAAAAACAAGAGATTAAGCAGCACATACAGCAAAAACGTTCTCGCCGAGAACAGACCGAAGCTGGTCAAGAGCGAGCCGGCCAAGGTGATCATCAGGATTGTTTTCACCGTTTTCTTCTTGTCGCTGAGATACCCCCAGTACGGTTGGGCAAAAATGGAGATAAACGAGCCTGCGGCAACGACAATCCCGACCTTGTCGGTATGCAGTCCGCGGAATTCCAAATATAAAGGCAAGTAAAAGACGATCACGCTGAGAGCGGAATACATCAAAAATGAAAAAAAGGATAACGGTAGCATGCTGCCTCCTTGATGCGGTTACGCCATCGGTTAAATATCCAATCATCTTAACACGGATCCGACTTTATTTCTACAGTAGGGTAAGACGAGGGATTACTCCCTCGGACTCCCCGTCAAACCGTGCATG
>CAZESH010000491.1:0-1620 GCA_964514665.1 uncultured Caryophanales bacterium
GTATTCGGGCGAAGCAATCCAGCTATCATGCAGGACGTCCCAGTCGAAGATGCCGATCTGCGATGCCGCCAGCGTCAGCCGCAACCGTTCTTCACTCCCGCTCAGCGCCTGCTCCGTCAGTTTCCGCTCTTGCTCCTTCCGGTCTCTTTGCAGCCTGGCGTTAAGGATAGGTGAGATATAACCGGTAATACTCTCAAGCAACCTCTGGTCTTCCTCTGTGTAGCCGTTTTCCTTATTGGCAACTAAAAGTATTCCGATGGTCTCGTTCCCATAAACGATCGGAACTGTGAGGAAAGGATCAATGGGAATGTGCCCTTCGGGTATATGAAAGGGGCCATCGGAAAAAAGCGCCTTTTTTTCTTTGATTGATCTTCCCCAAAGGCTATCTTCCCATGTGTTCTGCGGAAAGACGATGGATTTGCCGGGCACTTGGCATTCATTCCAGATTTCTCTCGTCATACTTGGGATGACTAAGTCTCCGTTTGTCTCGATGTATCCAAATACGCCGAATTTACTTTTCATCGCCTGAAGCACTACCGCCAAAACCTCCCCGTACATTTCTTCGTCAGGAATCGTGAGAAAGACGTTTGCAATTTGGTTCTGAATCTCTTTATATCTTTCTGATTTCCGTAACTCTTCTTCAGCCTGCTGGCGTTCAGCTATGGATTGCATAAGGTTTTTGCTCATGCTGTTGATGGCCATCACTACATGTTCCAGTTCATCTTGCCGGGCTGAAGCTGATATTTTGCGATTCAGCGTCAATGGAATATTCAATCGCGTCACGTCCAGTTGTTTCAGGTATCCGGCAATTTGATTCAGGTTTCGCATGATGACGTACTGAAAAATAGTAAGCACACAGAAAGCCCATAAAAAGGTCTTAATGGCTTGAGTGGTTAAGATTAGTGCGACACGGTCATATAGGCGTTGATAGACACCTTCAAGATTTACCGTTACATACAGGTTCCCGATGTGTATTTTTTCTTGTCTGGCTTCGTAAATAAGTGGGAATTGATAGTGGTCGACCCCTTCGTTTTTATGGATTCCTGCAGCAGAGAAGACCTCCTCCTTTGTTGAACGGATCTCCCTAACTTCAAGATACTGTATATCCGGCAGCAATAACGCACCCTGCAGTTGCATGTTCAATTCGCTCTCATCCATATCCCACAAGCTGAGGGAGATAAAATTAAGGTAGCTTTCCCGGATTTGATTCAACCCTTCTTCAACGCTACCCATGTCTTTTTGATATTCAACATATAACTGGATGACTGTACCGATGAATGTAAAAAGAGCGCTGCATATTAAGATGTACGATAAAATACGATAGGATAAGCGGCTTTTTAGCCTGAGATTTGATAAAAAGGAGAATGTGCCCATGTGGTTTCCTTTTTTCTTTAACCTAAACTGAGCGTTTCAAATTGTGTCAAAATAATATAAATTTAATAATTTCAAAATATTATATAATTAATCTGCTGATGAAAATCACTACCCATTGGGATAGGCGTGCCGGCAAAGAAAATGCCACAATTTGAAACCCTACGGGCTTGCCGATTTTACCGAATCTGCTGCGTTATGAGACATTTGCAGTAGCAGACTACGGCTGCATGTCTCATGCCTTGCATC
>CAZESH010000492.1:0-1618 GCA_964514665.1 uncultured Caryophanales bacterium
TAACTACGGTTACAGAGCATAATTCGGTACGCCGTCCGCTTGAATATCTGAAGCAGCAGAGAGGTATTGAATTGACTTATCTCCCTACTGACGATACGGGCTCAGTTATGCTTGATGAACTGAAAAAAGCGGTGAGAGCGGATACGAAACTGATGGTTTTCAGCCATGCCTCAAATTTGCTGGGGACGATTCAGCCGTTGGACAAGATCAATGAAATTTTAAAGAATAACAAGATTAAAATCTTGCTCGACGCCGCTCAAACCGCGGGAACTGTGGAAATCGACGTTAAAGCGATGGGCATCGACATGCTGGCTTTTCCAGGGCACAAAGGGCTGCTCGGTCCGCAAGGAACAGGAGGGTTGTATATCGCTCCCGATCTGGAGCTCGAGCCGCTGCTGCACGGAGGCACAGGAAGCCAATCCGAGCTGATCG
Source organism: uncultured Caryophanales bacterium (assembly GCA_964514665.1). Taxonomy (GTDB): domain Bacteria; phylum Bacillota; class Bacilli; order Paenibacillales; family KCTC-25726; genus CAZESH01. The sequence goes on from CAZESH010000492.1 coordinate 433, forward strand.
ATCAACCGCTTGTCCGTCCCGATCGTTATGAAGCAGGCACACAAAATGCGGTCGGGATTGCCGGCCTCAATGAAGGCGTAAAATTTGTGCTGGATGAGACCGTTGAGAAAATCCATAATAAAGAATGGAAGCTCATACAGCGTTTGATGCATGGACTTATGCGGATTAATGGAATTAAGCTGTTCGGCCCCGAGCTGGGAGCAGACAAAACGGGAGTTGCCGCATTTCAATTTGAGTCTGTCGATGCGGCCGAAGCTGCATTTCGATTTGATCATCAATTTCAGATCGCGGTCAGGGCCGGTCATCATTGCACACCGCTTACCCACGAACGGATCGGAACATTGGAATCGGGCGTGGTAAGAGCAAGTGTCGGGTATTTTACAACGGAAGCAGAAGTGGATGAGCTGATAGCCGCTGCTGAACATATCGCAAGTGGAAAATAAAGAGAGAAGCGAAAAGGGGAGTATGCAGCCATGGGCCCGGACTTGATATGGATCGTATTGTCGGCGGCAATTGCAGTTATTTTAGTTTTAACCATTTGGACTGTCAGGCTATCGGTAAAACTGAACCGGATAAAGCTTGATTTTGCCAAAATGCTAGGATCTTCAGGTATGCCTGATTTGCAGCGCACGCTAATAAACGTGCATGAACAACTGGCTGAACTGCAGGACCAGGGCCATGTACAAATCGAAAGACTGAACGATTTGCTGCAAAAGTTCAAGCTGATGAAAGCTCGAGTCGGTATGTACCGATACAACGCCTTCGGCGAAGGAAGCAGCGATTTAAGCTTTTCGATAGCGGTTGTGGATGAATTCAAAAGCGGATTTGTGCTGTCTGGCATCCATAACCGGGAACAAACCTATATATATGCGAAACCGCTGGATAAAGGGCAATCGCAATACTTGCTTACACCCGAGGAAAAAGAAGCGATTCATCGGACTGAATAGCCGCGTTAGCGGCATGATGGGCGTTTTTGGCGGCATAATAAAGCGATTGCGCGACAATTTCGGCCATTCGCATGACCAAATTCAATCGCGTGTTCTGCAGCACGAAATATTCCATAAATCCGCCGACATTGACAATGCCGGTGATATGCATATCGCCGACAGCAGGCAAATCCTTATGCACGCCGGCTCCCGGTTTGACCGGACCTTGGGCGATCTGGATATGGCCGACGCTGGATACC
>CAZESH010000493.1:0-1575 GCA_964514665.1 uncultured Caryophanales bacterium
GCTTAAGGCATTCTTCGGGCTTGTAATTCCGCTTGAATGCGACTGCCAACCCCGCAGAAAAAGCATCTCCACTCCCCACGGGGTTAACGGCGGCTACAGACGGAGACGTCACCCGGTACACTTTTCCTTCAAATCCGGCCACACAGCCTTTTGCGCCAAGGGTCACAATTACCCACTGCGGCCCGATGCAAGAAAGATGGGCAATTTCCCCAAAAAGGGCATCATCGGTAATTCCATTCATTTTAAACAATCTAGCCGCTTCTTCTTCGTTAGGTTTGACGGCAAAGGGGTTTGCCTCCACACCCTTCACCAACGCTTCCCCGCTGGTATCCAGGATCACACGGGCACCCTCCTGATTGGCTGTGCGGATCAATTGAGCATAATAATCAGGATCTGCTCCTTTCGACAAGCTTCCCGACATGACAATATGCGAAGCTTTGAGGGAAATGTTGCGGACTTTGCGGAGCAGTTCCTCCAAATCCCTCTCTTTTACTGTCGGTCCAGACTCAAGCAGTTCCGTGGAATCCCCGGTCATTTCTTCGATAATATTCAAACATATTCTTGATTCGCCTTCCACTTTCACAAACTCATAAGCAATTCCCAAATCATCCAGTGCAGCTTCGATGAATTCCCCGTTTTTGCCACCGATGAACCCTGTCGCCAAACAATCTTCTCCAAGCTGATTGATCACTTTTGCTGCATTGATGCCTTTTCCGCCAGGCACCGCTTGCATTCGGGGAATCCGGATCACTTTTCCCTTTTCTATGGAAGAAATATAGTATGTCTTGTCAATGGCTGCGTTCAAAGTAACCGTTGCGATCATTTCTGTTTCCTTTCCGATCAGGCTTTTCCGATCGAACCGCATATCCTGATTTTTTGCATGGCCGCTTCTTTTAGCGCTTCTTTGGCAGGAACCATATATTTGCGGGGATCATTCTCATCAGGATTTTCCCGAAATACCTGTTTGATCGCATTCGAGAACACGATGCGAAGTTCTGTCGCTACATTCATTTTGGACATGCCCAGTGTGATGCATTTTTTCACCTGTTCTTCGGGAATTCCCGAACCGCCGTGAAGGACAAGCGGCACATTAACTTTGGCGGCAATTTGGCGTATCCGTTCAAAATCAATTTTCGGGTCTCCCTTGTAAATCCCGTGTGCTGTCCCAATAGCCGGCGCCAAAGTTGACACTCCGGTCCATTCCACAAATCGGACACATTCTTCCGGATCGGCAAGGAGCGCCTCATGTTCTGCAACCTGGATATCGTCCTCGACTCCGCCCACTTTGCCCAATTCCGCTTCTACATTGACTCCAACGGCATCGGCGATTTCCACTACTTTGCGCGTCATGGATGCATTTTCCTCGAACGAAAACATGGAAGCATCGATCATAACGGACGTATAACCTGCAGAAATGCAGCGAACAATCAGAGGGAATTCTGTGCAGTGGTCAAGATGCAGTGCGATTGGAACCTTTGTCAGATCCGCCGCGACTTTAGCAGCCGCGGCGATGTATTCGGGACCGAGACTGTATCTTATACACATATACGAGCCCACGAGACGCTCATGAAGATA
>CAZESH010000494.1:0-1558 GCA_964514665.1 uncultured Caryophanales bacterium
GGTGTTCTGATCACTACGTGCGAAAAGTTGGCACATGAAACCGAGTTGGAGATCGATCGGCAGTTGAAGAAATTGCCGACCGCCGATGTCGCCTCCGTGGCATGGCGCGACAACGGGATGATTATCCTGGTTGACAGTAAGGAAGAGGCCGTTGCCGAAGCTGATAAACTGGCTTGCGAGCACGTTGAAATTTTGACGGCTAATCCCGAATATTATCTTGAAAACATGCGCAATTACGGCGCATTGTTTCTTGGGCCCGAGACGAATGTCGCTTATGGCGACAAGGTCATCGGCACCAATCATACGCTGCCCACCAGAGGAGCGGCCCGCTATACCGGCGGCTTGTGGGTGGGTAAATTTATTAAAACATGCACGTATCAACGGTGCACTCCGCAAGCAAGCGTGTTAGTGGGTCAATATGCCGAGCGGCTGTGCACGCTGGAAAATTTCATGGGTCATCGCGAACAGGCATTACTGCGTCTGAAACGCTACGGGGATACCGGCGCAATAAATTAATGGAATCCTTTTCATTTTAGTGATATGATGAATTTTAATAGAATCCAGTTGCGAGAGACGAGAGATTGTACAGCGCGGAGGAAAACATGGCGATAGACAAAAAGCATTTAACGATAGAAAACATCGCGGAGATGGCGGGCGTTTCGCCAAGCACGGTTTCCCGTGTATTAAACAACAGTGCGCCGGTAAGCAAAAAAACAAGAAGCAAAATTGAAAGAATCATCAAAAACACCAATTACTCTCCAAACGCACTGGCCCGCGGTTTGCGAAAAAGCTCGAAAACGATCGGATTGCTGATCCCTGACATCAACAACCTGTTTTTTATCGAGGTCATACTCGGGATCGAGGATGTCTTGAACGAGAACGGATTTTCTTCCTTTTTCTGCAATACGGCATGGGATCCGGACAAAGAGAGGCAGTATATCGATCTCATGGTGGAGCGCCGGGTGGAAGGTCTCGTGATCATGGCTACGTTTGTAGACGAGACGATGTTGAAGTCTTTGCCCGATATGGAAATTCAAATCGTATCGATTCATAACGGGATTAAAGGACTTGATTCCGTATATTCCAAAGATCAAGAGGGAGCCTTCATGGCCACGGAGCATCTGATTGAAATGGGTCATAGAAGAATCGCTTTTTTAGGCTTCAAAAACATATTAAATTCTTTAAACAACCGGATTTCGGGATATAAATCCGCGTTGACCAAGCACGGGATTGAAGTGAAAGAGGATTATATCGTTTACTGTGAGCCGCACGGCGATTACGGTTATAAGGTGACCCAGCCGCTATTCAAATTGCCGGAGATGCCTTCGGCCATTTTGGCGATCAACGATCAGATGGCGCCCGGCATATACCGCGCCTTGAAGGAAAGAGGACTGTCGGTCCCGCAGGATGTATCCGTGATCGGCTTTGACAATACGGCGCTGTGCGAATGGCTGTCTCCCAAGCTGACAACCGTCGCCCAGCCCAATTACGAAATCGGCCGCAACGCCGCTTCCTTGCTGCTGGAGAAGATCAAAAGCGGGAACGATTCCCTGAATAA
>CAZESH010000495.1:0-1542 GCA_964514665.1 uncultured Caryophanales bacterium
GGTTTTGACAATCCGGCAAATTATGGAGCGGGAAAAGCGGGCATTATCCAATTCACCAAATACATCGCCTGTCATTATGGCAAATACGGCATTCGATCGAATGCCGTTTCTCCGGGTCCGTTCCCGCAAGAAGCCGTTCAACGGAATGCATGGTTTATCGAACAACTAAGCAGTAAAACGCCTTTGGGCCGCATTGGCCAACCGCATGAATTAAAAGGAGCCGTCGTTTTCCTGGCTTCCGAAGCTTCCAGCTATGTCACGGGACAAAACATCAGTGTGGATGGAGGATGGACGGCTTGGTAAACGAAAAGAAAATCATTACGGTCATCCAAGCCCGTTTCACTTCCGCGAGATTGCCTGGAAAGGTGCTTATGGATCTGTACGGCAAACCCGTGTTGGAAAGAGTGGTGGAAAGAATCAGGTTGGCGGGCAGGGCCGGCGAGATATGGGTTGCCACTTCGGATCATGGTACGGATGATCCGATCGAGCAGACATGCGACAGATTGAATGTACCTGTCTTCAGAGGAAGCCTGGATGATGTTCTGGGGAGATTCTGCGGAGTTGTTCAACAATCCCGGGCGGATATCATCGTCAGGGTAACTGCGGATAATCCGTTAACCGAACCGGGATTCATTGATCGGGGAATCGAAAAAATGATGGCGGATCATGATGACTATGTGTATTTTGAGAACATTCCATACGGTTCAGGTGTCGAGATTGTAGCGAAAGAGGCATTATTGACAGCCGATAAAATGGCGTCGGAGCTGCATGACCGCGAGCACGTTACTTCCTACATCAGAAGAAATTCAAATTTATTTCAAATCGGCCGGCTTTTGCCGCAGAACCCATTATCCCGTCCCGATATTCGAGTCACTTTGGATACGATGGAAGATTACCGTCTATTATTTAATATTTTCTACTATTTCAAAAATACCGCTATAAGTGACTTGACATTGGAAAAGGTCATTGCATATTTGGATCTCGGATGAGATCAGAGGGAATTAAAAATGTTATTACAAATATTTTTATGCAATGATCCATTTTGGATTTTTTTTGGTTTTATTTGACGAATTTTGATGTATTTTGACGCGTTATATAGGTATTGCGGGGCGTTTATCCAATATGACCCTTTTAAATTCAGAAAATTTGAATTAAATAATTTTATTTATTGACTGTTATAATAACAAATTTTATACTTGTTCTATAATGTTATAAACATTATACATCGAATTCAGGAGGGGTCTTATGTTAAAAAAGAGTCTCAAAGCACTTTCGGTCGGATTATTGATTGCAGCGCTGATTGCAGGATGCAGCGCGGTACCAAAATCAAATTCATCAGCTAGTGAAAGCGCTTCCCCGAAAGCCAGCGCCACTACAGACAGCAGTGGAGGGAACAGTGCAGCCAGCACGCCCAATGCGAACGAATTAAGCTGGGATAAAACGAACGACCCATCATTGAAAGGACAGGAAATCACGGCGCTGCTGGTTGACACGGAGGGGACGCTGGCGCCAATTGTCAAACAATTTACGGATGAGACAGGG
>CAZESH010000496.1:0-1536 GCA_964514665.1 uncultured Caryophanales bacterium
TGCCAGAGAAAGAAACTTAACTTTAAACCACCTCAAGCACCGGGACTGGGCGGTTAGCACCAGACCCCTTATTTATAGTTTGCTTGCCGGTATCTGCTTGGGCATCTACTTCTACACCTGGCAAGGTGCGTTGCTTTTCGCTTTCATTATTACCCTCTACTTTATAATTCAGTTTATACCTATATTCTGCTTAAAACCGGTATCGATCCAGAAGATTTGGAAGGGAAATTTGCCGATCTCGTTTTGCGCAATAAAAATCGATTCAATCTGTATCCTTTCGATTTTTATCTCCAACCGATCACGGATGTACATCTGTCAAGCACACCTGTCAATTTGCAATTCGAACCGCAGGGCAATCCGAAAAAAGTTCTTTTTCTTTCATTTATCGGATTTTTCATTATCCTCATTGCCATGATCAATTATGTTATTCTGACAACAACCCAATCAGCCAGTCGGATGAAAGAGATTGGATTGCGCAAAATGGTTGGCGCTCACCGTCACCATTTCATTCAGCAGATGCTATTTGAATCGGCATGGATCGCTTTTTGCGCACTGCCTTTGGCCATCATCATTATCGAGATGGTTTTACCTAAAATCAATCTGTTATTGGATGTCAGTCTGAGTGTCAATTTTTTGGAAAATATCGGACTTCTTCTGGGTATGTTCGGAATCACACTGCTTGTCGGTATATTGGCAGGAGGATATGTGGTATCTTATTTCCTAAAATTTCATCCTGTCCATATTATCAAGAAGCAAAATATCGGTGTCGGGAAGAGGAGCTATTTTAGAAATACGCTTATTGCCATTCAAATGGCTATTTTTATCGGGCTTGTTATCTGTTCGATTGTGACAGAGAGACAAACGGTGTTTTTACGGGATAACGCGACATTGGGCTTTCAAAAGGAAAATGTGATTTCAATACGTCTTGATGACGGATCTGCCCAGTCAAACTATGAAATATTGAAGAACGAATTGAAGATGCATCCCTCCATTCGGTATGTGACAGGCTGTATGGCAGACCCGCCCGCATTTAATACTATGCTTGCTGGATCCATGCTGGTGACCGATTCCGAAACGGGAAACAAATTTTGGCTTATGCGGAGTGCCTCATCAAGGGATGAAATTACGGATTTTGATGCTATTCGGGAGCATAATAATATAGACTATAATTACATTGAGGCGCTGGGCATTCAAATCATTGACGGCGAATCGTTCTCAGAAGAGAAGCCGATACTTGATGATTCTCCCTATGCCGAATATAAATATGCGCTTGTTAACGAGGCTTTTGTCAGATATAAAAATATTGAAAATCCTGTAGGAAAGGCAGTCCAAGATTATGGAAGCGGATTTACCATTGTTGGTGTTGTGCGGGATTTTCACACGCGATCCCTGTACGATCAAATCGAACCGCTTATTCTCTATCGAAATACAAAATATATCCGTCAACTGATTGTGAAAACCGAGGACGGCCAGCTGGGTACAACACTGCTTTATATTGAAAAAAAGTGGAAGGAGAAAAATCCGGGCAGTCCGTTA